>CAYTGC010000388.1:0-4731 GCA_964437195.1 uncultured Myxococcales bacterium | reverse complement strand
CTCGGTGGCGTGCGTGACGAAGCGGAAATCCGCGGTCACCGTCGGACGTATATCGGAGCGCTGCCCGGTCGCATCATCCAAGCAATGAAGCGCGTCAGCAGCAAAAACCCGGTCATTCTCCTCGACGAGATTGACAAGCTGGGGCACGACTATCGCGGCGATCCGTCGAGCGCGCTCCTCGAGGTCCTCGATCCCGAGCAAAACAACGCCTTCTCGGATCACTACCTCGAGGTGTCGTTTGATCTGTCGGAGGTGATCTTTATCTGCACGGCGAACACGCTCGAGACGATTCCCATCGCGCTGCGTGACCGCATGGAGATCATCGAGATTCCGGGTTACACCATCGCCGAAAAGCAGAAGATTGCCGAGCGGCACCTTCTACCCAAGCAAGTGGGTGAGCACGGTCTCAAGCCGGATCAGATCCAGTTCACGGAAACCGCCATCGCCGAGATCATCGAGCGCCACACCCGAGAAGCGGGCGTCCGCAACCTCGAGCGAGAGCTTGCGTCGGTGATTCGTGGCGTCGCGATGAAGATTGCCGAGCAGCCACCCCCGGCAGCTGACGCCGAAAAGAAGCCGGTCGTCGTCGACAAAGTGGATGTGGCTGAATACCTCGGCCCGATCAAGTTCTTCCACGATATCGCCGAGCACACCAACTGCCCCGGCGTCGCAACTGGACTTGCGGTAACGCCAGTGGGCGGCGACATCCTGTTCGTCGAAGCGACGGCGATGCCAGGCAAGGGCAAGCTCCAGCTTACGGGCAAGCTCGGCGACGTGATGAAGGAATCGGCGCAGGCGGCGCTGTCGTGGGTACGCGCTCACTCGACGGAGCTGAATGTTGACCCGGGCTTCTTCGAGAACATGGACCTCCACCTACACGTCCCACAAGGTGCGATTGCCAAGGACGGACCGTCGGCAGGCACGGCGATTCTGTCCGCCATTGTGTCGCTTCTGACCGGACGGAAGGTGCGGTCTGATGTCGCAATGACTGGCGAAGTGACGCTGCGTGGCGCGGTTCTGCCCGTCGGTGGAATCAAGTCCAAGGTGCTCGCCGCTCACCGCGCCGGCATCCGGACGGTGTTTTTGCCCGAGCGCAATGGCAAAGACGTGCTCGAAGTCCCGCAGGACGTGCGAAACGAGATGTCCTTCGTCATCGTCAGCAACGTCCGCACCGTGCTCGATAGTGTGCTGGAACCGACCCCAAGCGCAGCCCCGCTCGCGCCGCTTTCCGCCTCGTCTGGTGGTGTCAGCACTTCCCCTTCGACCCCAGCCATGGCATAGCCCATGGAATGCACGCGTCCACCTGTGGAGCCGCTGCAGTAAGCGCTCTGCTTCTGTGCGGCTGCCCTGGCCAAACCCAGACCATCCAGCCTCCTACCCCGACGCCACCCGTTGATGCGGGCAGCGGCAGTTCGAGCTGTCTGCCGGGACGTAGCCTCGATCTGGTGCAGTATCTGCGCGAGCTTCCGTTTGTCGGTCGTGACGGTGGACCCATGGTGCCGACTGCCCGCGGAACGGCACAGTGGATGGCCGCGTACAACGTGGCGCTGGCGTGGGCTTCATCAGACTGCCCGAGCTTTGCGGCGTACGCCGACGGAATGGGATACAAGGCCGAGGAAATTACCGATACGGTCACCGCGACCAGACACTGGGTACTGACCGAGCGGGCCAACCGCTGGAACGGCTTTTTCGTCCTGCGCGCTCCAGCCGAGATGACCAAGGCGCGGCCCGTTACGATCACCGCACCGCACCTTGGCTATGACTTTGGCGATGATCGCGCCCTGACTCTGTATCGCGAGCTCGGCGCGTTGGCGCTGCTGCAAAACACCGCCCACCGCTGCAACCTCTCGACGTGCTCTGGCTGTAGTTCGTTTCCGACCTACGCCTGCGGCGGCTGCACCCGCGCCTCAGATGTGGCCCATTCCATCGACAACTTGATGTTTGCGCTGTTTTCCGGCCTTGAAGCGATGCAGAAAGTTGTGCGGTTCGAGTACCACGGATCCGCCGAACCGAAGCCCAATCCGACCTGTCCTGCGACGGTCAACTTGTCGCAGGGAAGCACCGACAAGCTCCCGCCAGAAACAGACGACCGTACGGCAGCAAGTCGAATGTGGCGAGCACTGGAGCGCACGATCGATCCGCGCTGCGTCTGTTACCACCAGCGCGAAACGGGCTGCGTACTGCCGGGCACACACTCGGTGTTTGGACGTCTTACCAACCAAGAACCGACGGTGCCTTTCGATCCGTGTACATCGTCTGCGACGCGCAGTTCGGGACGGTTTGTCCACTTTGAGGGACAGAGTGTATCGGTCGAACGGGTCATCGCGGCACTGTCGGAAGCCGTCCCGATGCCCACACCGAGTCCGCAGCCACCGACGGCACCACACGACTAGCGTGCGCCGCTACGAAAGAAGCTGCACCTCACTGCAAAAGCGCAGAAGTAGCTCGTCGGCTGGACCGTGAGAGGCAACGACCGAAATCCGCCGAGCCGAAGGCCAGAGGCCGCGCAGATAGGCAAACAGCACCAGCAGCAGCTTGTGCGGGGCCGAAATCCGCGCCCGAACGCGGAGCGAGTCAAATCCCTGCGCTCGAAGGGCCCGTCCGATCCGCTGATAAATCCGGCTCGCGCTGCGAATGGCCCACTGCGCCCCATCGGGAAGCATCGCAATCCCGACCTCGGCAGCAGCGTAGTGGGAATCAGCGACCGCCAGAAGCTCGGCGACAGCGGCCCGCAGCGCATCACTTGGCCCCGCACCACTTTGTGCCTGGGTCAGCACCGAATCACCTGAAAGCCCGTGTTTGGAAAGCAGCGCATCAGGCAAGTACACGCGACCCCGCCGAGCGTCTTCCCCGACGTCCCGCGCAATGTTGGTAAGCTGCATCGCCACACCCAGATCCGAGGCACGCAGCAGCACTTCAGGCAGCCGCGCCGAAGGGAGTTTGTGTCCCATCACGCAGGTCATCATCAAGCCCACCGTCGCTGCCACATTGAAACAGTAGCCGTACAGGTCGTCCCAGCTTGTGTAGCGCTGACCGCGTGCGTCTTGTTCCATGCCGTCGAGAAGTCGAGCCGGAAGCGCCTGGGGCATTCGCGTCCTCGATACCACCTGGGCAAAGGCGCGATCGATGGCGTGACTGGCTCCCGCACCGGGTTCCCCGCGATAGACTGCGGCCAGCTTCCTGCGCAGGTTCGCCACAGCCGCAAGCTGGGCTGCTTCCGTCGGAGCATGTTGCGGGACCGTGCCGTCGCCAGGATTGTCGCCATCCACCGCATCGTCGGCCTGTCGACAGAACGCATAGAGCGCCCAGGCCTCATGTCGGATCGACTTGGGCAAAAGCAGCGACGACAAATAGAAGCTCTTGCTGTGGTGCGCGATGTGCTGTTGGCACAGCCGCAAATCCGCTTGCGTCAGGACCTGCGCGCTTCCCGTGGTCCGAAGCGCCGTCGTCGGAGGACTAGACATACGCGGCGTGCGAGCCAGCGATGGGTGCTCCCTCGGGAGCGCCCGCCAGCCGGGGTATCAAGCGGTCGACAACCTTGGCGGTGGAAAGCACGCCTGGCATGCCAGCGCCTGGATGTGTGCCACCGCCTACGATGAAGAGACCCTCGACGTCCTCGCTGATGTTGTGAGGGCGGAAATAGGCGGACTGAAGCAGCGTCGGCTCGACCGAAAAACCGGAGCCGTACATCGACGACAGATCATCCCGGAAGGTGATGGGAGTGACGCACCGCGAGGTGACAATTTGGTCGCGCAGCCCGGGCAGCATCGTCTGTTCCAAAAAAGAATAAATCTTGTCGCGATATCGCTCTGCTTCCGTCGACCAATCCACTGGCTTGTCAGCCCCCAAATGAGGAACCGGCGATAGCGCGTAGAACGCATCTCCACCCGGCGGAGCCAGCGACGTATCGGTGGCGGTCGGCCTGTGGACATAGAGCGAAAAGTCATCCGCGAGTGTCTTTTTCACGAAAATATCGTCGAGCAGCTCTCGATACCGCGGTCCGAGTGAGATCGTGTGGTGCGCGACGTCGTCATAGCGCCGCTTGGTGCCAAAGTACGTCACGAACAGGCCCATCGAATAGTTGATGTTCTCAACGCGCTCGTTGGTGAAGTGGCGACGCGCGTCCTCGGGCAATAGATAGCGGTAGGTGAAACCAACTTCGGCGTTGCTGACAACGATGTCCGCTGGAAGCTCGGCGCCACCCGCGAGCCGGACGCCGCTGACTTTGGGCTTTAATCCGCCGCCTTCAACGAGAATCTGCTCGACTTTGGTGTTTAGACGAACGTCGCCGCCCAGCTCGACAAACAAATCGACCAGCGCTTTGACAATTGCGCCGGTACCACCTTTGGCAAACCAGACGCCCCACTTGCGCTCCAGGTAGAGGATCAGGGCGTAGATCGATGTCGTCTTGAACGGATTCGCCCCAACGAGCAGTGGGTGAAACGACATCAGCACGCGCAGGTCTGGATGCCTGATGAAGTGCTTGACTAGCGAATACACCGACAGATGCGACCGGAGCCTTAGCATCTGCGGCACGATCTTGAGCATGTCGGTCAGGTTGTGGAAGGGAACGTCGCCAAGCTGCTCAAAACCAACCTTAAAGATTCGTTCCGATTCCGCGATAAAACGGAGATATCCATCGACGTCTGCGGGATTCCAGGCGCGAATCTGTTCGAGCATCTGTTCGGTATTGCCGCTGTATTCGAAGTACCGTCCGTCGTGAAAACGCAC
>CAYTGC010000387.1:0-4780 GCA_964437195.1 uncultured Myxococcales bacterium | reverse complement strand
ATAGAAAAATTTGCAGTTCCCCGGAAGTTGGCGAAACCGCACGGCTCGCGGGCACTGGAGGCAGTGGTTTGGGCGGGGAAAGAAGCAACACGATCGTGGAAAAATGCCACGCCCATTTGCCGGGCGCCTGCAGCCAACCGAACCGCAGCGCTAGAAGATCTTTGGCGGTCGGGTTCCCTTCGGGGCCGTCGGAAGATCGCGCAGATTCTCCGGTAGTTCATACGGAGTTCCGTCGGGACGCACTCCGGCACTCGGCGGTGGTGGGAATCCCACGATGAGCGGACCACCGCGATCAGTCGGCTTGATGTTAGGTGGACGTTCCGGCACTTCCGAAAGCGGCGCGTCGCGGTTGGCGTGGTAAACGTAACGCGACCACATCGGCACGCTGAGTGTGAAGCTGGCGTCGGCATAGCCGAGCTGACGCTCATAGGTGTCGTCGCCAATCCAAACAGATGTCAGCCAGCGCGAAGTGAAACCGACGAACCAGACGTCGGACGTGCGGCTTGAGGTACCCGTTTTTCCAGCCGCGATGATGGCTGCATCGCGGATTGGCTTGCTGTGACCTTGTGACACCACTCGTCGGAGCAGCGTGCCAGTCAGGTACGCTGTGCGCGGCGCGATGACAGGACGCTTCTGCCTTCCCGCCTGAGCAATGACCCGTTCGAGACGGCTCCGTCCGTCGAGCATTGGATCGTCCCACGCGCTGTTGTCGAGCAGCACCTCGCCGGAGCGCGAAACCACTCGCTTGACCGTCACGAGATCGACTGGGCGGCCACTGCGACCGAACAGCGCAAAGCTCTTCGACAGCTCATCCATCCGAACACACGAGGCACCGAGCGCGAGCGCGTCGTCGGCGTGGATCGGAGTCGTCATTCCGAGCCGTCGAGCCCAGCCTTCGACGTCTTTTTTGCCCATGGTCTTGAAGACTTCCAAGGCCGGCGGATTTTTTGACCAGATGAGCGCTCGCTCCAGATTCACCTGCTGGCCATAGCTTCCGTCGATGTTCGTCGGCAACCACTGCTCGCCGGTGACCGGATCAATCTCGACCTTGACCTTGTCATTCCACATCGTGTCGTAGCTGTAGCCTCGGTCGAGCGCGAGCGAATAGTAGATCGGCTTGTAGGCGCTGCCCGGCTGGCGGCACGCCTGAACGACACGGTTGAATTCCGAGCGGTCGTAGTCGCTGCCACCCGCCATCGCGAGAACGTAGCCGCTGCGAATGTCAAAGTTCAGCAGCGCACCTTGTGGGCGTGGGCTCTGCTCCAGCACAACTTCGCGTGGTCCGCTCGGTGGTGGTTTGCGCTGCTGCGGGGGCAGCCAGACCGCTTCGCCGACTTCCTGGCGCTTGCCTGGCTGTACCGCAGGAACGCCGGCTCGCCGAGGATCGCCTTCGGTAGGGACAAACACGCCGGTGCCCGGGACATAGCTGGGTCGCCCGTACTGCTGCGGTCGAGCCTCCGGTGAATCCGTCGTTGGTGGCTTGTTCTGGGCGATGGACGGCTGCTGCGGTTTGGGCACACTGGTTCCCGCTGCGGGCGGTTTTGCGGCTCCAGTGGGTCTTCCTGCCCCGGGCTTGGTACCTGCGACCGCTGTGCCCGTGCCTGGCTTCACATTGGTTCCTGGCTGTCCTGGGCGATTTCCTCCAACACGACCGCTGCCACCTCGGCCTGGTTGCGTTCCTCTTCCGCCCGGTCGTGTTGCAGCCAGGCCCGGTCGCGTCGAACCTTGGGGACGAGTGCCCGTCTTCGCTGGTGTGCGTTGCGGCGAGGCTGCCGCGGCTCGGACGGGTTGGGCCCGATCTCCGGCTGGCGCGGGCGCGGCAACCACGGGACGCTGCGGCGGCTTGGTCGGCTGGACACCCTGCGCCTGCGGCTTGGCTTCCGGCGTGCTGTAGGGCGTAATCGGTGCGTAGACGAAGTCGCTAAACTTCGCCAGGTTGGACCGCCACGCGAGCTTGACCCAGATCACGTCGCCCGGCTTCAGCGCCTCAAAGGCCGACAAGATCAGCCGATCGTTGGTTGGATCGCGAGGGTTGTACCGAGCTGCCCAGAGCATGTTGTTCAGCGGTAGTTCTGTCGTGTGCGGACCTACCTGAACCGTTGCTCCGGTGGGCCGCACCGCCGTGACCAGCCCCAGATACAGCGTGTCTTCCTTGAGCGGATCGGCATAGCGCTTCTGCGCGCGGAGCAAAAAGACCCGCTGTGCGTCGGGATCAAGGTTCGTTTCCGCCCCGCGGAAGCCTTGGCGCTTGTCGAGGCGGCGCACCGCAAAGTCGACATTTTCCGTAGCCAGCACATCGAGGACTGGTTGAACGGTGGTTTCGACTTGCAGACCGTCTTCCATGACGCGCCGCTCACCGAGCGCGGCGATCAGCTCTTTGCGGACGTGGTTGACGAAATAGGGTGACACATCGCGCGAGTTGTCTCGTCGCTGCTGTAGCACGATCGGCTTGCCGTAGAGCTTCGCGGCCGTCGCTTCATCGAGCTTGCCCACTTCCACCATCTTGTGCAGGACGATATCCCGTCGCTGCTGCGCCGCTTCCGGGTGATCGATCGGCGAGTAGCGCGTCGGGGCTTTGAGCAGCCCCGCCAGCAGCGCCTGATCCTCGACGGAAAGCTCCCAGACGCTCTTGTCAAAATAACGCTTTGCGGCCGCCTGGACGCCAAAGCTGCCGTGCCCGAGGAAGGTGTGATTGAGATAGGTCTGAAGGATCTCGGCCTTGGTGTAGCGAGCCTCCAATCGGCGCGCCAAGATGGCCTCGCGAATTTTTCGAGACACCGTCCGATCGGCGCCAAGGAACGCCTTGGCGACCTGCTGCGTCAGCGTCGAACCGCCTTGCCTCATTCGGCCCGCGCGAAAGTTGACGCGCATCGCCCGCACAAACCCTCGCAGATCGAGTCCACGATGCTCGTAGAATCGACGATCTTCGATCGCGATCACGGCATCGATCATCGACTGAGGAATCTTGTCGAGCGGCAGGATCTCGCGTCGTTCACTCGCCAGCGTTGCCAGCATGCTGCCGTCGCCAGAAAAGACCTCGGTAATGCCCGGCGCGAGCTGCGCATAGCGCGACAGATCCGGCGTCTCGGGCAGCGTCCGCGCAAAATACACGTAGACCGCCACCAGCACATGAAGTGACACCATCAGCAGCCCCAGGGCCGCAAACAGGTAGTACTTGAAGAGCCAGTAGAAGAACCCACCGTCGGCGGGGTTGACGATCTGGATGCGCAGTCGGGACATTCTTTCCGCGAGCTACCCGTAGGCCGAGGCGCTCACCCACTCCCTACGCACCCTATCACAAAACTTGCAATGTTCTTTGACCCTTAGCCGGGGAGGAGCTTGTCCTACACGGGCCAACGGAGGGCGGGAATCGGTGATCGCTGCGCCGATGGTTAGATCGGGCCTCCGTCGGATTTTGGTCCATCGCCTGGCATGCCATCGACGGGGGACAGATCTGGCATCGCGAGGTCGGGGGGCGGTCGCAAGTCCTCGGGCATCGCCATGTCGAACACGGGCCCAATGGAGAGACCGACGGCGGCTTTTTCGCTGTAGTTGATCGCGACTGCTCGCTGCACTTGGCCCAGCGCGTCTCCGACGGAATCGAGCGCCGTGATCTCGAAGGTGATCATGCCCTTGTGCTGGCGGTCAAACTCGTCGAAGCGGATCGCGAAGCGCAGTGGATAAGCGAGCGGCTGCTGTGGAAGCTTCCGTGGTGTCACCGGCGTTACGCTGCCGTATCCATCGAGAACCCGCACAAGCAGTTGGTAGGTATTGCGCGGTCCATTTTCGACGGTGACACCGATACACGCGCGTGGGTATCCGGCACACGGATCCGGCGTTTCGGTGCAGCCCTGAAGGCTCGTGCTCAGCAAAAACAGCGATAGAAAGTAGATCAGCCGTCTCATCGCGACACATCAATTGGGTCAAGGTCTGAACCGGGCGCAGGCCGGTTGAACGATCCGGCGGCGGCCGCGCCAGCGAGCCCGGCGATCACGGCTGCGCCACCGCCTACTGCCGTCCAGAACCACCACTTCTTGTAGAACGGAGCGGACTCGGGACTTGGAGCGGGCGCCGAATAATTCAGCAGCGACGAATCCGCCACACCGCTTGGGAGAAGCATTCCCTCGAGTTTTCGCAGCTCTCCGGCTTTGAGATCGACGGACACTGCATAGTCGCGCAGTCCTGAAGACGCCACCCGCACTTCATGTGAGCCCGACGGCGTGAATAAGTATCCCGGTGGCGGCGTGGCTCCGTTTGGCAGCTTGGCGCGCAGTGTTCCGTCGACGAATAGGTTCGGATCGGCAGACCCGCTTGGCATCGTGACGGTCACGCTCAGCCGACCGAGCGTCCGTTCGTATTCAGCCAGCCGTTTCTTTGCGTCGTCGAGTCGTTCGTGAAGGACAATCGAGCGATCGGCTGTGCGGACAAAGCGCTCAAGCGCCTGCGCCGCATCTTGTGGCTGCTGAAGCTCGCCGTACACAATCCCGAGGTTGTAGTCGATCGACGGCTCATTCCACAGCGCGCGTGCTTGTTCCAGCCTGGCGGCTGCCCCTCGCCGATCGCTGCGCTCCATCATTTGGCCGGCTTCGCGAATCAGCTGCCTGACCTGCTGTTTGACGGAATCAGTCGGCGCCGCCGCTTGTTGCGGATCTGATGCATGGGCTTCTTGTGCGGATCCGATCGTGAAAAACGCCGCAATCAGCAGGCCACCGACGACGCAGTTTCGTCGAAAATCGTCTTGCGGAATCGACATGAGGGGCGGCACGTTAACACGGAAAAA
>CAYTGC010000386.1:0-4795 GCA_964437195.1 uncultured Myxococcales bacterium | reverse complement strand
CAGCCGCTTTCCATCGGGAGAAAACACAATGTCGCGCACCTGATCGGTGTGCCCTAACAGACTGGCAATGAGCGTTCCCGTCGCGGCGTTCCATAGCTTCACGGCCCCCGGAGATGCCGTCGCCACCCGCTGACCACTTGGGCTCAGCAGCGCCGAAAAGATGGGCGACTCGTGTCCATCGAGCCTGCCGACGATCTTGCCATCGCCGCCGTTCCACAACCGCGCCCCACGCTGCTGCTCGGACGCTACGATCGCGAGCACCCGGTCACCCGATGGGGTAAGCGAAATCTGCGAAAGTGGACCCGTCGGCCCGCCCGGATCGCCAAGCTGCGCAATTGGCTGCGTCGACCTCTCGTCGTAAAGGCGAGCGGTGCCTTCTTGGTCGAGCGTCACCACTCGCTCGCCCCCCAAAGACTGCCAAGCCGCAGTCAGAACCCCGTCGATCTTGTCCAGCTTGCGAAGTAGCTTTCCGTCGGGGAGTGACCACAGCCGGGCGATTCCATCGGCGCTCGCCGTCAGCGCACGCTGCCCGCCCGCGACGAAGCTCACCTGGGTGACTTCTCCATCGTGCGGAAGGATGGCGGCTGTCTGCTTGAGCTTCTGCGACAGGTGCGGCAAAAGGTAGCGCATCCGCGCGTCGTCCTTCCCCGCCAGATATGCCTTATCAAGCCACCACAGCGCCGAAGTATTGTCGCCCCGCCCAAGCGCCGCTTTGATCGTCGCCCAGTGTTCAGAAACCGCCCGCTCGTGCCGACGCTGCGCTTCTTCGCGCTTTTCCTGCTGGAACGCCCCGTAGCCGCGATACCCGAGGAAACCGACTCCACACAGCGTCAGCAGTCCATAAAACCACCGCCGACCACTGCCGCCCCGCGTCGAAACGTCTTCTGAGCTCATCTAGCGCCACTTTATCAGACGCCGCCCGGGCGGATCTTGCGCCATGACCCGGATTACGCGCCCGGATGGAGAAACAGCGCCCACTTTTCGTCTGAATTCACCTCTTTGAGGCGTTCGCCCACGCAGCGCTTCGGATAGATGCGGAAGGCACCTTCTTTGCTCTTGTAGCCGCGCTTAAAGTCGCCATACGGGTCGTGACAGACCAGATCTCCAGTTT
Organism: uncultured Myxococcales bacterium; assembly: GCA_964437195.1. GTDB lineage: Bacteria > Myxococcota_A > Polyangia > Palsa-1104 > JAEUJZ01 > JAEUKA01. The sequence goes on along the minus strand of CAYTGC010000386.1, from coordinate 3,684 downwards.
CCGTCAGGCCGACCAAAAGCACGATGTGTCCACTAGCAGTCAGCGTCGTGGACAACAGCACCGGTCGCCCCTCGTGAACTTCCTGCGCGATCTCCTTCCAGTGCCGCTTGCCCGAAAAGGAGGCTCGCATGCCGTACTGCTCCGCTGCCCACACCAAGTTGTCGTAGACCTGATTGGCTGGGATTCCTTTTTGCTGAAGCTGCGGACTCGTACGCCGATAGTAGTCGAGACCAGAAGGTGAGCGGATCAGCTCAAACAACTCGTCCTCGAGCTGCGCCTGCGGATCGCTCTTGCTCACGCCAAAATAGTCCATCGCCATCGCGAGCGCCGTCACGTTACAGGTCGAGTTTGGGTCGTGCTCATTGTCGCGCTGCGACTTGTACGGAACCCCGGCCAGCACACGCAGCGGATTCACAATCAGCTCGGCAAAGCCCGTCGGCAGATTCCCCGAAGTCAGGATCTCCGCCGTCCTCGGACCGTAGATCCCGTCGGGCTCAATTCCCGCGCAGTGCTGAAGCACGAACACAGACGCCTCTGTCCACAGACCAAAGTGTCCCGGTGGGTCCGCAAGCGGTGCCCCAAGACCCAGCAAAGCCTGCTGAAGGGACAGGACTTTGGGATCCTCATCACCCCGCGAAAGCGTGCTCATAGGCGCACGATATCACGCCTCCTCTCCGCGCGATCAGGTGGCCGGAAACGACCACATCCACCGTCAGAAAAACCGCAGGATTCCGCTTCCTTCATGAAACAGCAGACCAAGCCCTGCGCCAGTGAGCAGCAGGTAGGTTGTGTTCACCTGAAAGCGAAGCAGCGCCAAAAGCGAACCCAGTGCAATCAGAACCGCAGGCACGTCACAAAGCGCCGATCTTCCCAGCTGGATCGTGACCGCCGCCATCAGCGCCCACGACCCCACGCTGACACCGTCCAGGAATACACCCAGCGACGGCAAACTCCGAAGCCGAGGAACCAGCGGACCACTGAGCGCCACCAGCACAAAGGCTGGCAAAAAAATTCCCACCGTCGCCACAAGCGCGCCTGAAGTCCCCTGCAGCAGATAGCCAACAAATGTTGCGGTCGTAAACACCGGGCCCGGCGTCATCTGACCCACCGCGATCGCGTCCATAAGCTGCGACTCTGAAAGCCAGCCAAGGCGCTGCACGAGATCTGCGCGAAGAAAAGCCAGGAGTACATAGCCACTGCCATAAAGCACCGAGCCAATCTTAAAAAAGAGCAGAAACACCGACGGAAGATTCGCAGTCTGTGCCGCCACCGCAGACCCAAGTGGCAGGGCCGGAAGGAGCGGCAACACAGACAGACTGGAGTCGCCTTGGGAGTCTCTTTGGGCGTCTCTCCCACCACGAATTCGCGCCACGCACACAGCCAAAAGGCCCATGCCAAAGAGCACGATCAGCTCGTGAATCCCAAGGAACACCGCTGCCATCGCGACCGCGGCAAGCAAGCGCTCCGACCACCCTGGAAGCGCCTTTTTCGCCAGCTGCGCAACCGCCGCGAGCACCACTGCCAGCATCACCGGTTTGATTCCGTAGAGCAGCGACGCAACACGCGGGATCGTACCGTACCGAACATAGACCACCGCCAGCCCGAGTGTGATGAGCATCGCCGGGACGATGAACGAAAGACCCGCCGTCAGAAGCCCAGCCAGTCCTCGCCGCTGCCAGCCGATGTGAAGCGCCATCTCCGTCGAGTTCGGCCCCGGAATCAGGTTGGTTGCGCCCAGCAAATCGAGAAACTGCTGCTCGCTGAGCCATTTCCGCACCTGCACGACCTCGCGATGCATGAGCGCAATGTGAACCGCAGGCCCGCCAAACGCCGTCGAGCCCAGCCGCGCAAACAGCGCACAAAGCTCGCCAAGCGATGTCCGATTCCTGGCTCCCGTTTCGGATTCCACGCCGCTTTCCGTCACAGCCATCTACGCGTCCAGGTCTTCTTGTTTGGTCAGGTCCTTTTTCGAGGTCCACCACAGCTTGTATCACAGGCCGACTTCGTGCTTCCCAAACGCGCTGCCGAGTCGGTATAAGGTGCGCATGACTCAACTGGATGGTTCCGTCGAGAACCGTCGCCATTATCACTACTACGACCTCATCCTTGGCGGGTTTATCACGGTCCTTTTGTGCAGCAATCTGATCGGACCCGCCAAGAGCTGCATGGTCTTCGGCATCAAGTTCGGCGCCGGCAACATCTTCTTCCCAATCAGCTACATTTTTGGCGACGTCCTCGCCGAGGTGTATGGCTACGCACGCGCCCGCAAAGTCATCTGGGCCGGCTTTTTTGCGCTGATTTTCGCAACGGTGATGGCGCAGGTCATCATCCACTTGCCCGTGAACCCCGACGAGCCGCTCAACAGAAGCTACCAACCTGCCGTCGAGCTGATGTTCGGAGGCACCTGGCGAATCGTTGCTGGTTCGATGGTCGCGTTCTGGGTTGGCGACTTTGCCAATTCCTACATCCTGACCAAGATGAAAATTATGACCCAAGGACGACATCTGTGGAGCCGCACAATCGGCTCAACGATTGTGGGTCAAGCGCTCGACAGCTTCATCTTTTACCCAATTGCTTTTTACGGCATTTGGCAGACCAGCGAGCTGGTTCGAATTCTAATCTTCAATTGGCTATTTAAAATAGCCATTGAGGTGATTTTCACACCGATAACCTACGCAGTTGTTGGCTTTCTCAAGAAGGCAGAAAACGAAGATTATTACGACCACAAGACTAATTTTTCGCCGTTTTCTCTGCGCGATTGACTCGATAGTGTAGATAAATTTCGTTGTCGATTACATTCGACGACAGAAGGGTGAGCCGTCGCATCTCTTGCAGCGAAAACCCGCGACCGCCCATCAGCGACGGCGTGTGGTGTCCACCGATCAGGACCGGACACAGCGTGACAAAGATCTCGTCAAGCGCATCTGCCGCCACAAACTGAAACAGCAGCTCACCGCCCGCCTCGACAAGCAGCGTCGAAATGTCGCGGCGAGCAAGACATGACACCATCCAGTCCACGGTCGGATCTCCGACTCCATCGAAGCGCTCTACTTCGACGTTTGCCGGAATATGCGATGGAATTGGCTGGTGACGAGTGAGGATCAGCACCCGCACCTGCGGATGCTCGACAAGCTCCGCAGGCAGTGGCAAATCGAGCGTCCGGCTGACGATCACATTCCACCACCGCCTCGATGGATCAGGCGAGCTGGGGATGAGAGGATGCGGACCGTTGCGATAAGTACCACCCCCGACCATCACAGCATCGGCCTCGGCGCGGAGCTTGCTCATCAGTCGATGATCATGGACCGAACCAAGCTGGATATAACCGCCTTCGGTTGTGTTGATACGGCCGTCAAGACCAATCGCCGTATTGCTGAAAATCCTCATGCGGTCCCTCCCCAGTTATTTATCTATTTTATCCCCAAACAGTAGCTCAAACAAAGAGCGTCGGCTGCGTATTTTATCGGCAAACCCAAGCCGCTCTTCATAACTCCGCAGGGTTGCCACTGCCTCGTCGGTAGAAGTGGACTGGAGCGCTTCGAACTCGACGCAGATGACGGTGCGGTCGACGGTGCTCGCGATGTAATAAACGATCTCACAGTCGGCGAAGTCGTAGACCCACAGCGTCTTTTTTAGCTCGCTCTGCCAACGAATACGCAGTGGAGCCAGGAATGCCTCTACTTG
>CAYTGC010000385.1:0-4801 GCA_964437195.1 uncultured Myxococcales bacterium | reverse complement strand
CTCTGTGCGGTTCATCTTCCCGAAGAAGACGAGCTGAGCTTCCGCGAATCGCTGGGCGAGCTAACACGGCTCGCCTCGACGCTGGGCATGCAAGTTGAGGGCGAAATAACCCAAAAGCGCGGTTCGTTCGATTCGGCGGCGTACCTTGGCCCCGGCAAGCTCGAAGACCTAGCGCAGCTTTGTAAGCGTGAAGAAGTCCCGACTGCGATCTTGATCGATCACGAAGTGTCACCGTCGCAGGCTCGAAACGTGCAAAAGGCGACGGGAGCGGATCTGGTCCTCGATCGCACCGCCGTGATCCTCGAGATCTTCCACCGTCACGCCAAGAGCAGGCAGGCGCGCGCCCAGGTCGAGCTGGTCCGTCTGGAATACATGGCGCCTCGGCTGCGTGAAACGCAGGGCATGGGCGATCGAGTGCGTGGCGGCATCGGCGGCAAAGGCGCAGGTGAGTCACAGCTCGAGCTGGATCGTCGCAAGCTGCGCGATCGAGTGGCCGAGCTGCGCGACGAACTGGTCGATCTAGAACGCGAGCACAAGACCCGCAGTTCCCGTCGGCAGGGGCTGCGTCGCGTCGCGCTGTGCGGCTACACCAACGCCGGCAAATCGACGCTGTTTCGCTCTCTCACGGGAGCGGAAGTCTACGTTGCAGACAAGCTGTTTGCGACGCTGGATACGACGGTGCGGCAGCTTCATCCCGAGCCCCGGCGAACGATTCTTTTGTCCGACACCGTCGGCTTTATTCGCAATCTTCCAACCAAGCTGGTCGCCTCGTTCAAGACCACCCTCGACGAGGCATTAGAGGCCGGCTTGATCCTGCATGTCGTCGATGCCTCTGACCCAGCGGCCCTGCGCCATGTCGACACAACGTGCGGAGTCCTCGCGGAAATTGGCGCCGCCGACGTGCCGCAGCTCATCGTCTTTAACAAGACCGACAAGCTCGACGGCGGCAAGATTCCCGACGAGTGGGCGTCCCGTTTCGAACGTCATGTGTCGATATCGGCGAAAAACCCTGACGACGTTGCGCGAGTGCGGCAGCTCATCATCGACTTTTTCGACGAGAGCCTGACGGAAACCGAGCTTGAAGTGCGCTACGACCAGCCGCAGCTTCGGGCGCAGATCTTCGCAGCGGCGGAAGTGCTGCACGAAGAATTCGGCGAGACCTCGGCAAAGCTGCGCATTCGGGCCGACCAAGCCACGTTGGGAAGGCTGGCTCGCAACATGCAGGAGCACGAGGGCCTAAAGGAGTAACTTGCACATGGCCATTTCACGCGGCACAGAGATAAAACCCGCACACGGCAAGCTTGGCGTGCTTCTGCCCGGCATGGGCGCCGTCGCCACCACCACCATCGCTGGCGTCGAAGCAGTCCGTCGCGGACTCGCCGAGCCAATTGGATCGCTGACGCAGCTTGGCACCATCCGCATCGGCAAGCGCACCGAAAACCGTGCACCGAAGATCAAAGAGTTTGTTCCGCTCGCTGACCTAAACGACATGGTGTTCGGTGGCTGGGACATCTTCGCCGACGACGCCTTCGAGGCTGCGTCGCACGCCGGCGTGCTAAACAAAGACACCCTCGGGCAGATCAAGCCGTACCTGCAGACCGTCCGTCCGATGGCGGGCGTGTTTGAGCCGCACTGGGTCAAGAAACTGCACGGCACGCACGTCAAAAAAGGCACATCCAAGCGCGACCTCGCCGAGCAGCTGATTGCCGACATTGCGAACTTTAAGCGCCAAAACGATCTGGCGCGCTGCGTCGCGGTGTGGTGCGGTTCGACGGAAATTTATCAAACTCCGACGCAGGCTCACTCGTCACTGGCCGCCTTTGAAGCCGGTCTCGACTCGTCGGATGAAGCAATTGCACCGTCGGCGATTTACGCCTATGCGTGCCTAAAGAGCGGCGTTCCGTATGCCAACGGTGCCCCGAACCTGTCGCTCGATTTTCCCGCGATGCACGAGCTGGCCAAGCAGCAAGGTCTGCCGATTGCGGGCAAGGACTTCAAGACCGGCCAGACGCTGATGAAGACCGTCATCGCGCCGATGCTCAAAGCGCGCATGCTCGGACTGCAAGGCTGGTACTCGACCAACATCCTCGGCAACCGTGACGGCGAAGTGCTCGATGATCCCGAGTCGTTTAAGACCAAGGAAATGTCGAAGCTCGGCGCGCTCGAGTACATCCTGCAGCCGCACCTGTACCCGCAGCTCTACAAAGACTTCCACCACGTCGTCCGCATCAACTACTACCCGCCGCGCGGTGACAACAAAGAGGGCTGGGACAACATCGACATCTTTGGCTGGCTCGGCTATCCGATGCAGATCAAGGTCGATTTCCTCTGTCGCGATTCGATCCTGGCGGCACCGATTGTCCTCGATCTTGCGCTGCTGCTCGATCTGGCGAGTCGGTCGGGAATGAGCGGCGTGCAGGAGTGGCTGTCGTTCTACTTCAAGACGCCGATGACCGCGCCGGGGCTGTATCCCGAGCACGACCTGTTCATCCAGCTCATGAAGCTCAAGAACACGCTGCGGTACCTTCGAGGCGAGGAGCTCATCACCCACCTCGGCGCTGAGTATTACGACTAGTTGGCCTGATTTTTCGTCGGAGTGGGCAGCATATGCTACGGCAGCTCTTGCTTTGTGCTCTTGCCATCTCGCTTGGTGTGACGGCCCCGAGCGTGTCCCTTGCGCGTGCGCCCAAGGCGGCGCCGAAGACCAACCACGTAAGCAAGAGCAGCCGCAGCAAACACGGCACTTCGCGACGGAAGAAAAAGCAACAGCGCTACCGACCACCGGAAATGCCGCAGAGCATGGAACTTGTGAGCTTTGATCTGGTGACCGGCCAGGGACAGCTCGTCGTCGTCGGGACCAAGCACACCCCAGAGATGCGGCTGCTGGTGCTAAGCGATGATCGTGGACGCCGCTTTGTTCCCGACATGGCCGACTGTCTGCCGCCATCCGGGGTTCCGCTGCCGCCCGAGGGCAGCGATCCAGCGCTTCTGCCAACCAATCTGCGCTGGCGGTGTACATTTTCAGTTCCCCTTTTGTACCGACGGGCCGCGCTGGTTGGAATTGCGATGGAGTGGGGAGACAAAGCCGTCGAGGTGTCAGCCAAGAACGTCGCCGTCGTTTACGCAGCCGCGGCCAAATCAGTCCCATCGGCGCCGCTCCCAAGAGAAACCGGCGTTGCCGCTCAAAGACCGCAGCCGCTGCCGGACAGCGATGAGGGTGCCGAAAGCGAAGACGGCGATCTCCTTGATGAGGAAGTCAGCGACAGCGATGGCGGTCAGCGCTAACTTGCACTGACCCAGGCAAGCTGTGGCATTCTCTCGACCATGAGCGTGCCCTCTTCGTCCCCAACTGCCCTCGCTGAGCACGTCCTGAAGCTGTATCCCGGTTCCCGCGTCACCAGGGTTTCTGCCCTCGGGGCTGATGATGCCAGCGACGAAACCACCAAAGGTCTTGGCTACGGTCGTCCGGTTCGCGTCGACCTCGATGGACCCGATGGCCCCCGTAGACTTGTGTTTCATACCGCGCGGCCTGACGACTTCGGGCATGACCGACGGTCCGATCGAGCACAAGCGATGCTGCTTCTTTGGGACACCGCGAGCCGCATCCCATTTCACACCCGTGCGGTCGATGTCGGTGCGATTTGCAGCGACGGAGATCTGCTGTCGGTTCGTGGCGCCGGTGAGTTTTACGTCGTAACCGAGTGGTGCGACGGCACTCCGTACGCAGACGCACTGCGCCACATCGCGATGACAGGAACGGCGTCGTCCGTCGACGTTCAGCGTGCCGAAATTCTGGCACGGGCTCTCGTCGAGATTCACGCCGAGCCGGGCTCGCATCCGGGCGCTTACACCCGAGCGATTCGCGATCTGCTCGGGCATGGCGAAGCCATCTTCGGTCTGGTTGATTCGTATCCACCCGAAACCCCGGGCCTGTCCACCGACGAGCTACGACGCATCGAGGAACAGTGTCTTCACTGGCGCTGGCAACTGCGTGGCCAGACCGAGCGACTGCGACGGACGCACGGAGACTTTCATCCGTTTAACATCTTGTTCGACGATGAAGGCCACTTGCACTTGCTCGACACCAGCCGCGGATCGGAAGGCGATCCCGCCGACGATGTGGCTTGCCTGGCGATAAACTACCTGTTCTTCGGTCTGGAACATCGGCAGAACTGGGCGACGGGGCTGGGACGACTGTGGGACACCTTCTGGCAAGTGTATCTGACGGAAAGTCGCGAGCGTGGGGCGCCGAATGTGCTGTCCGCCGTCGCACCGTTCTTTGCCTGGCGAGGACTCGTGCTCGCCAGTCCGCTGTGGTATCCGCACCTGACCGCGAGTGACCGGCGAAGAATCCTCGCTTTCGTCGACCGAGTCCTCGCAGCCGAGCAGTTTGACCCAGCCTGGGGCCGCGAGGCAATGCAGTGAGCCAGCCTGGTGTGGTGGTGTGGTTTACCGGCTTCCCAGCGTCGGGAAAGTCCACGCTCGCACGTTCGGTCGCAGAAAAGCTAACGGCGCTGGGTCGCCCGGTGTGTGTTTTGGATGGCGATGAAGTCCGAGCGACGCTGCGGCCAAGCTACGGCTACGACGAACAGTCACGCGCCGACTTCTACGAGTCGCTGGCTGGGCTTGCGTCGCTGCTGGCTCGGCAAGGGCTTTGCGTTCTGGTACCAGCGACAGCGAACAAGCGTTCCTACCGAGACAACGCCAGGGCGCTGGCGCCCCGCTTCCTCGAAGTCTTCGTCGATACGCCGCTTGCCGAATGCCAGCGCCGCGACCCCAAAGGGCTGTACCACAGTGCGCC
>CAYTGC010000384.1:0-4808 GCA_964437195.1 uncultured Myxococcales bacterium | reverse complement strand
ATGGTCAAACTCAAGCGAGAGGGAAAGAGAGAATCTCGGTAAGCGTAGCATGAAATAAATGCAATGGAGCAAACCAGAATCTGCAAAAAGCCCAGGAAAAACCACCATTTCTAGGTGCAGGATTGGACCCTGTGTTGTCCCAAATGGTACAGGCGCTCTCTCGACGCCATGGCGCCGGGGGGATGAAGCGACGGCTTCTTTCGTTCGCGATGGGCGGCCTTGCTGCGCGGCGGGTCTATCTTCGCGGGCTCAGGTTGGGAGAAAGCCGCTTTTCTTGCCGACATCGGGCAAGCAGCAGTTCAAGCTTGGTCTTGGCCGCGCTGCTTCCGGGTGTCCCAGCCTGCGCCTGTATGAGGTTGTGCTGTTCCAGCGGATCATCGCTCAGGCAGTACAGCTCATACTCGTCTTGTGCGCGACCACCTTTTCCGTCGAAGTAGCGACTGTATTTCCAGATGGTACCGCCCCGCTCATCGGCCAGCCTTGCGACCACCGTTTCGACGTAGCCGGGCTGGATGACGGGGCGATACGGCAGCTTGAGCGCTCCAAATTCCAGCCAAGAACCACCGTCGCTGATTTGGTCATCGCTCATAAAGTAGATGCAATCGTCGTCGGTCAACGCACGCTTGTCGGCTCGTGCCGCCGGGCTCGCTAGCAGCGGAGAAAGATCCCGTCCGACGGGAGGCTCGACCGTCCTATGCGTTTGCTGAAGCTTCTCCCGCAGTGCGGCGGCGTCTGTCCCGGCAATGGCCAGCAGCGTTGGCAGCAGGTCAACGTGGCTGGTGAGCTGCTGCGTCGTTTGGGCCTGGGGAAACAGTCTTGGATTCGACACGACGAGCGGCACATGCACGGTTTCTTCGTAGGCGTTGTGCCACTTCTGGTGCATTCCTCCGTGTGCGCCCAGCATGTCGCCATGGTCGGCGGTGAAGACCACCACTGTCGATTCAGCAAGACCCGCTCGCTCCAGCGCGTCGAGGATCTTGGCCACCTCTTTGTCGACCATCACCTGTAGCCAGTAGTAGAAGCGGCGATAGCGCTCCGTCGCAAACTGCGGCATCAGCATCCGCCAATACTTGTCGACGTAGTCCTTTTGGCATCGCGGCTTCGTCGACAGATCCTCATCGGCGGTTGGAGGCGGCGCGACGTCCGGAATCGAATCATCCGGCCATGGGAACTTCCACGTCGTGTTCCACATCTGGCTGTAGACCGCGATGTCGTGCGGGTTGACAAGCGAAGCCACGAGGAAGAAAGGCTGCTCCCTGGCGGTTGCGCTGAGTCGCTCGAGCTGTTCTGTGACCTGCTGCGCAAACAGTGGATCGCGAACGTAACCAGTGTTGGCTGGGTCGGCTCCATGCGGTTCCGGACCAATCCATCCCGAAAAGCCGAAGGGTGCCAGCGCATCGGCGGCTTCATAGGCGCGTACGCCGTCGGCCAGAATCTTGCCGTCCTGGTCATTGGTGGTGATGACGCGCCCCTCGCCATCGAACAGGTCGGCGTGAGAGACATGCCACTTGCCGCGATAGTGTGTGCTGTAGCCAGCAGCACGCAGGTAATGGCCGATCGTTGGCAAGCCATCGGGTGCAAGCCAAGTGATGTCGGCTGCGCTCTTCGCCATTCCATCGGTTTGGGTGACGCCGTGCAGTGACGGATAATGTCCGGTAAACAGCGAAGTGCGGCTTGGGGCGCAGGCCGTCGCAGCGGTATAGTGCTGGTCGAAGCTCAGGCCATGGCGTCGCAGTCGCTGCTGCGCGGGCAGCGGAATCTGCGGGTCATATGGCCTCTGGGCCCGTTGCTCGTCCACCAAGATCAGCAGGATGTTCGGTCGATGTAGATGAGCCATCAAAACGCATCGTACCGCGAGTTTCGGGCGCAAATCGCCCTCGCGCAGTCCGGGGCTGTCTTGGCCCACCTAGTTGCGGGAGTTGTCAGCGAGTGCGCGGAGCTTTGCGGTCGTTGGCTTGAGCCGACCGCTCGAAAGGAAGAATCGGAAGGTGTCGCGCAGCGAGTCGGCCAAAGGACGGATGCTGTAATCCAGCTCTGCCTTGGCTTTGTCAGATGACACCCACGTACACATGTGCCCAGCCTTGGCAAGCTGACGGGACAGACTGGCGTGCTGGCCGCGCAGCTTCGCGACGTACTCGATCACGCCTGCCACGGAGTAGGCCAGTGGATAGGGTACGCATGGTGGCGGCGCGATGCCCGTCAGCTCTTCAATGGTCGTGAGAAGCTCCGTAAGCCTGACGTTGTTGCCACCAAGGATATAGACCTGACCGGGTCGGCCCTTCGAGATCGCAGCGACATGTGCTGCGGCCATCTCGCGGACATCCCCGAAGCTGGGGCGTCCTTCGACGTAGACCGGCATCTTCTTGCGAGCAAATGCCAGAATCGTGGATGTGCTCGACTGAAAAATATCGCCTGGGCCCAGGATCACCACCGGGCGCAAGATCGTGAGAGGCAGGCCTTTTTGTGCAACCAGCAGCGCTTCACGCTCGCCGTGTAGCTTGCTGCGACTGTAGTCGAGCCCGATGTCGTCCGCATTGCTCGGGGTGTCCTCCGTAGCGGTGCGAACTTCAAAGCTGCCGCCCATTGCCGCGACCGATGAAGTCAGGACCGCTTTCTCAACTCTCGCCGCCAGCGCGGCCTCCATCACAATCCCGGCTCCGGTCGCATTGACTCGGTACATGTGGTCGGGATTGTCGGGGTTAAAGTGCGGCACGCCTGCGGTGTGAATCACTGCCTGACAACCTTCGAGCGCTGCGCGGACGGAATCACCATCCAGCACATCGCCGTAGGCTTTGTCGACCTTGTCACCGAGAACGTCGGTCAGGTTGTCCAGCTTGCTCGACTTGCGCACGAGCACCCGCGCCGAGTATCCGGACTCGACAAGCTTGTGAACCACCCAGGATCCCAAAAAACCCGTCGCCCCCGTCACCAGTACTTTCATGTCAGTTCTCGTTTTCGAAGTTGACCGTGTAGCGCTCGATGACAAACGGCACCGGCTTGCCATCTCTGCCGACTGCTGGTTTGAACTTGCAGCGTGGGTCGAAGCGCAAAAAGCCAATCGCGATGTTGTCGACCTCCGGGCTAAGCCCCTTGATCTTCTTGATCGCGCGCACTTTGCCTCTCTCATCGAGTTCGATCCGCAGGATCACCTTGCCTTCGAGTCCCTGCGCGTGGGTTTCCGAGTGCGACCACTTCTCCTTCATACTCGGGCCGCAGTCGTCCGACTCCGATTCGGGCAGCTTGGCAAGATCTTCCTCTGCCACCGGGCGATATTCCGTTCCACCAGGTGCATTCGACGCAGGCAGCGGCGGAATCTCTTTCACCTTCGGGCGCTTGCTCGGGTCGGCCATTGTCGTGTTGCCAACGGCAACCGAGATGCCCTGACCGCCCGTCTGACTTGCATCGATCCCGAACACCGGCTTGGGCGGCTCTTTGGGCGGCTCCGCGGGGGGAGGCGTCGATGGCTTGGGTGCCTCTGCCGGCCGGGGCTGCTTCTTGACGATCTTCTTGGGCGGCTCCGGTGGCGGTGGCTCCGGCGGCTTCGGCGGCTCGGGCTTCGTCTCCGGTGGCGGCGGCGGCGGTGGTTCTTTTGGCTTGCGGAACTCCACCTCGACCACCGTCGGCGCAATCTTGGTCGGCGGCTTGGCCAGATACAAATACATCAAGATGCCCCCGTGCAGCGCTACTGCCAGGGCCATCCCAATGCCGTCGAACTTGGTGACGATTCCGGTCACGTCCCGTCTGTCGCCATTGCGAATTTGGTCACTCCGAGCGTCTTAACCAAGTCCACAATGTGCATCACATCCCCGTAAGCAATGCCTTTGTCACCGGCGATTACCGCTTGGATGTCTTTGTTTTTACCAACGAGGTCCGCAATCTGGACCTTGGCCTTCGGCTCATCGACTTTTTCGCCGTTTAGAAAAAGGTCGTAGCCGCCTTCGCCATTTGGTTTCTTGGTCAATGTCAGCGACAGCGTCGTCTTCTGTGTTTCGTCGCCGCTGGCCGCTTTGGGCAGCTCAACTTTGATCGACGGATTGTTCGCAATCATCGGCGCCGCCACCATCATGATGATGAGCAGCACCAGGGTGATATCAACCAGCGGCGTGACGTTGATGTCGGCAATCATGCCGCCGCCATCGTCATCCCCTCCGGACGGAGCGGAGCCCGCCATTAGCTGGCCTCCGCGGCCTTGGCTTTCGGCTCGCCCTCTCCGTGGTGCGTGCTTTCGGCCCGCAGCGCCGCCAAAATCACCTGCGACACGGCGTCAATGTGCGAGGAAATCGCACGCACCCGGCGGTTGTAGAAGTTAAAGAACACGACCGCCGGGATGGCCACGAGGAGGCCGACCGCGGTTGCCACCAGTGCTTCTGAGATACCTGCCATGACGATGGCGATACCACCGGACTGGTTGGCTGCAAGGTCACGGAATGCTTTGATGATGCCAAGGACCGTACCGAACAGCCCAATAAACGGAGCGTTGGAACCCAGCGTGCCCAAGAAGGCCAGGTTGCGTTCCAGCCGAAGCTTGATTCGCGCTTTGGCACCGAGCATCGCCGCTTCTGCCGCGTCAGCCCCACGCTCTGCCTCTAGCAAGCCTGCCCGCGCGACTTCTGCTTCGAGGCCTTTTTCTGAATCGGCTCGCTTGCGCGACTCTGCGAAGCGGTGGTCTAGCAGCAGCTTGCGCAGGTCGTCGGCCAGTGACGCAAAGTCCGCTCGCAGGCTGAAATAGTAAAGACCGCGCTCGATCGCAATCGCGAGACTAATGACCGAGAGGAAGATGAGGAGCCACAGCACCCACTCGGCGCCCA
>CAYTGC010000383.1:0-4810 GCA_964437195.1 uncultured Myxococcales bacterium | reverse complement strand
TCGTCAGCTCCACGAAGAACCCCGTCGGTAACCACCGATGGGGTTTTTGCTTTTCGGGGGGGTCGGTTTTGGGCTGTGACCAGCTGTGGACCACATTTGTGGACCACAGCCAGGACTGGACCGGCCACGAACAGTCAGCGCGGCGCTACTTGTTGGTGAACGTGGCCTTGGGGCAGTCGGAGGCGCACTTGCCAGAGGCGATGTCGCCGCAGGCAGTGGCGTTGAGGCAAACGGCGCAGGTGTCTTCCGGGCTTGCGCACGAGGCGTCGCACGAAAAACCCGACGACTTGAGCCCACAGCTCGTGAGCTTGTCACAGGCGTTTTTGCAGCTCTTGTCGCCGCAAGCCGACAGTCCGAGCCCGAGCAAAAGCACAAGAGCGAGTCGTGACAGAAACATCATGAGAGCCTCCTTTGGATGAGCGTCTGCAGGTTAGTGACGACTCGCGCCGCGCTGGCCGCCGCCAACGACGTGCGGAGACTCGCCGAGCGCGGCCTTGGCCGCTTCCATGACCGCTTCACCGAGCGTCGGGTGCGGATGAATGGTAAGCGCGAGATCTGGCAAAAATGCGCCCATTTCGAGCGCAAATGCGCCTTCGCTGATGAGATCGGTCGCCGCAGGACCAACGATGTGAACACCCAGTACTTGCTGCGTGCTCGCGTCCGCCACGACTTTGACAAAGCCATCGGTCTCTAGCGCTGCCATCGCCCGTCCGAGCGCTGCAAACGAGTACTTCCCGACGAGAACTTTGTGTCCTTTCTCGATCGCTTGCTGCTCCGAAAGGCCCACCGAGCCGATCTCGGGATCGGTGAAGATGACGGCAGGAATCGCGACGGAGTCTTGCTCGGCGCGGTGTCCAGCGATCACCTCGGCAGCGACTTCACCCTCGCGGCTGGCTTTGTGGGCGAGCATCGGCTGACCACAGACGTCGCCGATCGCAAAGATGTTCGGAACGCTGGTTCGCTGCTGCTTGTCGACGACAATGAAGCCGCGCTGATCGACCTGCACGCCGACTTGTTCAAGTCCCAAGCTCTCGCTGTTCGGACGACGACCGACGGTAACCAAGATGTGATCGGTCGCAATCGCCAGCTCTTTGTCTTTCTGTCCGTCGGCATTTCGCGGCACGATCCACAGCTTGAGCGCGCCTTCGCTCTCCTCATAGCGAAGCGCCTTGTGCTGAAGATAGACCTCGACGCCCAGCTTCTTGAGCTTGCGGGCGACGACAGCGACCAGCTCCGGGTCATTGCCGGGGAGGAGCTGATCGGTAAACTCGACGACGGTGACCTGGGCACCAAGCTTGCGCCACATGATGCCCAGCTCGAGTCCGATATAGCCTCCACCGATCACCGTGAGGCGGCGTGGCACCGATCGGAAGGCAAGGCCCCCCGTCGAGTCATGGATGCGCTGGTTGTCGACCGTGAAGCCAGGCACGGTGATGGGCCGCGAGCCGGTCGCCAGAATGATGTGGTCAGCGGTGATCGTGACATTTCCGTCAGGACCGCTGACTTCGATGGTGTTTTTGTCACGCAGCGTCGCTGTGCCAGAAACAAACTGGCCCCCTGCGCTCTTGATCAGCTGACGAACGCCCGAGGTGAGCTTGTCGACGACGCTGCCTTTCCAGTCTTGCAGCTTGCCGACGTCGAGCGACTGGCCGGTGACCGAGATGCCCATCGTCGACAAATGCGAGAGCTTTTCCCACTGCTTGGCGGCACTGATCAGCGCCTTTGATGGGATGCAGCCGACGTTGAGACAGACTCCGCCGGGCGCTGCCTTTTCGACGCACACCACTTTCTTGCCGAGCTGACCGGCGCGGATGGCCGCCACGTAGCCGCCAGGACCCGAGCCGATGACACAAACCTCGGTGCGAATGTTCTGCATGGACAATCCTCTGCTTGAGCTTTGCGCGGTCCAGATAGCACCGCGAAACTAGTTTAGTAACGGTAGCGGATCACGAACTCGGCAAAAAACACATCCGGCCTCAGCGTGACCTGGCCGAACGTCGCACCGTCGCGGGCTTCGATGCCCTGGGCGGGCGACAGGTTCAGCGCGTTGAACATCATCAGGATCAGGTCCAGGTTCACACCCGTCAGCTTCTTCAGCCCGTACGCCACTTGCAGGTCCAGGTTGAAGGTATCTGGCAGGTTAAACGAAGCCCAAGTCGTCGGATCGTTGACGCGCGTTCCCGTCGAAGTGCCCCGTGGCGAGCGATAGAGCGAGTACGACTGGTCCTCGGGGCTGCGGAACACTTTCCACAGCGGCAGCCCGGAATAGTACTGAAGCCGTCCGCCGACGGTCAGGCCAAAGTCGAAGCTATAGTCGACGAGCGCCTTGAGATAGTGCCGATACGCTCCAGCGATCGGTCCGTCGTACAGCGGATTGAGGCGCGGATTTGCCCCATAGCCGTTGCTCTCGAAAAAGTCGTTCACCGTGCCGTTCAGGAACGCCAGCGTGTACGACGCCACGATGTCCCAGTTGCCCGGGTTGCCGCGCACCCACAGATCGAGCCCGTGGTACCGGCGCTGCGCCTCGGCAGGCGTGTCGGCGACGAAGATCCGCTCGCGCTGCCCGTTGACGTAGCCGACGATGCGAGTGCCCGCTGGATCCCAAATCTGGTTCACTTCCTCGTTCACCCACAGGTGACCGTAGTGTCGGAACGTGTAGTCAACGCCCACCACTGCATCGTCGAGGATCTGGCGATGGATGCCCGCTGACACCTCGTCGACGCTCGGTGGCGCAAGATTTAGGTCGGTCGCAAACCGCTGCGTCCCTTGCCCACCGGAGCGCCTTATTTCGTCAAACTTCGCCGTGGTGGTGTTAAAGCGGCTCAGGATCGAGGTCTGCGTCGGATTGGTGTAGTCCGCAATGCCTGCGTTGCCGAGGTCGTTGTGTCGTCCGTAGTGGACCTTCAGCAGCGTCGTGTGATCGCGAAGCAGGTCGTACACAAACGACAGCCGCGGCCCAAAGCCAACGAGCGTCTGAATCCGCGCCCCGCTCACGTCGAACAGATAGCCGGTGTCGATGCGTAGGCCCGGGACGATCGTCAGCCACTTGCCGATGGTGTAGCGGTCTTGAATGAACACGCCCGCGTTTATCGCCTGCGACTTGGTCAGATAGCCCTCGCCTGGCACGCCGCCAATCGCTGCACTCTCGGGAAACGTCTCTAGCTGGTTGCAGCTTGCGTAGGTGCGTGGGTCTTGTGGATCACAAGGCAGCCCCGGCGTGTTGTCGAGGAAGCGCTGTCCGCCAGCCACACCGACGCGGTGGTCGTACTTCATGTACGAAAACTGGAAGCCCGCTTTGATGTTGTGGGTCCCGCCCAGACCGCGCGCCGTATACATCAGCGTCGGAGCAAACTGCACATTCCACTTGCCCTGCTCGTCCCAGGGTCGATTGCCGTTTAGATAGACAAAGTTGTTCGTCGCCGCATCCGAGGTCTGCAGCACATGGCTCGGGGTCAGACGATCCGGCGCGCCGCCCACCTTCCGCAGCGTGTCTTCAGAGTAGTTCTTGTACGAAACGCCCGTCTGTAACTGGAACAGCAGCTTGTCGGTGAGCAAAGAATCGACCAGAAGCCCAACCCAGTGACCACCCCGCTGGACTCGTCGCTCTGCCTCGGGCGCGAGCGTGTTGGGGTCGATGCCGCGCAGAGCCGAGGACGTCGACGCATTGAGGATGTCGTTAAAGTCGGTGCTGTACGAAAGCGTCACGCGGGTCGCTTTGGTCGCCTGCCACGTCAGCTTGACCCGTCCCAGGTAGAGGATCTGGTCTTGATAGCGGTCGTACGGCGACTGAATTCCGTACCACGGCTGCTCGGCAATCGAGTTGGTGATGCGGTTAAAGCTCGTCTGAAAGCTGGTCCAGAACCACAGCCGATCCTTGATGATCGGGCCACCAAAGTTCACCGCGCCCGAGTAATACGATCGGTCGGGAATCGGCCTGTCGTCGTACAGAAGCGACGTGTTCTGCAGCGGTGCCCGCGTCGGATACCGCGTCAGTGCGGCCATAAACGGAGGCTGAATGATCGCAGTCGCATCGACGGTGAACTGATTTCCACCCGAGCGCGTGACCATGTTCTGGACCAGACCGAGCGAGTTGTATTCAGCATCCATCGCACCGACGGAAACCACGAACTGCTCGACGGAATCCGAGTTGATGAGGGCGGAGCTGGAACCAAACGCCCCGAGCGTGATATCGGTGACTTCAAGCCCGTCGATAAAATAGCGATTGAAGCGACCCAGGCCGCCTCGCACCGACACTTTGTCCGTTCCTGACGACACGCCGGCGGTAAACTGCGCGACTGCCTTTTCCTGACGGAAAGTGGGCGCCCGCGTCAGCTGCTGATTGCTGACCGGGGTGACCGCGGCAGCGCTCTCGGTGTTGAGGATCGGATTTACTTTCTCGATGATCTTGGTCGTCTGCTGCGTCGCCTCAGAGCTGCCGATCTCAAGCTCGATGTCGACAGAGCTTCGCTGTCCCGCGTTGACGCGAATCCCGACCTGCTTGATCGGCGCAAAGCCCTCCATCGAAATTTGCAGCTCGTAGGTTCCCGGCGGCAAGTTAAGGAAGCTGTAGCTTCCGTCGTCGCCCGTCACTACCTGCTGCGCACCGCCGATTAACTGCTTGCTCGTCGCCGAGATTGGCACGCTCGCCAAGCCGTCTTTGGTGCCCTTGATGGTGACAAAGCCGCCGATGCTGCCACCTAGCTCGCCGACTGCCCCCGCAGGACGGACCAGAACAAGCAGCAGACCGATGACCAGAGCGAACGACAGCGCCGACGAGATAACCCATCGGAAAGAGCGAGGATTGAGCATG
>CAYTGC010000382.1:1239-4811 GCA_964437195.1 uncultured Myxococcales bacterium | reverse complement strand
AACCAGCCAACATCTTGCTTGCTCGGCAGAGTGGCAGTGAAGTCGTCAAAGTGCTCGATTTTGGGATCGCGACGTTTGTCGACACACCGGTGAAAAACTCGAATACGACAGACACGTTTCTCGGAACGCCCGCTTTCATTGCGCCAGAGAGTCTGACCGGAAAGTCCGTCGATGATCGCTCTGACATCTACAGCGTTGGAGTGACGCTCTATTCACTCCTGACCGGAAAACTGCCGCATCGGGCAGATAGCGAGAGTCCGCTTCTGCAAGTCCTAGCCCAGCTACACAGCCCTGCCGTTCCCATCGAGAAGCGCCGCTTTGATCTACCGCGTGAAGTCTGCAAGATGATCATGGCAGCGATTTCCTCGGAGCCCCAGCTTCGTCCGTCACTTCAGAACATCAAGGAACTTCTGCTTGGATACACCAGCGGTCTTGCGGACCTGAGCAGCCCCGAGCTATCCGAATCGGGCATGTTCCTGCCGCTTGCCGCCACTCTCCTCAACAGCGATGAAGAGGAAGACCCTGCACCGTCATCGCTTTCGAACGGAAAGCCGCGGCGGTAAGTTCCCTTTTTCATCGTGCCCAAGTCGAGGCTGCCTTCGGCGAATCTAGTAGAGCAAGTGCCCAAAATCCGCTATGATGACGGCACCATGCTCTACCCTCGTGCTTTCACCCTAGGTATTGTGCTTTTCGCGTCTGTCGCGTTGGCAGCACCACCTGCACCGACTGGCATCACTCCAGCGGCAACGGCCCCACAGACTCAAGCGAACCAGGCGGTACCTGCGGTACAACCGGCGCAGCCGAAGGCCAAGAACACAGCCGCGCCAGGTGTGATCGAGATGTGGATTCGCACGCCAGGTGACTACACCCAACCGGGGGCCCCTGCCGCCACGAATCCGAAGCGAGTCGAGCTTGCTTCGCTTGGGCTCACTGACATCGAGCACATGGATGTCCAGTATGAAGGTTCGTTCCGTTTTCGCGGCGTCAGTCTGCGCAAGCTCTTCGATGCGTACGCGCCACCAAATACGGTGGACACCGCACTGCTCCGTTTCAAAAACGGAATGATCATTGCGATGCCTCTGCGCGATGACAACGCCTGGAGCAAGCTTGATCCGATCATCGCGGTTGCCATTCATGCTGATGAAAACAAACCACCGACGGCGCTTCCGAACATCAGCCGCCGAGTGGAAGACTACGTGGATGTCCGCGGCATCTCGTTTTCTGGCAACAAGATCGTGGTCAAGGATCGCTGGCATTCCCAAGTGCCTTTGGCGATGTCCGATGTCTTTTCACCGTGGACGCAGGCCGATTCCCTGGTCGCGGTGGAGTTCGTTCACAATGTCGCGTACTTGCGACAGTTCAATCCCGATCCGAACCAGTATCAGGGGCACGAGCTGTTTTCGCAGACCTGCGTGTTCTGCCACGGTGCGCGAAAAGTGGGAGCGAGCTTCGGCTGGGACTTTGTGCAGCCGTACGAGATGTACAAGTACAAAGAGTCAGGCCGCCGACTGTTCCACCATATGAAGTATCGATCGACCAGCGAGCTGAATCGCGGCTCACTGATGCCAGCGCTCAAGTTCGTGACCGAGGAGCAAGCAGAGAAGCTCTGGCTTTGGCTGCGTGCGATCGGAACCCAGCCGCAACCTCGCTACACGCCCACGTTGCCCTAATACCTGCGCTGATTCCATCGTCCTTTCTGCCCCTTCCGCACGGACCTGTGCGACTTCGGCATTGACCTTGACCGTCGCAAAAGTACGCCGGTACGATGTCTGTTACTCCGTAGTGTCCGGAATGTCCCGGTTCTGACGGCGGACCCATGCCTCCGCTTACACGTCTTGGGAGGGCGAAGCGATGTCGCGTAAACACCGATTACTCTTATTGGCGATGACAGTCTGCACTGTGCTTGGTTGTGACAGCAGCAGCACAGATGGCCAAGATTTGGCAGTCGAACCGGACCTGACTCCACCTCCGCGGGTGATTCCACCTCCGTTTATCACCGAGTTTGTCAGCAAGAACCAGACGGGACTCACCGATGAAGACGGCGTCACATCCGACTGGATCGAGATCTACAACCCAGACACCCTCGCGCTCGACCTCGGCGGATATCACCTGACGGACAGCAGCAGCAAACCGACACGCTGGACGTTCCCCAATGGAACGATGGTGGCACCCGGCGGATATCTGGTCGTTTTCGCCAGCGGAAAAAACCGAGCCATCGCTGGCAAGCCACTGCATACCAACTTCCAGCTCTCTTCGGGCAACCGCCCGTCTAGCTGCAACGCGGGGGCGGGAGAATATCTGGCCCTGACAAACAAGAACGGTGACGTGCTCGCCCCGGCATTCAATCCCTATCCCGGCCAAGCCAACGATGTGTCCTATGGACTGCTCAAGACGGCCTCAGACTCGTCGCTCGCCTACTTTTCTAAGCCCACACCTTTTGCACCCAATGATGTAAGCAGCGCGCTGGCCGAAAGGGTGACGCTGACGCCAAGCAGTCGCACCTTCAACGCGGGCACGATGCTACCGGTCACGCTGTCGGTTACGTCCCCTACGGCCACCATTCGCTATACGACCAATCGTTCCCGCCCGATTGCGGTCGCTGGAAAGCTTGGGAATTTTGCTGCGGACGCGACGACGAACATCGGAACGATGACGGCGCATGGACTGGCAAGCGGAGATCTGGTTCGGGTCTCTGGCCCTGCCCCGCTAACCGCTGCGGTGAACTACTTCGTGCTTCCAATCGACGCAAACACGTTCAAGCTGGCGATGGAGCCCGGCGGACCGCCGATCGATCTGACCGGCAGCGGCACGTTTGAAGTTCGTCGCGATGCCATCACGGGCGTCGTAAACACCGCGACAGACGTGATCACCACCACGCCACCGACAACTTTCTATTCTGGTGATCCTGTTCAGGTGAGCACGACGGGAACGCTACCCGGAGGACTCACTCCGGGGACGACGTACTATGTGCTGATCCAGGGCGCAAACTCGTTCAAGCTCACGACCACTGCGGCGCTGACCACTGCCGTCGACCTCACCACTGCGGGAACCGGAGCTCTGACCATTTTCCGAACCCCGTCGCCCGTCTATTCTGCACCGATTCCCGTTTCTCTCAGCACACGCGTACGTGCACAGGCCTACGAAGCCGGTCGCCCAAGTGGCCCCTTGTCTGGCGAGATGTACTTTGCACTCGATGCTGCGGCGCAGGCGTTCACATCTCCGCTTCCTGTGGTGCTTACACACACGTGGAACACGGCAATGGCGAACAATGCAGTTGTCGATGGCTACATGATGATCTTTGAACCGAAGGTTGTCGACGGACTGGCTCGGCTCACCAATCCTCCCGACATGGTCTCGGTCAGCACACTCGAACGACATGGTTCATCGACCGCGGGCGATCCAAAGTTCTCGATGGCAGTGGAGCTTCAGGACGAATATGGCATCGATCAGAACTGTAGCCCGCTGGGAATGCCAGCCGAGTCTGACTGGCTGATGCACGCGCCGTACAACTTTGATCGCTCGATGATGCACAACGACTTGATTTACCGTCTGAGCAACGAGATCGGTCGGTA
>CAYTGC010000382.1:0-1139 GCA_964437195.1 uncultured Myxococcales bacterium | reverse complement strand
GAAACCGGGATCCGTCCGCTCGCCGGACAGAGCTTTGGCAATGCGGGAGTCAGCGGTCCTGGCGCAAACATCCTGGCGTGGGTGTATCCGCGTGAGGTATCCACCGACCCCTTTCGGGTTGTGAATCAGGCGCAGAGTGACTGGCTCCGTGGCCACTTGGGAACGGCTTGGGCGACGCTGAGTGGCCCGATGTCTACCGACCCTGTCAACGGCTATGCCAAGTACTGGGATGTGCTGCCGACAATTGATCATCACATCCTCAATACGGCGACCAAAAATGCCGATGCCTTCCGGCTCAGCTCCTACTGGTTTAAGGGGCGCACCGGCAAGCTGACTGCGGGTCCAATCTGGGACTTCGACCGCGCCGAAGGTTCGACGGACGGACGCGACTTTGACTATTCCGTCTGGTCCCCGCCGCCCGGATCGGGAACGGACTTCTTCACCTATCCTTGGTACAAAGAAATGCTGGCCGATCCCAACTTCATGCAGGCTTGGATCGACAGGCTCGATCAGCTTCGCCAGGGAACGCTCGCCACCGCCAACATCAAGGCGCGCATCGACGAGTATGCAGGGATTCTTAACCCCGGAAACGCCGCCAACACCCCGGCCAAGCGAACCGTGCAGCGCTGGGCGGTGAGTGCTCCGCGGGGCGCTGGCAGCAACAACGCGCTCACCAACAACTCCTTTGATGGCACGTATCAGGGGGAAGTGAACTGGCTCAAGTACTGGTGGGAGAGGCGGCTGCTGTTTATGGACGCGCAGGTGACGCGGCCCGTGACCACTTCGCCAGCGGCGGGCACTGTGGCAGTGGGAACGAACGTGACCCTAACCAGCGCCAGCATGGCGGTACCAGGGCTGAAGCTGTACTACACCACGGACGGCTCGGAT
Organism: uncultured Myxococcales bacterium; assembly: GCA_964437195.1. Taxonomy (GTDB): domain Bacteria; phylum Myxococcota_A; class Polyangia; order Palsa-1104; family JAEUJZ01; genus JAEUKA01. The sequence goes on along the minus strand of CAYTGC010000382.1, from coordinate 251 downwards.
CCACGCGCCTCCGGGGGAAGTCCATCCCCAACTGCGCAGGTCTACTCGGCCCCGATCAAGCTCAACGTCAACACCAAGCTGACCATGCGTGCCTGGAGTCCAACGCCGGTTGCGCCCATTACGTCAGGCTGGAGCGCTCCGAGCACGGCAATGTACACCGTTCAGTAGCGCGCGATCTCGCCCAGGCGACCTCGCACTTGGGCGACCGAACACGCGGCCCAGTGGTCGCAAACTTGCCATGCGCTGCTGGA
>CAYTGC010000381.1:0-4840 GCA_964437195.1 uncultured Myxococcales bacterium | reverse complement strand
CGGACGTGAACGGAGACAAGATCACGACCATGGATGAACGGACGCCGCAGTTCCCAGTCCCGAAGGAAAAGGGCTGGGAAGTCTTCTACGTTCGCCCGCAGAATCCACCCTGCCCTTCCCTCCGCGTGATCCCGTCAGCTGGTGCCTGCGGCGGTTCCCCTGCTGACTATTTTTAGAAGTCTCTGCTCATGAAGGAGGATTTGCCTTCCGCAACCGATGGAAGGAACGCCGCATCATCCCATCTAGACTGTCGACGAGCAGTGTGGTAGCTGTACCAAAGGGGGATTCTACATGAAGCGGACCAGCCTGGTGGCGGCTTGCGTTGGCATCGGTTTCGCCTTGGCGATCGCATGTGGCACGGGTGGGACGAGCGGTACCGACGGTACAAGCAGTGCCAACGATGACGGCGGCTCCACGGGAGGTGCGCGCCCCGATGTCGTTATCAACGAAGTGGTGCACGCCGCATCGGAACGGCAGCTGCGCTGGCCGACACCGACAACGCCAAAGCTTGGCACCGGCCCCGCGTTCTACGAGGTGGGCTTTGACGACAGCGCGGCCAAAGGTTGGCAGAGCGGACCGGGGCCGTTTGGATTTGGCACGACGACCCCGGCAGCTCCGGCGTTTGGCACGAATACCCAGACGCAGATGCAGAATCTCACCCCAACGCTGTATCTACGGAAGACGTTTACTGTCAGCGCAGGTGACGCCGCGAAGACAGATCCGCTACAGCTCACCGCTAGCTACAATGACGGCTTCATCGTCTATGTAAACGGAGTGGAGATCGCCCGCCGCTGGGCCGGTCCTGCGGGGCAGTTCCAATATCACGATCAGCACGCGTACGATCCGGACTTGAGTTCGACTGCACAGGATGTGACCCTGAACGCTGAGACGGTAAACCTCGGCGCGACGAACACTCGCCTCGTTGCAGGAACCAATGTCATCGCGATTCACGCGCTGAATGTCGCCTACACCAATGCAAACTTCGTGTTCAGCGGCAGCCTCGGGATCGGGGGCGCATCGCCGGTGACACTGGTAAACGCGACCGACCAGTGGAAGTACTTTCCTGGTGTCGTCGAACCAGCGGGTGGACTCTATGATCCAGCGCTGCTCTTTAGTGGACGACTGTCGGTGCCGTGGGGCAAGTTGGCCTACGATGACACGACATGGACACAAGGACCCGGACCGCACGGACAGGGCATCGCGGGCATGGGAACCAGCGTCTCCGGAGTCATCGGCAGCACACCGTCTCTCTACACGAGAATCGTCTTCAACGCGTCGGCAACCGACGCCGCTAGCACGACTCCCCTCCAGCTGTTGGTCGATTACGACGACTCCTTTGTAGCCTACATAAACGGCGTGGAAGTCGCCCGGGCCAACCTCCAGCAGCCCAATACCTTCGTTCCGCGCACAGCCGTCGCCACGACCGCGCGCAACTACGCCGGCGCCCAAACGACGTTTGTCATCGATCCGGCAAACAAGGTGCTCCTACCCGGTGCGAACGTGCTGGCGATCCAAGCGCACAATGTGTCGATTGGGGACAGTGATATCGCGATCAATGCCGACCTTCGGATCGGACCGGCAGGCACACGCCTGGTTGCGAACAACTCCGCAGCCTGGAAGTACCAGGTCGGCACCGCCGAACCCATCGGTGATCTCGCTGGCGCCATCGAGGACAACCCAGACGCACCGAAGTCGGTGAATGACTGGGTAGAGCTCTACAACCGCGGCGATGCCCCGGTCTCGCTCAGCGGTTGGTCGCTCAGCGACCGCACGGGTACCACGCAGAAGTGGGTGTTCCCTGATGTCAGCCTCCCAGTCGGTGGATACCTTGTCGTAATCCTGGACGGCAAGGACGTAAAGGCACCTGGTACCAACGGGTATCTCCACGCCGATTTCTCGCTCGATGCAGACGGTGAGTATCTCGGTCTGCGCGACGCAGCAGGCTCACTTGTACAGGAGTTTAACAAGCTGCCCCAGGGTTCAGCGTTTCACTCGTACGGCAGAAACGCTCAAGGCAATTACGTCTATTTTGATCAGGCGACCCCCGGCGCAGCGAATGCCGGAACCGAGTTTTCCGGAATCGTCGCATCCCCCGTGCCGTCCAACCCTGGTGGTTTTCTCCCAGGAACGACGTCCGTCACGTTCGCCAGCGCGACTCCCGGTGCGACCATACGCTACACCGACACCGCCAACGCCGTCGGTCCAACTGACGGATCAGAGCCTACCGCAACGACAGGTATTGCCTACAGCGGATCAATCAGCATCGGAAGCACCCGCGCCATTCGCGCTGCGGCATTCTCTCCGGGAATGATCCCCTCCCCCGTTGTCTCCTACACCTACTTGATCGGAGAACCGGCCCCGCGTCCGAGCCTTCCATCGGTATCCATCATTGGCAACCAACCGCGCTCGCTGTACCGCCCCTACGGCACGATGGCGATCGTCAACAACGCGGGCAGCAACTATCCGGCAGGACCGTGGTCGGCGCTCGGAGACAAGCAGCAATACAACAACGCAAACTTCCGCGGGATCTGGGGCGAACGCCCTGTGACCTGGCAACACATCGCCGCAAATGGTGCGCCCCTTTTCAATCTCGACGTTGGCCTCCGCATGGCCGGAAGTCCGTATACCCGTCCACGCTACATTCTCACCGGGCCAAACGGCCCGACGCCGAATACGACCCCCTGGAGCACGTCCAGTGCGCTCGACAAGCCGTCGATGAACTTCTACATGCGAGATGACTTGGGTGGTGATCCGCTGAAATACCCAGTCATCCCGAATTCCCCCGTTACTTCCTACAGCGACTTCCGCTTCCGTGGTGGTCACAATGACCTGAACCCCTTCATCCTTGACGAGCTGGCGCGGCGACTCTTCATCGACACGGGAAACAAGGGAAGCCTCGGAGTGAATACCACGCTGTACATTAACGGAGTCTTCAAAGGAATCTTCAATCTGGTCCAGCACGTACGTCAGGAATGGCTACGCGAAGCATTCAAGAGCGACCTCGATTGGGACGTACTGCAAGTCGGAGCGCCCTCCGATGGCGATGGCATTGCATACCAGGAGATGTTCACGTTCCTTCGTAACAATCCGCAGAACGTGCTCGCGAACTATCAGGGGATGCAAGCGCGCCTCGATATGACCGAGTTCGTCGACTACCTGATCCAGAACATCTACACCTGCACGGGCGACTGGCCACACAACAACTGGATCGCGGCGCGCGAGCGCTCCACAACTGGAAAGTTCAGGTTCTTTACGTGGGACGCAGAAGGCGCGTTCGGCTCGTTCGGACTCACGGTGACGAGCAACAACTTCGTCACCCAGCCGCAGAACAACGGAGCGCCAGGCACGCAAAGCTCTCTCGTTACGGCGACGCCGATGACCGACTCGATCAACGCGGGTGCACGGATTCTGTATACCCTGCTCCGCAGCAGTCCCGAGTTCCGGTTGCTCTTCGCTGACCGCATACAGAAACATTTTTTCAACGGTGGAGCGCTGACCGATACCGCAATCACTGCACGCTACAACGAGCTTGCAAATGAATGCGCACCGTTCATCGCTGGTTTCAACGCAACCCGCGTCCCGACCTGGGTGAGTGGGATCGGCAACTCGAACCGCTGGACAGTCACGCTCAGCGGAACCTCGATCGTCTCAACAACCAACGCTCCGAGCCGTCGCAAAGTGCTCCTCGATGGGTTCACAAATGACCAGGCCGTTTCCTATCTGCCCGCAGGACCGGTAACCGGATACTTCAAGACCGAAGGGCTCTTTCCCGCCACGCTTGCACCGTCACTTGGTCAGTTCGGTGGCATGGTGACGGCGGGATACAACCTCCTCATCAGCAATCCCAATGGGGTCGGAACCATATACTACACGACCAACGGACTGGATCCACGGCTTCCCGGGGGTGGGGTGCAGGGAACGACCTACACCGGCGCAATACCGATTCTGTCGGTAACGACGGTGAAAGCCCGTGTCTTGAGCCCAGCCGGTGAATGGAGCCCGCTGACAGAGGCCACCTTCCGCACTGGAACTCCGCCGCCGGTTCTGATCACAGAGATCATGTATCACCCACCGGCCTTCACGCCTCCGGGTCTCACAACTCCAGTGGACGGCGATGAATTCGAGTTCATCGAGTTCAAAAACACCGGCACCGCTCCTGTCAATCTCTACAATATGCGCTTGACGACGGGAATCGATTTCACATTCCAAGCCGGCGCCACGATTCCAGCGGGTGGTTTCGTCGTTCTCGCAAAAAATCCGGCACAGTTTGCGCTCAAGTATCCAGGCGTCCCAGTGGCCGGTCAGTATGGACCGAGTTCGAGTCTCGCCAACAGTGGTGAGACACTCACTCTCGTGGATCCATTCGGTGACACGATCATGAGCTTCACCTACGACGATGCTGCTCCGTGGCCGACGGCTGCGGATGGCGGTGGGAACTCCCTCGTTCCGATTCAACCAAACAGCAATCCTTCGCCAAACCTCTCCACGTCTTGGCGAGCCAGCAAGAACCCGGGAGGCTCGCCCGGAATGGACGACCCGTAAGAGACCGACCCGCGGACTCACCCATTCGTTTCAGAACTCCCAGCCCCGATTGGACAGTGAGCGTGAGCGCCGCCGTGTTCGCGCTGTTTGCCTGGTTGGCGATCGCCGCTTCGCAGCCAGCACTTCCGCCCCTTCCCAACAGTCCTGGTTTTGCGCGCTTGGATGTTCCCGGCTTTGCCTCCGCGGTGGTTGCGTGGCCACAGACTCCTGTCTCTGTTCCGCTCCCAATCGCGGTCGCATTGCACGGAAGTTATGATCAACCAGAGTGGAACTGTGAGTCCTTCCAGCAAGTCGTTCG
>CAYTGC010000380.1:0-4841 GCA_964437195.1 uncultured Myxococcales bacterium | reverse complement strand
ATCCGCTACAGCCTGCTGTTTTGGCTGCCTTTTTATCTGAAGCAGCACCTGCACTACAGCGAGTCGCAGGCCGGTTATCTCTCGCTGCCTTTTGAGATCGGCGGCATGGTTGGTTCCGTCGCAGTGGGCTGGTTTTCCGACCGATACTTCCGCAAACAGCGGCTGCGTGTCACGGTTCCGGCCCTGCTTTTCCTCGGAGTAGCGCTGCTGCTGTACCAGTTTCTCGGTGGCTACGGGCTGTGGCTAAACGCCGGGCTACTCGCCTGTGTCGGCTTTTTTCTGTTTGGTCCTGACTCCCTCTTGTCGGGAACCATGTCGCAAGATCTCGGCGGTCGCGCCGCAACCGGCCGCGTCGCCGGCATCATCAACGGCATGGGCTCGGTCGGCGCCATTTTCAGCCCGCTCATCGTCGCGCGGGTCAGCGAGTCGTTTGGCTGGAGCGCGCTGTTTTTCGGCTTCTGCGGCGTCACCATCGTCGCTGCCGGTCTGCTCCTTCTGTCCGCACTGCTGGTCGAAAGGCGCCAGCGAAACGAGCCCGCAAAAGCGAACGCATCCCGATGAAGGGGGGTTGTGTGGCCATACCACCTTGGTACACACTGCGCGCCAATCCACCTACAAATATCGAGGTCTTTTCATGAAGCGAAGAAGTTACAGCTTGGCGCCGGGCCTTGCCGGGGCGCTACTTTTCGTCGTATCGGGTCTGACGGGCTGCACGACTGAACAGAGCAAGTGCGGAAGTGGCTTTTCTGAGTGCAACGGTGAGTGCATCAGCGACAAGACTGATCCCAACAACTGCGGAAGCTGCGGCAATTCTTGTGCAAGCCCGCTCGTCTGTAGCTCGGGGAGCTGCAGCGACAGCTGCGCCGGAACCCAGGTTGCGTGTGGTCGCGCCTGCGTCGAGCTGGTTTCGGACGCGCTCAACTGTGGCAAGTGTGGCAACAAGTGTGACAACGGAGCGACTTGCAGCGATGGCAAGTGCGTGGGCGGAATGCAGCCCGAGTGCAAAGATCGCGTCCCGTTTGCGACGAGCGGAAGCTACGACCTCGATGCGAAGGTCGTGCAGGTTTCGGGGCGCCTGACCAAAAATGGCGTTGTCGTTCCCGACGGTTCCTATCGCGGCTATATCAGCTTCGAGAGCAAAGTCACCGGCAACCGCTCGATGCCATCGTTCAAGGACACCGGCGACGCCACGTATCAAGGCAGTCTGTTTGCCGGCACCTACGACGTGTTCTATATGCCGTCGGGGAGCTGCTCGAACATGGGCCCGCTGCCCTGCCAAAAGACGCTCCTGCGCAGCGGCGTCAATCTGACGATTTCGGGCTCGCTCGACTTTGACGTGAAGACCATCCAGGTCTCGGGCAAGCTGACCAAAAATGGCGTGACGGTGCCCGATGGCGCGTACCGCGGCTATCTGGTGTTCGAAAACAAGCAGGGCGGCTCGCGCAGCATGCCGTCGTTCAAGGACACCGGCGAGGCCACCTACCAAGGCGAGGTCTTTGCTGGCACCTACGATGTCCGCTACCAGAACAGCAGCTCGTGCAGTGACCGCAGCGCCCTGCCCTGCCAGTCGATTGTCATCCAGGAAGGCGTCAACCTGAACCTGAGCGGCTCGCTCGACTTCAATGTCAAGACAGTGAACCTATCGGGACGGGTGACCAAGAACGGCGCGACGGTTCCTGATGGTGCGAACCGCGGCTATCTGTCGTATGAGCTGAAGCAGGGCTCGGCCCGCACGATGCCGACGTTCAAGGACACCGGCGAGGCCACCTACCAAGGGGAAGTCTTCGTCGGAACCTACGATGTCGTCTATCGCAACTCATACTACTGCTCGGCGGGCGGCGTGCTGCCGTGCGGCAACCTCCGACTCAAGTCGGGTCTGGCCGTCACAACGTCGGGGGCGCTCGACTTCGACCTCAAGACGGTGCAGGTTTCGGGCAAGCTGACCAAAAATGGCGCGGCGGTTCCCTCGGGATCGAACCGCGGCAACCTGCGCTTCGAGCAGTCAGACGGCAACTCAATCTCGATGCAGGGCTTCAAGGACAGCGGCGACGCGACCTACCAGGGCGAAGTCTTCGCGGGCAACTACGATGTGGTGTTCGAGCCGTCCTACTACTGCTCGACGTCGAGCCCACTGCCCTGCCAGCGCCTGCGGCTGCGCAAGGGCGTGACGCTCAACACCTCGGGCTCACTCGATCTGGATGCGAAAACGGTCAGTGTTTCCGGCAAGCTCACCAAGAATGGCCAGACGGTTCCCGATGGGTCGAACCGAGGTTATCTGACCTTTGCTCACCAAGACGGCGGCTCGATGTCGATGCCCGCGTTCAAAGACACCGGCGAAGCGACCTACCAAGGCGAGATCTTCGCAGGCACGTATGCGGTGAGCTACCTGCCGAGCTACTACTGCGGCATGGCGAGCCCACTGCCTTGCCAGTCGGCGCAGCTTCGCCAGGATGTGCCCCTCACGGTGAGCGGCGCCCTCGACTTCGACGCCAAGACGGTGAGTGTTTCCGGCAAGCTGACCAAGAATGGCGCGGCTATCGGTGACAACCCGAACCGCGGCAGCCTGACCTTCACCGAGAAGAGTGGCAGCTCCCGCACGATGCCGTCGTTCAAGGACACCGGCGAGGCCACCTACCAGGGTGAGCTGTTCGCGGGTGCCTACAGCATTTACTACAACCCCAGCTACTACTGCTCGGCGATGAGCCCGCTGCCCTGCCAGACCACGCTCCTCGTCGGGTGCCCAACGGCGAAGTAGCGAACCGTTTCCAAACGCAAAGAGAGACATGCCATGAAGATCAAGAACCTGCTCCTCGGCACGCTCTGTGCGCTGCTTGCCAGCTGTACCGAGCCAACCCCTCCGGCCCCCGAAGACATGATGTCGCTGTGGGACGGCGACACCACGGGCTGCATGCTCGGCCAGTTCCGCTGCGGCTCTGGTTGTGTCGATATCCAGACCTCAATCGACAACTGCGGCCGCTGCGACAACAAGTGCGGGGATCGTCAGCAGTGCATCGCCGGTGCTTGCAAAGACCAAGTTGGCGACTGCCGCAAAGACGGCGGCTGCGGCAAGGGCTACTACTGCGATCTCAACTCCGGCGCCTGCAAGCCGGGCTGCGGCGCGAATCCCGACTGTGGCACAAACGAAGCGTGCGACATCTCGACGCACAAGTGCACCTGCGACGCGAGCAGCCATGACTGCGCCGGCAAGTGCGTCCGTTCCGACGACGTGAAGACCTGCGGCATGCGCTGCGACGCTTGCCCGACGGACCCGAACGGCACGGCGATGTGCTACGCCGGGACGTGCGACATTCAGTGCAAGAGCAACTACCGCGAGTGCGCTGGCGTTCCCGGTTGCTCGGAGTGCTGCCGTGACTATGACTGCCCGTTTGGCTCGGGCAAGATCTGCGTGTCGAACAAGTGCACCATCGCGACCCGCTGCACCAAGACCACCGAGTGCGGCATCGACGAAGCCTGCACCATGGGCGTCTGCACCAGCACTGCCCCCGGCGGCACCTGCGCGGCGTCGTCGGACTGCCCGAACGGTCAGCTCTGCCAGTCTGGCAAGTGCGCGGTGGTGTCGTGCCCAGCTGAATCGCACGGCTTCGCCACTTCGACCTGCCCGACGGGCGCTGGCTGCCGCAAGGCGCGCTGTGTCAACCTGATCGACGCCAACTGCTCGACGTGGAGTGACTGCGGCAACGACTACACCTGCGACACCGGGACCGGCACTTGCTCGAAAACGCTGCCCGGCAGCCGTGACTGCACCACCAACTTCAACTGCACCGGCTACGGCTATGGGTACGCCTGCGTAAACGGCCACTGCCAGAACCTCGGCGCGTCGTCGACCTGCCAGGCGGACATCGAGTGCGGCTTCGGTGCCTACTGCGCCCGCGTCAACAAGACCGGCCGCACCGGCTACTGCACCGGAATGTGCTCGAGCACCGGCTCGCCGACCTGCGCCAGCGGCTACAGCAATACCTGCTCGACGGTGCGCTGCAAGGCCTATGGCTCGTCGGCGCGTGGCTGCTGCTCGCGCATCCACAACACCTGCACGTATGACTCGGACTGCAACGGGTACAAGTGCGTGAGTGGACGTTGTGCCTCGAACGTGACGTGCAGCAGCTCGTACTACTGCCCGTTCGGTGAGAAGTGCGAGATGGGCACCTGCAAGTTCTCGCCGGGCCGCACCTGCACCGCTGACGGCGACTGCGGCAATGGCCAGGTCTGCATGTCCGGCAAGTGCGGTCCAGACGGCGAGGCTCCGTCCTGGAACTAATCGCCAGCCTCTTGTAACATGGGGCCATTCCAGCCCCAGTCGTCAAAGTTCTCCTTCAGAACGCCTACTTCACCGTCACCGCGGAGGAACATCCGCCGGTGTCGCTCGTGCGCATGGTTCGCACGAGCGCGCAGTTCGAAAACCTTTCAGAAGCGCGAATCGAACACGAGAAGCTGGTAGAAGCCCTCGATCGGCACGGCCGAGAAGGTCGCTTCATGCTGACCGATTTGCGCCAAGCGGTTCCGCGCGCCGATCCGGGCTGGGAAGCCCTGATGGCGGAGCTTCGGCCGCGCATGACACGAGGTTTTCGTCGACTCGGCGCGCTGACCAAAACGGCGGCCGGAACCATCCAGGTGAGCAGACACTCTCGCCAGGATGGTCGTGAGATGCTGCTTTCGGACTCCGAGGAACAAATCCTCGCATTCTTCCGAATCGCGGCGAAGATGACACGCTAGTCGTCACGTCGCGCGACCAGCGTTTGTCGACGGAAAAGTCGGTGTTCCGTATCAGCGACCCATCGCCCGCTTCATGTCCAGCTTGGCGTCTTTTTCCTTCTGGTCTTCGC
>CAYTGC010000379.1:1667-4849 GCA_964437195.1 uncultured Myxococcales bacterium | reverse complement strand
GATCGGATACCGACCTACGTGACGAAGGAAGTCCGCTTCTCACGACTCCCGCGCCCAACGGTACTTGGAGCGGTGCGATCGTTGACCAGCGGCATGCCGGCATGGATGGGACTGGAGTCCACGGCGCTGAGCACAGCGATTCGGGCTGGACTCGGGGACAAGATCATTCAGCAGATTCAGGAAACGAAGATCATCAAGTCGTCGCCCGACAAACCGCAAGAGTCGCTCCTAGATTGGCTGAGAGATACGATGGGTGCCGCAGCGAAGAGGCTGGACGAGCTGCAGTACGGTGACAAGGCCCCTCGTTTTCTTGAAAACCACACGCTCCCCGAGGATGCGCGGAAGCGAGTCTGCGCAGCGTTCCTCGATGCTGTACTCGATCAAGCACGGCGCCGAGCCGCAGAGCAGGACTAAGCCATGGCCAAAGCGCAAGGAATGCCTCGTGTGGATGCGGGAAAAAGCGGAGAGGCGCGCTGGCAGGAAGCCGCTCCCTATCGCTACGTATCGCTCCTAGAAGCAACGCTCGTTACGACCTCTCCTCTCTCGATCTCGACAGGTGATGCAGACGCCACAGGCGACCAACCGCTGCTTCGCGATGCAGTGGGGCGGCCCTACATTCCTGCCACGGGATTTGTTGGAGCGCTGCGCCAAGCGCTGAGCCGTCAGGTTGCGCAGCTCTGTGCTCCGGACCCGCTTAAACAACGGAAGGATCTAGAGGATGCGATCGTCCGCCTGATTGGGGTGTCCAAAGGGACCCAGGACGATGCAAAGCCGATGGGACAGCTCTATTTCGACGATCTGATACCGCTCGATAACGAGCCCCAGACAGAGCGTCGAGATCATGTTCGCATCGATTCAAAGACGGGCGTAGCCAAAGACAAGGCGAAGTTCGATCGCGAGCTGCTCGCAGTGGGCTCGCGATTTCGGTTGCGAATCGAGTGGCGCACCCAAGAAAGCCCGCGCGTACTTCGGAATGAAGACCGAACAATCATTGTCCTTCTGATGGCAATCCTTGAAGGACAGGCATCGTCCCCAGACGCAAAGCGGACGCCGATCCTGTCGTTGGGAGGCCGAACCCGACGAGGCTTGGGACAAGTGATGATTGCGGGCACAGGGCCGCAGATCGCTTGGCGGACGTTTGATCTGGGCACTCCCACAGACTTGCACCGCTACATCTTGGACAGCAGGCAAGTCGGGCAGCCGAACCTAAAGAGCGCTGCGGAGCTGGCGAAGAATCTCGACGTGTCGATGACCGAACTCAGCGTGGGAGCAGATCTGAAGCTCCGATTGGACTTGCAGATTGCGGGCAGCCTGCTCATCCGCGGCCCGGGCCGAGCGCTTGAGACCGAAGTCACTGCTCGCCAGAAGACGACGCAGGCCAAGCTGGTGGCTGATGCTTCGCATCTCCGTCGGCCATCGGTCGGCGCAAAAACCCAAGAGTCGGTGATCTCGGCCACTGCTCTGGCAGGTGTTCTCCGTCATCGTGCAGAGGTGATCGTAAACACGCTAACCGACGGAAAGGGCTCGATGCAACTGGTGGAGGAACTGTTTGGCGCAAGCCCGCCATCGGACGACTCGCAGAAACAAAAGAAGCCTCGTGCTGGGCACTTGTGCATTGCGGAATCCGTCATCCGCGATGCCAAGGAGCTTCGTCATACGCGCGTGTGCATCGACCCGTGGACCGGAGGAGCGCTCGACTCTGCACTGTTCACCGAGGATGCGCTTTACGGAGGTCGCTTTTCGATCGAACTCCGATGCCATCCTGTGGGTCAGCAGTCTGTTTCCAAGGCAGCGCTGGGACTGCTCTTTCTCGCGCTCAGGGATCTGTGGGAAGGAGATCTATCGATTGGTGCAGAGTCTAGCGTTGGTCGTGGCTTTGTCCGTGCCATCTCCGGTGAGCTGGTGGTTCGTCAGGAGTCGAGTCGACTGGCTTTTCGTGCCGATGGACGGCTCGAACCGGGGCCCTATCACCCAATGATCAGTGGCTGGGTGGCCGCTTTGCAGAGGCACATCGGCGACCCATCCGTACGAGAGGAGTTGTAGCCGTGTCACGAGATCGACAGTGGAGAGCGGGCATCGGGCCTACGTTTTCGGAAGGTACGCTTCATCCGGGGGCTGATCTGCCCGAAGCACTGCTTCAGATCACCGGCGACAGACTGCCAAATGGAGTCCTCTTGGGCACTGCAGATGACGGCGTCATTTGGGGTCGTCTTGCGGATGGCAAGGTGCTGACGTCCGCAGAGCTCACGATTCCTGAGCCACTTCATCGGCAGATCGGAAGCCAAGTCGGCGCCAAGCTGCGGCGCTCCACACTGCAAAGCCTGCGTGTCTTCTGCGAGGCACGGGAGTTGCGGGTCTGGCGTACTCCTGAAGGTCTGCGCGCGGTCTGGGTCGAAGAGAGTGCGTCAGATGAAGGACCCAAGGTCGCGTGTCTGGATGACGAGCATCCACTCCTCGGGTCAGAAGGGAATCCGGGGCGACCTCCGCAGCTCCAGCTTGACGGTACGGTGTTCTCGATCCTGCGGGGACGAGCGGGAGAAGTTCACGCACCGCCGATTCCATACCCACCGACCGGCACGCTGGTCTTGCGAGTGCGCAACTACTACCACTTGCACGATCCACTCTTTCCGCAGATCCCAGAGCACAAGACTCCCACCTGGCAGCTTCGTGATACGCGCTGGCTGTCCCTTGACGTGAGCAATTGACATGTCGCGAGTCCGTCACACGAGCCCAGTTCCGCCAGAGCGCCGCACCACGGCCCCCTACAATTTTGTGCCGCTGCCTGATGCGCCTCTCCTCTTTGCATCCGCATCCCTCGAAAGCCAAGGCCAGGCCGCTGATCCGCAGTCTCCGACACGTTCATTTGATACGTTTGCCTCCGCTGGGCGTCTGTCCGGGGTGATTGAGTACAAAGTCGAATGCCTGACGCCAATCTACACGCGAGCCGCTCTGCCTACCGATGCCAACGAGCGAAGTCGGGTTCGCACGGTCGGTCGGGATGAGGACAAGCTGCCGCAATCAGCAGACTTCTATCACCACGGAGATCTGCTGAAACCCATACTGCCTGGCAGTACCCTGCGCGGAATGGTTCGTTCCGTGGTCCGAATCTTGTCGGCGGGAAAGTTTCCGAAGAGCAAAGATCGACGGCTGTTCTTCCGCAGCTTTTCCGGCGGAATCATGAA
>CAYTGC010000379.1:0-1567 GCA_964437195.1 uncultured Myxococcales bacterium | reverse complement strand
AGTCGGATCCCTAACCCAGATCACCAATACAGAGAGGTCTGGGTCAAGGTGCCATCTCTTGAAAAAGACTGGCACCTACACATGAGTGACAGGGGGGGCGGGATGTACTCGTTTCGACGCAATGTCGACTCGATTCGCTGGCAGCATGATGACGCTCACTCGCATCAGGGGTACTTGGTGATCACGGGGAACATGCAGAACAAGAAGTCCGAGTTCGTGTTTGTTCGTCATCAAGAGCCGAAGCCAAATCGGCTGCCCGTTCCCATGGATGTCATCCAAGACGTGCAGGACGACGATCAGATCTCGAAGTGGCAAGAGAATGCGTTTCCACCGAGCGGCAAGCTGGATCCAGAGCGCGCAACACGCCACGGACTTCCAGGGCTCCCCGTGTGGTTTCTGAAGGACGAGCAAGGAATGATCATCTGTTTGGGTCGTAGCCAGAACTTTCGCCTGCGCTATACCCACCGGACCCGGGCATTTGTTCCGGCAGATCTGGGGGCCGAGGATGTGGCGGACCTCGACTTTGCAGAGCGCCTGTTTGGTCGCGTGCCGGTCCAAAGCCAGCGGGAGACAACAGGCGACGAGCACTCCTTGCGTCAGCTGGTCCGGGGACGGGTCTGCTTCTTGGATGCACACTGCGAGACACCGAGTCCGTTTCTGGGACCGCTCCGCATGGGCGGTCCCCCTGAGCCCTATCGAGTTCCCAGAGTTCTGTCTTCCCCCAAACCCACGGCGTTTCAGCTCTACCTCGCCCAGCCACGCGCCGAAGAGCCAAGCCTGGTTCACTACGATGTGGAAACCCCAGGCGAGGTCCGAGGGACCAAGCTGTACTGGCATCGCAATCGCGCAGACTCCCAAGGTGTGATCCAGCCGCCTGGCGCGGGTGAGATGTTCAAAGAGACACTCGACTTGTCTAAACAGGAGACACTCATCCGTCCGGTGAGACCTGGGTCGACGTTCGTCGGACAGATTCGCTTTCAAAACCTAGAGCGAGCCGAGCTGGGGGCACTTCTCGCTGCGCTGGACCTTCCAGCGGGACTGGCCCACAAGCTCGGCATGGGCAAGCCGCTCGGTCTTGGTTCGGTTCGGATCGACGTGACCCGGGTGACGATCGACGACCGGCAGCGGCGATACTCGACGTGGGATACCACCGACACGCCCCTGCCCAATTTGGATGCAGAGGTCCAGAGTGCCAAGGACGACTTCCGTAGGCTGATGGTAAGCCATCACTTGCAGAAGGAACCCGCGCTTCCACCCGTGGAAAAGGACATTGATCTGTGGGCGCTGCCCCGGCCTGCACAGCTTGCGGCCCTGCTCCAGTGGAAAGATGCCCCCGAGGCCGATGCAACACGTTACACTACGCTCGATCCATCTGATGCACAGAAGTGGCGGCGGCGGAATGTCCTCCCCTCAGCCCTTGAGGTGCTCGGCAAGAATCCCTCATCGGGTGTGCCCACCCCACCACCCGGTGACGCGACACCGCCAGCAAACATCAACAAGCCGCGCGTACTCATCCACGGACTCCGCGTGGTTCGCTTGCTGAAGCCCCGGGGTCAGCAGGGGCCAC
>CAYTGC010000378.1:0-4858 GCA_964437195.1 uncultured Myxococcales bacterium | reverse complement strand
CAGCAGCAGTATCCGCAGCAGCAGTATCCGCAGCAGCAGTACGTGCCCCCTTCCCTTCCTCCGCAGAGCATTCCGGCCTACCCAGGGCAACCCCCGATGGTCGAGCTGCGATCGAATGATCCGGCCGCCACGCTGTTCATGGTCACGGGTGGTGGTACCCAGATGGTATGGGGTCGGCGGCATCGCTATCTGTCTCATTACAATGTGTGGTCACCGGTCTGTCGCACGCCCTGTGGCGTTCCTTTTGATCCGAGCGGGCTTTATCAGATCCGCGGCTTTCGCATGAACGCTTCCTCTCCGTTTGTGCTGCCGCAGACGCCGATTGTTTCGCTTGACGTCGATGCTGGACATTCCGGTCCACGCGCTGGAGGGGTCATCCTGACCACCTTTGGTGGAATCGGAACGGTGCTGGGAATCGTGTTTGCTGGCGTCGGTGCGGGCGTGGCCCGTTCCAACTCTCCATCTGGACAGAGCGGCACAAACGGATTCCTGATCGCTGGCGGAGCCATGCTTGGCCTTGGGGGTGCGATGCTCGCAGGAGGAATCACGCTGCTGGTGATGTCGCGAACCACAGTGCGGATAAGTGGTGGCTCTCGACTGGCGCAAGCTCCGTCGTCGCCCCGGATTGCACTCAGTCCAGCCGGTCTTCATTTCTAGGAACCGACCCAGCTTGTCAGCCACACCGCGGCAAGAGGGACCATCCCGCGCTCGAGCAGACTATCCCATCGCATTCCGAAGGATTAGGAGTCCGCTTGACAGCCTGCATCCAAGGTCGCTAGCCTGCCCCAAGTCACACCACTACATAACGTGCGCAGGTGTTCGGGAAGCCAGGCAGAGTGATTCCTGAGGAGAGACTCGTCTCATCACTCCGCAGACAGCTGGCGCCGCCCCCGCGACTGTAACGGACGACGGACTTTGACGGCTTGGCCGCAAGACCCACTGGCACTCCTGCTGGGAAGGGTTCAAGGTTCGGAAGACTCCGGAGCCAGGAGACCGGCCTGCACGCGGCAAAACCTTTCGGGAGGAAGGGTCGATTGCAGGCGCCATCACATACCCCTTTTGTCCGTTTCTGTCTCTGCGTAGTCGCACTGCTCTGCGGTTTGCGCAGCGTCGTGCTCGGCTCGCCATTTTCAACCACGGTGAAAGGGGATGCGAGCCTTCGTGCAAGTGATGGCGCGACTGCGGTGTCGGTGATCGAGCTGGGTTTGCCCGGTTCAGCAAGCGCTCCGGCGGCGGCCAAGGTCTCTGTTGCTGAGGCCATCGTCGGTCAGCCTGGCGTCCAAGTTCGACACAGTGGCGGCCTTGGACAGTGGAGCGGCGCCAGTCTGCGCGGATCTGCCCCCGGCCAAGTGGCAGTGTTTCTGGACGGAGTTCCACTTTCCCGAGGGAGCCAAGCCGCCGTCGATCTGTCTCAGCTTCCGCTCGACGGCCTCGAACGAGTAGAGATCTACCGTGGAGTAGCCCCGCTGGAGCTTGGCAGCGAAACGCTCGGCGGCGCCATCAACTTGGTCACAAGACGAGGACAGGGGCCAGCAACGACCTGGCTCAGCCTTGGGAGCGGCTCGTTTGGACTCCGCCGGGTCAGCGTGGGATACAAGGCCCCTTCGCCTCGTCTGATGCTGAGCGCAGCCTATCAAAGAGCCGACGGAGACTTCCCGTACTACTTCAACGAAGGCCTGCGCTACGGACGAGAACAACTCGATGAACTCCGTCGCAAAAATGATGACTTTTCCCAGCTCAGCGTCGATGCCCGCGTCGAGGCCGAAGGCAGCAGCACAGCCGTCTTCGTCCACGGCAGTGGCGTTTTGCGCCGACAAGGAGTGGCAGGCATCGGACAACCGTCGTCGCAAGCAGGACATCCCGAGCTACAGATGGGCCGCGTTCTCCTCGATGGCGGTGTCCGCTGGAACTCGCCGTCACAGCGCGTCCGCTTGGTGCTCGACACACACGGACTACTGGATCGGACACAGTCCAAAAACCTCGAAGCGCTGCCACCAATCCTGACGGAACAGCTGTCCCAACAAATCGGCAGCAAAGCGATTCTCCGCATCGCCACCGGTCCCGCCGAAGATCTGCGAAAAAGCCAGCTCTTGACCGTCGCCGAAGTCCGCTACGAAAAAATGCTGCAGCGCGACCTGTGCCCATCCCCCCGACTGGACTGCGATCGGGCCACCGAAGCGAGCAGCGATCGGCTGCGTGGCGTCTTGTCTCTCGGTGGCGAGCTATCGCTGGCGGATCGCCGACTCCTCTTCGAGCCGGGGCTTCACCTTTTGCTGGTTCGCTCCAGCTACCACAGCCTCGGAGATCGCGAAACCGAGAGTCAACCCACCGACTTTGCGGTGCTGCCGTCTCCTCGGGCGGCGGCGCGCGTGCTTTTGCGCCCGTGGCTGTTGCTTCGGATGAGCTGTGGTCGATTTGTCCGTCTGCCGACGTTTCTGGAGCTGTTTGGCGACGGAGCATTCTTTCGCAAGAGCCTTGGGCTTCGTCCCGAATCGGCCTGGACCGGCGAGCTTGGAATCGAGGCGCACGGCCAGCCGACAGCGTTTCTGAGCGGGATCTTCAGCGTCCACGCGTTTGGCCGGAACATCGACGATCTGATTGATGTTGTGCGCGATGGACCGACGCTACGCGCCCGCAACGTGGGTCAAGCAACGGCAGGTGGCGTCGAGATGTCGGCGGCCGGCAACCTCCGCGATCTGCTGCGCGTCGAGCTAACCTACACCTTCCTCGACACCCGTGACCAAACCGACCAGCCCGGTCGAAGCGGAAACTTGCTGCCGGGACGACCCCGACACGCGGTGTTTCTGCGCGGTGAGGCCGCATATCGCCCGATCCGTCTGTTCTACGAGCTCGACTTCGTGAGCGCGCTGTTCCTCGACCCGGCAAATCTCGTCGAAAGACCTGCCCGGACACTTCATGCGCTCGGGATTCTGCTCGGCCCCGTCACCCGCTTTCGGGCCACGCTGCGCGTCGAGATCCGCAATCTGCTGGACACTCGTACCGTCGACATGGCGCTGCCGCTACAGATGCAGGCTCGGCCCGTGCCACTGACGGACTTCTTCGACTATCCGCTGCCGGGCCGCGCGCTCTTTGCGACGCTGGCCGGGCGGCTGTAAAAGCCGGGCGCGACAGTTCGCCCAAGGAGCCACCATGCAAGCGATCCGTACAATGCCTTCGATCTATCGTCTTTCCGTCGCCAACAATCGACCAAGTTTTGTGTCGTCACTGTTGCCAGGACTGGTCAGTCTCATCGCCAGCGGTTGCGACAGCAACATGATGACCAACCCGCCGCCGACTCCCGCACCGACGTACCTGGCCGTCACCGCGAGTGACTTTGTGGCTGGCGCGGGAACGCTGTCGCTGCTTGATCCCGAAACCTTGCAGGTGCAAAAAGCGATCGACCAAGTGGACCCCAGTGCGACGGTGCGAGCCTTCGACAAAAAGCTCTACGTCCTCGACAACACGCACGGCAGCTTGCGCGTCTACGACGCAGCGGACAACTTCAAGACGCCCAAAGACTATCCGATCCGCAAGATCGGCATCGTCGACGGGACGCAGGCCAATCCGCATGACATCTACATCGACGCCGCCAACCAAAAAGCGTACGTGACGCTCTATGGTTCGTTTGGCGCGACGCAGGTGAAGGCTAGCACCGCGCTCGGAGTCCTCGACCTGGGCAACCTGAGCGCTGGAATCGCATCGTTCGTGACGCTGACGGTAAACGCCGCCGACACCGACGGAAACCCCGACGCCAGCCAGCTTGTCGGCTGCGGCGGAAACCTGTACGTCCTGCTTCAGGATCTGGATCGCAACAGTGGTTACAAACCCGTCGGCAGCGGTCGCATTGCGAAGATCAACCTGGCCAATCCACAGACGGCAAGCTACATCGCACTCACCGGGGAAAATCCAACCGCCATGGCCGTCTACGGCAACTGCGCCGAGGCTGTCGTCGGTTCAGCGGGCGATCAACTCGGCGGCACACTCAGCGGCAAGAGCGGCATCGAGCGTGTCGATCTTCTGGCAGGAAAGTCGCTCGGCCTGGCGCTCTCCGATACGGCCCTCGGCGGCAATGTCAGCACGCTGGATGCCAGCGACGGACAACACGTCTACGCCGATCTGTCGGTGAAGAGTGGGATGGCCTACAACAACACCGTCTTTTCCGTCGATGCGGTCGCCAAACAGAAAGGCGCAGCGCTGCTCGGTCCAATGAGCTACGTCCCCGCCGTCGCCGTGCTCGGAGGAAAATTGGTCGTACTATCGGGCGGCAAGGCCGGAAGCGGCCAGCTAAAGCCAGGTCTGTACCTGGGCGCAGCGACGGCAGTGGCCCTCCCAACCGAGCCGTTCGATTTTGGTCTACCGCCGGGTTCCGTTGCTCTTGTCTCACGGTGATTTGACCTATACCCTGCTTGCTGCACATGGCGTGGTGGTCGCGAAACAACAAGGCCACCGAGCTTGCTTCAGAGAAGCGCTCGGTTCCGACGGGCCTCTTTATCAAATGTGACGGCTGCTCAGCGACGGTGGATTCCGAGAAAATCCGCGAGTCGCTGCGCTGCTGCCCACAGTGCGGTTATCACTTCACAATGCCCACCGAGGAACGGCTGGCGCTTCTGCTCGACGAAAATTCCGTCGAAGAGCAAGATCTGACGATTGCTCCACGCGATCCACTGGGATTTCGAGACAGCAAGAGCTACGCCGATCGCCTGGTTGCGCTGAAGCGGCATACCGGGCAGCCAGACGCTTTTCGCAGCTTTTTGGCCCAAATCGATGGCGTTCCGGTGTCGTTTGGGATGTTTCAGTTCGAGTTTATGGGCGGCTCGATGGGATCTGTCGTCGGTGAAAAGATCACGCGGGTCTTCGA
>CAYTGC010000377.1:0-4881 GCA_964437195.1 uncultured Myxococcales bacterium | reverse complement strand
TCCACCATCGCCAGCGCCCACAGCGCCGTCTCAGGATCGGTATGAACCGCCTCATCCTCTTCGAGGACGATCTGCTTTAGCGGGACAAAGATCTCAACTTGCGTCAAGCAAAGCGCCCTTTCTTACAGTCCGTCCTTGCGGAGCTCAGCGACGATTTTTCGGTACAGCTCTTTGTGCGAAAAACCGCTGACGAGGTCGGGGAACAAGTGCCCAATCTGCCCCACCTCATCGAGGTGATCGGCCGGCACGCAGCCGAGGAACTTGCCCCACTTGGCCGACTGCACCGTCACCAGGCCATCGTTTACGCGCGGCACCAGCGGATTGTCGCTGTAGATCGCAAACACGCCCTCGGGAAGCGCCAACAGTGGATCGAGCAGATCGATGCGTGACGAGTTTCCCCACGTCCCGCCCGCACACTCGCTGCTGGCCACCCGTCCGGCAGACCGACCCGCGACGCTGTAGTAGCGCACCGCCGGATCGTTCGGATTGGCGGCATTCCACCTTTGCATTCCCGGCGTCGAGAGCTGCGAAAGGGCATTCCTGAGGTTCGGGCTCCCCGGTGCATCGGTCAGACCCGACACCGCCTTCAGAATCGCGTTTATCACCGCATACGAAAACCCTGGGACCAGACCGCTCACGACGTCGGCAATCTCGGTGCCGCGGTGCGGCGTACTGACCGTCACCAGGGATGCGACCTTGTTGCCGTAACGCAGCCCGCTTATCAGCGCCCGACCGTCGATTCCGCCTTGCGAGTGGCCAATGATGTTCACCTTGCAGGCGTTGTACGTCTTGAGCGTATCGTCAACGACTGCCGCGAGCGCTCTGGCCCGGACATCCGAAGACTCGTACGGCGGCACCTGGGCTTCCACCACCGTCTCGCCGCGGCTGCGCAGATCGGCACCGACCTGAAAGAAGTAATTGAGGGGACCGATGCGCTCAAACCCAGCAAAGCCGTGCGCGAGCACAATCGGATACGGTGCGCCCTGGCAGGTGAGCGCTTGGGAAAGCTGAGCGGGCCCATCTTCCGCGGGCAGCGCTTCACCGTCCCCACAGCCGGACGCCGATGCCAAAAGCGACACCCCAAGCGCCGCAACGGTTGCAAGTCCTCGCCCGGGACGATCTTGCCTCTTGGTTTGTCCTGCCGACGACGCCTCTTTTCGCATGTTGGTGCTCCTTTGCTCCATCGGTTGAAAAAGCGAGCCATTTTTCGACGATGGTTTGATAAAGTAAATGAGCTTCGGCAGTTTGCCTTTGTAGGGCCCATGTCGCAGGACCAGACCGTAAACGATCCGCTGCTTGGCACGGTGGTTGACCGTCGCTATAAAGTTCTAAAGCGCCTCGGCGTCGGCGGCATGGGCATCGTCTACAAGGTCGAGCACTCGTTTTTGAACAAGTTCTTCGCCCTCAAGGTGATGCGCCCGACGAAGGACGAGACCGACCGCAAGCGCTTCGAGCAAGAGGCGCGCCTGGCCTCGGTCATTCGTCACCCCAACGTCGTCGAGATCAGCGACTTTGGCGTCCTGCCGACCAACCAGCCCTACTACGTGATGGAGTTTCTCCAGGGCCAGACCGTCGGCGACGCCATCTTTGCGGGCTTTATGGACAGCCAGCTGGTCTGCCACATCGGCGTCCAGATCGCGCGCGGACTTCAGTCGATTCACAAGCAGAACGTCGTCCACCGCGACCTAAAGCCCGACAACATCTTCCTCATCGATCCCGAACAGTCTGCCGAGCCGAGGGACGACAACAGCTCTGCGGGCGACGGCGAGCCGGCGTTTGTCAAGATCATGGACTTTGGCATCGCCAAGTCCGTCAACAATCACCTGACAGGCACCGGCATGACTGTCGGCACGCCCGAGTACATGTCCCCCGAGCAAGCGCGCGGAGAGACGGTTGACTGGCGATCCGACCAGTATTCGCTCGGCTGCATCCTGTACGAAATGCTCACGCGGGAGATCCCGTTCGATGGCAAAGGCGCATTCGAGGTGATGTACAAACACCTAAACGCGCCGCCTATGCCGCCCCGCAAGCGCCGTCCCGAGCGAGCAGACTTTGTCTCGCCCGAGCTAGAAGCCATCATCCTCAAGATGCTGGCCAAAAAGCCCAAGGATCGTCACAGCAGCATGCGCGCGGTCGAGCTGGCCTTGCGTGACGAAGCGGCCAAGATGCTGCTCGCCAGCCACGACACCATGGTCGGCCAGACGCCGCTCCAAGTTTCGTCCGATGCGACGCCGCTCATCCGAGAAGCCGACGACACCCGCAAGACGATACCGTTCATCCCGGCGGCGGCTCCACCCGAAACGATGTCGAACCGGCCCACCAAGAAGATCGACATCAAAGACCAAGCCGAGATGATGAACCTCATCGGTCGCATCGGCGGAATCGTCCACTCCCCACGCTCGCTGCCGCCGATGTCATCTGGCCAGGGCTTTGGCGAGTCGATTTTGGCTTGGTTTTCGCGGCTGTGGCAGCGGATCTCGCGTCTGTGGAAGTAGACTGCCGGCATGACCTATGGCGAGCTGTGGTGGCGCGCGTTTTGGATGACGCAGGCGATCGAGGTTCCGATTTATCTGGTCATCCTGACCAAGTTTCCGGCGACGCCGCGCTGGCGTGACGGACGCGAGCCGATGACCGACTGGCCGCACAAGCTTGCTTGTGCCTTTTTTGCCAGCGCCCTCACCCACCCGTGGGTCTGGTACTTCTTCCCCGCCATCATCGAAGACTACTGGCCGATGGTCGCCGCCGCCGAGACCTTCGCCGTGGTCGCCGAGGCGCTGTGGTTTCACTTCTGCGGGCTTCGCCGCGCTCTGTTATGGTCGCTTGTCGCCAACGGCACGAGCGCAACGATTGGTTTTCTTCGGCACTGACCAACACCTCTTCCGCAAACAACCCGGGAGCAACCCATGTCCGACTGGCTGTATCGCACCCCGACCGCGTTCAAAGGCAAGAAACTCCACCGACTCGGCCTCGCCTGCAACTACGGCATCGATGAAGACGGCGTCCGCGCCGGCATGGATCGCGGGGTCAACTTCTTCCTGTGGACGATGAAGAACAAGCCGATGCGGGCGCCGCTCGGTGACGCCTTCAAAAACCGCCGCGAGCAGGTCGCCGTCATTGGTTACGCAACGCTCGGCTTCTTTGGCTGGGGCGTCCGTCACAGCTGCGAGTCCCTGCTCAAGGAGCTCAAGGTCGACTACCTCGACGTCTACCTCCTCGGCTGGCTCGGCGTCACGTCGGCGTACACCGCGACCACGGAAAAAGAGATGGTCCACCTGCGCGAGAGCGGCAAAGTCCGCGCCATCGGCTGCTCGATCCACAACCGCGAGCGCGCCGGCAAGCTCGCCGCCGAGTCTCCGCTCGACCTCCTGATGATCCGCTACAACGCCGCCCACCCCGGTGCCGAGCGCGACATCTTCCCCCACGTGAAGGAGCAAAAGCCCAGCATCTTGGCCTACACCGCGACCCGCTGGGGCAAGCTCTTAAAGCGTCCGAGCGGCTACGACGGCCCGGTCATGACCGCCGGCGACTGCTACCGCTTCCAGCTTTCCAGTCCGCACGTCGACCTCGCCCTTACCGGACCAGCCAGCCGCGCCGAGCTTATGCAGAACCTTGACGCAGTGGAAAAAGGCCCCCTCACCCCCGAAGAAAACGAGTGGATGCGCGCCTTTGGCAAGAAAGTCCACGGCTAGCCGACCTTCCGACCCTGTAATCTGACAAAACGCTCGATGATCCGGCCACCTCGCTTCCGTCCCCAGCGCCTTGCTTGATAAAATGTCTCTAGCGCTGAGGTGTTTCGGTCCGTGCACCGGGAACCCTGACGACCCGGCGCTGGAAAGGATGGCCCCATGAAGGTCACCGACCTGGATCTGCGCAAGATGCTCGCGTTTGAACCCGAGAGCGGTCGACTGCTCCTCGGTGAAGAGCGCTATTTGCTGTTCCGCCAGGAAGCCTTTGCGATGCTTCGCAAGGTGCTGCACGCCCAGCTTGGCTCGGTCCTGTTTCGTTCCATCTTGAGCCAGTTTGGCTATCGCTGCGGACAGGGCGACTACCAGGCGCTGAGCCAGTCGTATTCCTGGGACAGCGAGCTAGACCGCATGGGCGCAGGCCCGGTGATGCACACCTGGGAAGGCATCGTTCGCGCCGACCCGACCTTCCTGGAGTTTGACCGCGAGCGCGGCCACTTCCACATGAAGGGGACCTGGAAAAACTCCTACGAAGCCGAGATCCACCTGCGCGAGTTTGGCCCCAGCCAGCATCCGGTCTGTCACACCCTGACCGGCTATGCGTCGGGCTGGTGCTCGGCGTTCATCGGCTTTGATGTCATCGCGATCGAGCCGACCTGCATCGCCAAGGGCGACCCCATCTGCACCTTCCATATCCAGCCTCCGCAGGCCTGGGGACCCGAGGCCGCTCGGTGGAAGGAAGCGCTGAGCAACACCGACTATTCGCTGTCCAAAGAGCTAGAGATCAAGATCGCCACCATCGAGGAACAGGCCCGAGCCATCCGCGAGCTGGCCACGCCCGTCATCGAAGTGTGGGACGACATCTTGGCGCTGCCCATCATTGGCAGGCTCGATGCCGCACGCGGGGCCGAGCTACTCGACAACACCCTCGCCGAGATCTCGCGCCGACAGGCCCGCTGTCTCATCGTCGACGTCACGGGTGTCGATCACGTCGATACCCACACCGCCGGCCAGATCCTCAAGGTCGCCCGCGCCGCCGAGCTGCTCGGCACCCGCTGTGTCCTCAGCGGCATCCGCTCGCAAGTCGCCCACACCCTCGTTGGCCTCGGCGTCAACCTTGGCGGCCTCAAGACCCTCCGCACCCTCAAAGACGGCATCCGCGACTGCATCCGCTACCTCGCTGAGAATCGGTAGGCCT
>CAYTGC010000376.1:0-4890 GCA_964437195.1 uncultured Myxococcales bacterium | reverse complement strand
GGTCTTCGCCGAGCAATACGCTCATCAACAACGACGAGCCGTACACACTGCCCGGATACGGTGTTCTCGACGTAACGATATCGACGCAGGCGCTGCATCCAATCGGACCGACGGCGGACACTCGGCTGCTTTTGACTGCGCGGAACCTCGGGCCAAAGCGCTGGGCCGAGCCGGGTCACGCTGGTTTTGATCTGCCGGTGATTGGACCGAGCCTGCACTTCGCCATCAAGCAGAGCTTTTAACGAGGAAGCATGAGTGTAAGCCGCAAAACAATTCTGCTTGTCGACGACGCGATGACGATCCGGAAGCTGGCGCGGGCGATGCTCGGAACGGACTTCGACTACCTCGAGGCGGAAAACGGCGCTGAGGCGAACGTGGTCGCCAAGCAGCGTCGTCCGGACCTTATTGTGATGGACCTCAACATGCCGGTCAAAGACGGCATCGAAGGCCTGGCGGACCTCAAGCGCGATCCGACGACACGCACCATTCCGGTCATCATTTTGACGTCGGAAACTGAGCCACACAAACGCGAGCGCTGCGTCGCCCTGGGCTGCGCCGACTTTCTGCGCAAACCCCTCGACCGCACGCAGCTGAAGTCTGCTGTGACGAGGAATCTTGTGACGAAATGAAGCACGGCACCCTCATCCTAAGCTGCGGTCACGCGCTTCTGGCCCTGCCAGTCCAGCACATCGTCGAGGTGTCGCGGATGGTCGCGCCCTGCGCGCAGCTTTTGCGGGTGCCCAAGTACGTACTCGGCGTCGCCGATTTCCATGGTTCTCTCGTGCCGGTACTCGACTTGGCGGCTCGGCTCGGCCTTTGTGCCCCGCGCGACGTCATGGACCTGGTGAACGGTCACATCGTCTTTGTCGAGCTGCCGAGTGGTTTGTGGGGATTCGCCGTCGACAACGTGCAGGACCTGATTGACTTGCCGATTGAGCCGCTCCCCGTCGAGCCACGTCATCTGGTCGGTCTGCTCCTCGGTTCGATTCGGATCTCTGACAAAGAACGCGCGCTGGTGCTAAATCCGGTGCAGCTCCTGTCCATCGTCGTACGGACCAAGATCACCTCGGAGCTGCGCGAGATGTTCGGAGGCGAGCAATGAGGCACATCGCCGAGCAGATCGCCAGACGTTATGGGCTCCACTTTGGGGACCACAACGTCGATTTGCTCGAGCGAGGACTGCTGCGCCTTGGTGAGTCGCTCGGTCTGACGGTGGATGCACTGTGCAGCCGACTTGGGGCCGGGGAGAGGTCAACCGAGCTTTGGCAAAAAGTGGTCGACTTCGTCACCGTCAACGAAACCTATCTGTTCCGTCATCCCGAGCAGCTCACACTGCTGTGGCAGAAGCTGATTCCCGAGAGACTGGCGACTGGGCAGCGCTCGTTTCGGGCCTGGAGTGCAGGCTGTGCGACGGGCGAAGAAGCCTACTCGATTGCGATGGTGCTGCGCAACGCCGCCCCTCGCTGTGAAGTCTCTGTGCTCGCGACGGACATCAGCCAGCCGGCGCTCGCGGTCGCGGAAAAGGGCAGGTATGGTTCACATTCGCTGCGCGAGCCGATTCCGCAGCCGCTTGCGAGTGCCTTTCTGCGACCCACTCCCGATGGGGGCGTCGAGGTTTCCCCGGACCTGCGTGCCCTCGTCGAATTTCGGCACCTAAACCTGGTCGACAAAGAGCAGCTATCGTCGGTACCAAGTGGATTTGATTTTGTCTTCTGTCGAAATGTACTGATTTACTTTACGTCCGAGCACAATCGCGAGGTGCTTCTGATGCTTCGTGATCGACTCACCGACGGTGGAATCTTGATCCTGTCGGCGCTTGATCAGCGCGAACGTGTGCCCGGTCTGGAGCTGCAGCATATCGACGGTGTTCCGATTCTGCGACGGGTTGAGCCTGCACGGCTCCCGGCCCACCAGCAGACTGCTCGTCGTGAACTTCCGCAAACGCCGACGCCACCGCCACGACCGCTGCTGTCAGCCATTGCGGCTGACACAGAAGAACGCACCGCCGAGGTCAAGGCCGCTGCCGACCAAGGTGATCTGCTGCATGCAGCGAGGCTGGCGCGACGGCTGCTTCAGTCGGATCGAACGCCCTCGTCGTTACACCTTCTGGCGATGATTCTGAGCGAACAAGGCAAACACAGCGAGGCGGAGCAGCTCCTCCTCGAAGCGCTAAACCAAAATCCGACCTATGTGCTGGGTCACCTCAGCCTCGGGCTGCTCGAACGACCTCAGCATCAGAAATGGCGCGGAACACAGCACCTAAAGGCCGTGGTGTCGCTGCTTGAGCACCGACCCGACGACGAAGTTTTGCATGGTCCCGAACCGCTGCAAGTTGCGATGGCCCGTCGGCTCGCGACAGCGGGTCTTGCCAACATGGAGAGACGCTCGTGAAGAAAGTCCTCATCGTGGATGACTCACCCACCACCCGAGCCGTCGTCAAGGTCTACCTAAGCGGCCAGTCACTCATGTTCCTCGAAGCGGACAATGGGACTGACGCCATGCGCATTGCCCTGGATGAGCGGCCCGACGCCATCATCATTGACCTCAAGATGCCGGGAATGGATGGTCTGTCGTTTATCCGTCGAGCCCGGATGAGCATTGCGCTGCAAAGAACGCCCATCATCCTCATCACAGGACAGAAGTCGCCGGAGATCAAGGCCGAGGCGATGCGCTGTGGGGCGAGCCACTTTATGACCAAGCCCATCGACGTGCCGGTGATGGCCAAGCTCATCATGAAGTCCGTGGGGCTGGAGAAGTAGCCGATGGGCGACGAGAGTCGGGATGGGCTTGCGCAGCTGCTCAACGAGCGGGCGGCGCAGCTTTCGCGGCGAGCCAGAGGCGAGGAAGAGTCCGCCCTGCTGCCACACGTCGCCTTCCAATCGGCAGGCGAGTACTTCGCTGTGCCACTGCGCCATGTCGTCCACGCCAGTCGGCTGCGACACTTGACCCCGATTCCAAACGGACCGCCCTATCTGCTCGGGATCTGTGCGCTCGCCGGGCATCTGGTCTCGGTACTCGACGTCGCCGAGTTCCTCGAGCTGCGCCACCGCGGACTGCAAGACGTTGCCTGTTGCTTGGTCGTCAGCATCGACGGACGGGAACTAGGTCTTTGTGCGGAGCGACTGCTCGGCATCGAAGACCTTCCAGCGACGGCCATTTTGCCGTGGGCGAGCGGACAAGGAGCGCTCGCCCAGATTGCCACGCTCGAAACCCAGCGCTTTTTGATCATCGACCTGCAGCAGTTGTTTCTCGATCCGCGGCTGCAAGAGGAGAAGCACTAGTCCATGGATGAGCTGCTCCGCGAAGTCATCGACATCTTCGTCGCTGAAGTGCGCGAGCAGGCCGATCGCATTTCGCAAGCGCTGCTGCAAATGGAACAGCAGCCTGCAAAGATCCCGATGGAGATCGAGGAGCTCTATCGGCAAGCCCACAGCATGAAGGGCTCCTCTGCTTCTCTTGGGGTCGAAGAACTGTCGCTGCTCGCCCACCACTTTGAAGGTGCGCTCTTGCCCGTCCGACGTAGTCGCGCGCCGCTCACGTCGGAAATGGTCGATCTGGGGCTCAAGGCGATGGACGCGGCGAAACTACGCGTCGTCGGGCTCCAAGCAGACAATGATGTTGGGCTCGCCGAAGTCCACGCGCTGACAGACAAGCTTGCCCAGCTTGCCGCCCAGAGTCCCCAGCCCGCTCACGGTGCCCCGCCAAACGGTGAGGATCCTGCGCCAGACGCGCTGCCGCTGTCTTCAGTCGATGAAGTGGGTGAACCAGTCAGTTTGCACACTGACAACGGCAACGTTTCGCAAATCCCGTCGGGCGATGCGCCTGATACCGTCCGAGTTGCCATCGACAAGCTTGCCCAGCTTGTCCATCACACCGATGATCTGAGGCGGCTCCGTGGCCAGCTTGAGCGTCACCACACCGATGTCACGGCGATGATGCGCAGCCTCGAAAAATTGCTGCGGCATCACGGAAAAACAGGCGACACCCAGGCCCGGAAAACCCAGGACGAGCTTGCGCACTTTTTGCGCAGCCTGCGGGCGCTACGCCGAGATCTTCTCGACGATACCGAAGCGCTTCAAGCCACCACCAGCGAGCTCGATGACGGGCTGCGAGCGATGCAGCTCCTCCCAGCGACGCTGCTGCAGCAACCGCTCCAGCGGGCGGTGCGCGAAGCGTGTCGCAGTACTGGGAAAGACGCAACGCTGCAGCTCTTTGGCGAAGACGTTTTTCTCGACCGGACACTTCTCGAGGCCATCAAGACGCCGCTGGTGCACGTTGTCCGCAATGCCGTCGACCATGGACTCGAAGACGTCGCCGTTCGTGAAGCGATTGGCAAGCCTGCGCTCGGTCACATCACCGTAAACATCGAGCAGCGCGGCAGTCAGGTCGAGATCACAGTCAGCGACGACGGTCGTGGTCTGGATCTGACACGCATTCGCGAAGTCGCCGTGCAGCGTGGTCTGCTCAGCGCCAGCGAGGCCCACCAGCTCGACGAAACCGAATCGTATGCGCTTTTGCTGCGGCCCGGTTTTTCAACGAAGGAAGAAGCGACGGAGCTCTCGGGGCGCGGCGTGGGTCTCGACGTGGTCAATACCACCGTGCGCAAGCTCCACGGATCGCTCCAGCTGTCGTCGCAGCCGGGGCAAGGTGCGACGTTTGTGATCTCGGTGCCGCTCACCGTGGCAGCGTCGCGACTGCTGATGCTGGACGAGCAAGATCACACCTTCGCACTCCCGCTGCCAGCCATCGCGAGGATTGCGCTGCCGCGACGCGAAGACCTCGTCAAGATCGGCAACCAAACGGTCTACTACATCGACGAGCAGCCGCATACGGTCATTGGTCTGTCGAAGCTGCTCGGACTTACCTACAGCGGTGAGGCGCCGAGCCGTC
>CAYTGC010000375.1:0-4893 GCA_964437195.1 uncultured Myxococcales bacterium | reverse complement strand
CCGATCGGCTACGGCGCGATGCTGCTCGAAGGCCTGGTCGGCATTACGTCGCTGGTGGCGGCTGCGTGCCTTCATCCGGCAGACTACTTTGCGATCAACGTACCCGAGGCGGCGTTTCAAAAGCTGGGGATGACTCCCGTCGAGATCGATCTGATGTCGCAGCTTGTTGGAGAAAAACTCCGCGGTCGCACGGGAGGATCGGTCAGCTTGGCCGCCGGTATCGCCCAGATCTTTGCGCAGCTGCCGGGCGCTCGAGCGCTCCTTGGTTACTTCTACCACTTCATCGTGATGTTCGAGGCGGTGTTCATTCTGACCACCGTTGACGCTGGGACGCGAGTTGCTCGGTTTCTGATGCAGGACATCCTTGGGCGCGTCGATGAACGCTTCGCCAGGCACGACTTTGCGCCTGGGGTCTGGCTGGCCTCTCTTCTCGTCGTCATGTTCTGGGGTGGATTCCTCTATACCGGGACGATATCGACGCTGTGGCCACTCCTCGGGATCTCGAATCAGCTGCTGGCAACGACGGCATTGGCGGTGGGAACGGCGGTCATCCTGCGGCTGCATCCAGACAAAAAGCGCTATGCGCTGGTCACCGCACTGCCGATGTTGGCGGTCGGTTCGACGACGCTGACGGCGGGTTGGCAGTCGATCTGGAACAACTTCAGCCGCGACCCGAACCGGGTCAAGGCGGTCGTGAACAGTGGTTGTACGGCGATCCTGATGTGCTCGTGTCTGTTGGTTCTGCTTACGCTGGGCAAGCGCGCGCTGTCGCTTTCGGGTTCCAAAACCGGCCCATCCCATGAAGATGACAGGCCAACTTAATTACCCAGCCGAACCGTTCCTGTTGAACCCGCGGTAAATATTTGGTGAAATGACAAGCTAACAGCTGCGCGCCCTTCACCTTGATGACCAACTACACTCTCATGGCACGAGGATCCTATGATGGCGCGGCGAAATCTCGACTTTGGAGCAGGAGAACCTGTACCGATGCTCGCTAGCCCCATCAGGATTACCGTATGTGCTCTGTTGATGGCCCTTTTGGCCATCGTCCACCCTCACGCTGCGTCGGCACAGGTCGCGCCTCGCATCACGATTGATTCGAACCCTCCTGGGGCAACGATCTTCGTCGATGGTGCGTTGCAGTCCGAGCGCACCGGTCCAGCGACCAAGGTGCGGATTAACAAAGGACAACACAAGCTTCGGCTGGAGCTCGAGGGATTTCGCCCCTTCGAGCAGACGGTGACGATCGGCGCCGCGACGAAGTTTGCCTTCCCGCTGGAGAAGGCACCGGCGCGGCTCGATATCAAGTATCCGGCGACGAACGACGCGGCCCGCGGCGCCGAGATCTTCGTCGATAGCCAGCCAGCCGGTACGGTGCCGCAGCTCGTTGATCTGCCGGCGGGCCGCCACCTGGTCGAGGTTCGCAAGCCCGGTATGAAGGTCTACACCGAGACGGTTGAGGTGAAGGCCGCCGAGACCCGTCCGGTGTGGGTCATCATGGCGAGCGACGTCAAGACTGGCGGTCTGATCGTCTCAGCCGATGTGCCTGCCGACGTCGTCGTTGACGGCCAGCCAAAGGGGCAAGCCCCGGTCGTGGTCGACAACCTGACTGAAGGCGAGCACGTCGTCGAAGTCCGCCGCAATGAGCCGGGTGCGCCGCCATGGCGTCAGAATGTTCGCGTTGTCGGCAACCAGCAGACCAAGGTTCATGCCAACACCACGCCGCCACCGCCTGCTGCCGGTACGCTGATGGTTGTGACCAGCGTCGGTGACGCCGAAGTGCAAATCGACGGTGTTTCGAAGGGCGCGCCCGGCCAGCCGATTAGCCTTGCGCCGGGTCAGCACTCGATCACCGTTTCGGCCAAGGGCCACAAGTCGGTCACCAAGGTCGTCGAGATCGAAGCTGGCAAGCCTCGCGTCGAGCGCATCGAGATGGAAGGCGATGCCGTCACCCGCAAAGTCGGCACCGTGCGTATCGTGATGGCAAACCCGATCGATGGCGCGCAGTACTACATCAATGGCCGTCGCTACGATGAGACGGCAGCGCTGTCGGATCAAGGTGTCGAAGTCGCCTCGGGCAAGGTCATCGTCGTCGCCAAGAAGGAAGGCTTCGGCCAGGACAGCAAGGAAGTAACCCTTGCTGCCGGTTCGACGGAGACGGTCACCCTGAACCTTCGCAACGTCGGCAAGCTGTACATCGCGTCGGAGCCAAAGGGTGCCTTCGTCATGCTCGATCGCGTCCTGATCGGCCAGACGCCGCTCACCCGTGAAAACGTCTCGCAGGGTCCGCACACCGTCGAGTTCCAGCTGCCTGGCTTTGACCAGAAGGTCGAGCAGGTCAATGTTCGTTCGGGAGAGACCGAGCAGGTCAGCATCATCCTGGCGAAGACCAAGGAGCCGGAAGAGGACAAGAAAGAAGTTCGTCGCGGTATGTCTTCGTTCTCGGCGGTGACCAACAAGTTCGGCGGTTTTACGGCGGACATTGGCAGCGGCTATCCGTGGATCGGCAATGTTCGTCTGACCGTCGGTGTTTGGAAGGCCAAGAACAGCACGCTTGGCGAGATCGGTCTCGACATCGGCACCGAGTTCCGCAGCAACTTCTACAGCGATCACGAAGCCGCGGGCACGATTCGCTTCCAGATGATGCGCAAGGGCCCGTTTGCTCTCGGCCTCCACATGCTGCTTGGTGGTGGCGGTGGTCCTCGTCAGCGCAACAGCTTCAGCTGGGAACTGGGCGTCCCGGTCACGATCCTTGCGGGCAGCATGGTCAAGCTGACCGGCAAGGCGTATGTCCAGGTCTATACCGATCGTCACTGCCCGTCGGTTGAGTCGATTCAAGAGCTGTACAAGAACGATCGCAACGAGTTTGTCCGTATGGGCAACCCGGCGGATACGTCAGAAGGTGGCGGGGCCGAGCACACGGGCGATCGCTGCGTTGGCCGTTCGTACGATCCGAAGGTCAGCTTCCCGAGCCCGATCTACGCCGTCGAGCAGTACGCTGGCACCCGCAAGTACGATCCGAACCTGCCTGACTTCCAGGTCGACGGCAACGGTGTTCTCGAGCGGTTCGTTGGCGTCCGCGGCATGCTCCAGGCTGCGGTTGAGCTGGCTCTGACCTCGAACGTCAGCTTCTACGGCATTCTGGAAGGCGCGCCGTTCCAGAAAGAGCGCCAGCTGTTCACCGACAAGTTCAACCGGCTGTTCCCGATTCACGACACGCCGATCTACGGTCGGCTCGGTCTGACGGCGAAGTTCTACTAGCCGACTTGGCCCGCTGGTCTTGCGGGCCCGCTGACTTCCTTCCTCTCGCTTCGTCGTCGCGAAGCGCCCTGCTTGCTCCCCTCGTCTAGAAGAACCGCTTTAGGTCCAGGCCGGTGTAGAGCTTTGCGACTTGATCGGCGTAGCCGTTAAACGGCAGCGTCTTTCTTCGCCGCAGCTCGCCGATGCGGCGCTCGCTTGCTTGGGTCCAGCGCGGGTGATCGACTTCCGGGTTTACGTTGGCGTAGAAGCCGTATTCGCTGGGCGCTTGCTTGTTCCAAGTCGTCGTCGGCATTTCTTCGGTGAAGCGGATCGATACCAGGCTTTTGCAGCTCTTGAATCCGTATTTCCAGGGCACGATCAGGCGAACCGGCGCGCCGTTCTGGTTGGGCAGCACCTCGCCGTAGACGCCCAGACACAACAGCGTGAGCGGGTGCATCGCTTCATCCATGCGCAGCGCTTCGACATACGGCCAGTCGAGCACCCAGGTCTTTTGGCCCGGCATCTGCGCGGTGTCTTTCAGCGTCACAAACTGCACGTACTTGGCTTTGGTCGTCGGCTGCACAAGCTTGACGATTTCCGACAGCGAGTAGCCGATCCACGGCACCACCATCGACCACGCCTCGACACAGCGAAAGCGATAGATCCGTTCCTCGAGCGGCGCCAGCTTGAGCAGCTCTTCGATACCGACGGTGCGTGGCTTCTGCACTTCGCCTTCAATCTGCACCGTCCACGGACGCGTCTTGAGGGAGTGGGCATTTTGCGCCGGCTGGTCTTTGCCCAGGCCGAACTCATAGAAGTTGTTGTACGTCGTCACATCTTTGTAAGAGTTCGGCTTTTCATCGACCGAGAAGTCCGCTCGCTTGGCCGCCGCAAGCTTCTGCGTCGATTCTGCTTTCGAAGATCCCGACTGCCCAAACAGATACGCACCGCTGCCAATCCCAATGCCCGCAACCCCTGTGCCGATCAGAAATCTCCGTCGGCTAAGGAACTCTGCGCGCGGGGTGATCTCGTGGCCCAGAACATCATCCGGTTTCTTGATGAGCATCGATGACTCCAGCTTGCGATCTGTGACTGTGCGGACCGCTTCCTATTTTAGATAGCCTCGAGCAGTGCTGCACTTCGAGTTTGTCCTGCCGAGGACGTGCTAGCGTTTTAGGCCAAGCACACATGAGGAGTCGATATGCGAGCAGCACTGAGACGGTTTTTGACGTGGGTCGGCGCGATCGCGGTGATTTATCTGATCGTGGCTGGGATTGTTTTTCTGTCGATGACCCGCAAAAAGGATGTTCCAAGGCAGACCATCTTGGAGCTGGACCTCGAGCGCGAAGTCGTCGAGTACGTGCCTGAGGATCCGCTTTCCCAAGCGGCGGGCGGCGAGCGGATCGCGCTGCACAACCTGACGATGACGCTCGAGCGGGCCGAGACCGATCCGCGCGTCGTCGGGCTTATCGCCAAGATTGGCGCGGCCAAGGTTCCCGTCGCGACGCTGCAAGAGATTCGCGATGCGGTGGTCCGTTTTCGCAAGAAAGGCAAGTTCGCGCTCGCCTTTTCGGAGACCTTCGGCGAGTTCCAAAACGGCATGGGCGCCTACTATCTGGCGACGGCGTTTGATGAAATCTGGATGCAGCCGTC
>CAYTGC010000374.1:0-4896 GCA_964437195.1 uncultured Myxococcales bacterium | reverse complement strand
GGCAACAAGGTCGCGTTCATTTGGGAGCCAGACAATCCCGAGCAGCCCGGTCGCAAGATCACCTATCGCGAGCTGTTTCACGAGGTCTGCCGCTTCGCCAATGTCCTCAAGAAGTACGGGGTCAAGAAGGGCGACCGTGTGACCATCTACATGCCGATGGTTCCAGAGGCCGCTTTCGCGATGCTCGCTTGCGCACGGATTGGTGCCGTTCACTCCGTGATCTTTGGCGGATTTTCACCGGACTCGATTGCGGATCGGATCAGTGACTGCGATTCCGACTTCGTGATCACCGCAGATGAAGGTCGTCGGGGCGGCAGGCATGTTCCCCTCAAGCACAACGTCGATGTGGCGCTCGAAAAAGCGCAGGGCGTGCGGCACGTTCTGGTCATTCATCACACCGGCAAGCCGGTGAACATGCACCCAGGTCGCGATGTCTGGTATCACGAAGCCGCCCTGGATGTGAGCGATGAGTGTGCCCCGGAACCGATGGATGCAGAGGATCCGCTGTTTATCCTGTATACGTCGGGCTCGACCAACAAACCGAAAGGGGTTCTGCACACGTCGGGGGGCTATCTGGTCTATGCGAGCCTGACGCACGAAGCGGTGTTTGACCTCCGCGAAAATGACGTCTACTGGTGTACCGCGGACGTGGGTTGGGTGACCGGGCACAGCTACATCGTCTATGGTCCGCTGGCGAACGGAGCCACCTCGCTGATGTTTGAGGGCGTTCCCAACTACCCGGACTACTCGCGTTTTTGGGACGTCGTGGACAAGTACCACGTCACGATTTTCTA
Source organism: uncultured Myxococcales bacterium (assembly GCA_964437195.1). GTDB lineage: Bacteria > Myxococcota_A > Polyangia > Palsa-1104 > JAEUJZ01 > JAEUKA01. The sequence continues at coordinate 4,102 of CAYTGC010000374.1, read as the reverse complement.
CACCGCACCGACGGCACTTCGCGCCTTGATGCGAGAGGGAGAAGAGCCAGTTCGCAAGACGTCTCGCAAGTCGCTCCGGCTGCTTGGGAGTGTGGGCGAGCCGATCAATCCGGAAGCTTGGCTCTGGTACCATCGCGTGGTGGGAGGGGGCCGCTGTCCGATTGTTGATACCTGGTGGCAGACCGAAACGGGCGGAATCCTCATCTCGCCGCTTCCGGGCGCAACGGATCTGAAGCCGGGATCAGCGACCCTGCCTCTGTTCGGCGTAAAGCCCAAGCTGCTGACCCCAGAAGGAGAGGAACTGCATGGTGCCGGCCAAGGCGTGCTGGTGCTGGCGGATTCCTGGCCTGGCCAGATGCGCACGGTGTATCGCGATCACAAGCGCTTTGAAGAGACGTACTTTTCCACCTACAAAGGCTACTACTTTACCGGCGATGGATGTCGTCGCGACAAAGACGGCTACTGGTGGATCACGGGGCGCGTCGATGATGTCCTCAATGTCTCGGGTCACCGCTTGGGAACCGCCGAGATCGAGAGTGCATTGGTCGCGCATCCCAAGGTGGCAGAGTCCGCTGTGGTTGGGTATCCGCACGACATCAAAGGGCAGGGCATCTATGCGTTTGTGACGCTGAAGACGGGCGTCGAGCCAACAGAGGAGCTACGCCGCGAAGTGGCGCAGTGGGTCAGCAAAGAGATCAGCCCCATTGCGCGTCCGGATCTTGTGCAGTGGGCTCCCGGTCTTCCCAAGACACGATCAGGGAAGATCATGCGGCGGATCTTGCGCAAGATTGCCGAAAACCAACCGGACAGCCTGGGCGATACGACCACACTTGCTGATCCGTCGGTGGTGGCCGAGCTGGTTCGTCACCGGCTCAACAAGTAAAAACAGGAATCGGCAACCGGTGGTCCGCTCGATTACAGCGGACCATCCGACACGAGCAGCCACACCGTTTCCTTCTTCGCCTTCAGGCCATAGCTCGTGTGGGCCGGGAGTCGAATCCGTCCTCCCACCTTGATCGATTCGGCTTTTTCTTCGCCAAACTGGATGCTCGCTGCACCTTTAAGGAGTGTCAATAAGAGGCTTTTTTCATGCTTCTTATCTGCCACGTTGAACTTCTTGGGCAGCTTGAGCATCATCGACTGCGCTTTTCCGTGGCGACGGACTTCTGCGGCTTGTGCGGACTCGTCGAAGGCAGGAAAGTCACTCCACTCTAGGTCGGCAAGCGCGGTCGCTTCCGGCGTCTGTGGCGTCGCTTTGTCTGCCTGGGCTTCGTCTGGTTCGGCTTTCACCACCGGGCATGGCTTTGCTTCAGACTTGGCTTTCTCGAGCGATTTCGCAAGGAGTGCGCAGTCACAACTTGCGGGCGCGGGCGGTGGCGGATCTGGTGGGTCGGCACAAGCAGACAAACCAAGCCCAAGACCTACGACAGCGCAGCGCAGCAGCACGAGACGCAGTGTCATGATTGCGGCTCCTGCGCGGTCCCTTCCGGGGATGCGTCTTGCAACAGGTGCGACTTCATCTGCACCATGGTCGATACGATGGCGTCGACTTGGGGGTGAACGGTGCCTGCCATGCGCGAGATCTCGACGGAGATCTTTGATGATTCCTCCATCGTGGCGGAGATCCTGGCCATCGCCTTGGACTGGAACTCGACCGCTTCTGCGATCTGAACAATGCGCTCTTTGGACTGCGAAGAGATGTCCACGATCGACCCGAGCGTATGGAGTACGTCTTTGACGTTTCGCAGAATGTCTTCAACCTGCGACGCGGTCTTCTGCATCGACTGACTGGTGCGTTCTGATTCCGCTTGCACCGATCGGATCCGGGTCGAGATCTGTACGGTCTCCTTCACTGTACGTTCCGCGAGCCGCCTCACTTCTGCTGCCACAACGGAAAAACCACTGTTCTTGCTGCCGCCGCGCGCCGCTTCAATCGACGCATTCAGCGCGAGTAGCTTGGTCTGGTCCGCAATGTCTTTGACCAGTGTGATGATTTCACCGATCTCCAGCACTCGGCGACTGAGTCGATCGACGGTGCGATTGAGTTCGTGCGTAAACTCTGCGACCTGCTGGACATTGGTGGCAGCAGACTCGGCGAGCCCTGAGCCTTTGAGTGCGGCTTCCTTGGTCTTGCTGGCGATGAGCGCGGCTTCCGCGGCCCCCGACGCAATCTCTGAGGTGGAGGAAGTTAGCTCATCAAGGGTTGCGGCAACTTCGGCCAGATGCGTCGATTGGTTTTCCGCATCCTGCGTGGTCTGGTTTGCGGTCTGGCGCAGAGACTGTAGCTCGCGCAGTGTGGCATCTGCAGAGCCCAGTGCGGCGTCGATTCTCTGGTTGGATTCGACCCCTTCCCCGGCGTCTTCGGCGGATTTTTCCGTGGTGATCAACTGAAACAGTCGGCGCAGGATCAGCGCCTGCGCCCCACAGCTCAGCAGGACAAATCCTGCTCCGAGCGCGAAAAGGACTGGGGCGCGACCTGATGGGCCTGCATGGTTTCTCAGGGACATCGCATGCTCGGAATAGAGCGCGTAAAAGGCAAACAGAATGATCAGCGTGAGTCCGCCCAGGATCACAAAAGAGACGACCCGCAGCCTCGGTATCGTGAGTCGTGGCAGTCGTTTTGTGGGTTGCGGAGCCATGTTAGATTCTGCCTCCGCCATTGCGCTCAAGGAGCCTGCGAATCGCGAGCAGTCTCTGCTCCACATCATCCGGTTGCAGATAGGCGCGCATTCGCGCTTCGAGCTTTGGGAGTGCTTTCATATAGTCGCGCGGCGTTGCGCTCTCATGGGCCACCCCACAGTCAGACAGCGCGCGGCGAAGGACCCCGGGGGCCAGGAGCGGTGACAGACCGGACAGCCGAATAAGCTCGACACGCAGTTCCTCGGTTGATTGGCTGGTCATGGCAACCTCGGAGGCGGCGGAGGTGTCTTGGTGTGCGTCTTGGACGTGGGCTCGGCGGCAACAACCGGGGCCACTCGGTCACCGGCATGGACATCCTCTTCGCGTACCTGTTTGGCTTCAATCGGAAGCTCGATTCGGAAGGTTGCGCCTTTGCCCAGACCCTCACTGGTCGCGGAAACGGATCCGTGCATCTGTTTGGCCGCCAGCGACGATGCATGGAGTCCGAACCCATGGCCATCAGATCGCGTGGTAAAGCCGTGCTGAAAGAGCTTGGACAAGTTCTCTTCGCTGATTCCCACTCCGGAGTCCTTCACTTCAATGACAAAGCGATCGGCCCCATGGCTACGCAGCGACAAGACAAGACGGCGCGGACGATCCGGTGGATTGGGAACCATCGCGTGCCGTGCATTGCTGATCAGGTTGACCAGGATCTGCAGCAGCTTGTGCTTTTCGATCGTGACCTGCGGGAGCGGATCGTAGTTGCGGATGACCTCGATCTTGGCTTGCTCAAGTCCAGCCACATTCACACGGAGCGCGTCGTCCAAGAGCTCGGAGACTGTTATCTGCTCGAACACCCGTGAGGCCCGTGCGTGGGACTGCTGCACAGAGATAATGGCCTTGATGTGTTCGATGTTTTTGCTGAGCTGATCCAGCTCGGATTTGAGGAGTGCTTGCTCGTCCTGAAGATTCCCGGACAGTGCGACCACCAGCTCTGGCACCTGTTTCCCTTTGGGATCCGACGAGAGATATGCACCCAGGTCGCCTTTGCGTTTTTCCTCGATCAGCTTGCCGAGCTTGGCGAGCACCGGCATGCGCGACTTGGCAAGCAGTCCGAGCATGGTGATGAGCGACGTGTTCACGCTGTTTAGGACATTGCCGACATTGTGCAGAATGTTGGTCGCAATCTCGGCACGGCCCGCACGATGTGCAGCGTCGAGTAGTTTGTTTTGGGCTTCACGCAGTGCCTTGGTCCGTTCGAGAACCCGACCTTCGAGCTGTTCGTTAAGTTCTTGCAGAGACTTCTCTGCTTTGCGCCGTTCCCCAACTTCCAGGTCGAGCGCGTCCATTTTTTGGCGCAGCTCGTTTGCTTGCTGACGCAGCAGCGCTTCGCGTTCCTGGTAGTAGTCCATTTTGCGGCGTAGCTCAGACGGCGCCATGTTCATGTTGGCCAAGATCTTGGCGTACACTTTTTCCAGCGCTT
>CAYTGC010000373.1:0-4900 GCA_964437195.1 uncultured Myxococcales bacterium | reverse complement strand
GGCCAAGTCCCTAATGTGATCTTAAAGGCTATGGAACTGCCCGGTCATTTGCAAGAGCTACGGCCACTTCGCGAAAGAAGTTCAAGCGCCGGAAAAATTGGCAGCCGCCGGTGGTCGGGCTAGAACGCCTGCATCATGCCGCTTTCGTCGGGCCAAAGACAGACGCTCCTCGATCTGGTAGGCGCACAAGGTGAAGTGCGCTTCGACGAGAAGATGTCCCGTCACTGCACGCTGCGGGTTGGTGGACCCGTCGATGCATGGGTTGCTCCGGGCTCGATAGACAGCCTGGCGAAGGTGCGAAAGTTCTGTGCCGCAGCGTCGATTCCCTGCCGGGCGCTTGGCTCTGGATCGAACATCTTGGTTCTCGACGGCGGGGTGCGTGGCGTGTTGCTGGCAACGGAACGGCTGCGTGGACTCACGTTCTTCGAACCGCATGGTGGCGACGGTCGAACACCTGTTCTCGTCGAAGCCGGTGTCAGCACAGGCAAGCTGCTCAGCGAAGCCATGCGCCGCAGTCTCGGTGGCGTCGAATTTCTTGGCGGAGTTCCCGGATCGATCGGCGGCGGCATGATCATGAACGCCGGCACGTATCTCGGCGAGTTCAAAGACATCACCGTTGAGGTCGAGAGCGTCGATGACCAAGGAGAGAGAGTCCGTCGCGGGCACGCCGAATGCGGTTTCGTCTATCGCGGTTCAGCACTTCCTTCATCCGAGGTGGTGGTGTCAGCCCGCATGCTTCTGCCATCGAGGCCGCGAGAGGAAATCGAGCGCGAGGTAGCCGCCTTGCGCCAGCGACGCAAAGAACGAGAACCCCATGGCGTCGGCTGTGCCGGCAGCTTTTTCAAGAATCCGCCGGGTGACTATGCCGGTCGCTTGATAGAGGCCTGTGGTCTGAAGGGGACCCGCCGCGGCGATGCAGAAATCTCACCGGTGCATGCAAACTGGCTGGTGAACGTCGGTGGAGCCAAGGCGGCGGACCTTGTGTCTCTTTTGGAGCTTGCGCGTGCCGAAGTGCAGCAGCGCTTCGGCATCAAGCTCGAGTTGGAAGTGAAACTTCTAGGAGAGCCCGAATGAAAAAACGGGTTGGTATCATCATGGGCGGGCCGTCTGCGGAGCGTGAAGTGGCGCTGGCGTCTGGACGGCGAGTCGCAGAAGCACTGGCCGATCGCGGACACTCGGTCGTCGCGATTGACTGGACGGGTGCAGATCAGAACTTGTGGGCGGACCTGCGTCGGGAAAGTGTCGATGTGGCGTTTGTTGCGCTGCACGGAACGCTCGGCGAAGACGGCTGCGTACAGGGCCTGCTTGAATGCGCGGGGATTCCCTACACCGGGTCGGGCGTGCTCGCGTCGGCTCTGGCGATGGACAAGGTGGCTTCGCGACGAGTCTTCGACGAAGCAAGCATCGAGACGCCACGCTGGACGATCTTCGACGGACCCGCAGATGTGCAACGCATTGGCCTGCCTCTGGTCGTCAAGCCATCCCGTGAAGGTTCGTCGGTGGGCATCTCCATCGTGCGTGACGAGAGTCAGCTCGACGCGGCGCTCCAGCTCGCGCGACGACTTCACGGTGTGGTCCTGCTTGAGGAATTCGTCGCTGGTCGCGAGATCGAAGTGGCAGTTCTAGACGGTGTCGTACTCGGAGATGTCGAAGTCCGGCCCGCCGGCGAGTTCTACGACTACGCAGCGAAGTACCAGCGAACCGACACGCAGTACTTGGTTCCAGCGCCTCTCACAGCAGCGGAACGGCAGCTCTGCCACGACCTGGCTCGCCGGGCCCATCTCGCGCTCGGTTGCGCCGGGGTCACGCGCACCGATCTGCTGCTTGCTCCGACGGGACGGGCTGTGTGCCTGGAAGTCGATACGCTGCCGGGACTTACCGATAGAAGCCTGGTTCCCAAGATCGCCGATCAGGCCGGGCTTCCGTTCGGTGTACTTTGCGAGCGAATTTTGGCTACTGCCGCGCTCAAAGCGTGATGCCTTTTCTCGTCGAAACTGCTCACAATCTGAGCGCATTTGGCGTTACGCTTCTTGGATTGCCAGGTGGGTAAGCGTCCATGATTCGCATCCTCGAATATTCGACGGAAAATGGACTCCCGGTCGTCCGCGAGGTCACTGATGACCGCGCGCGCGTGCTCGCGACGACGCCGCAGGTTGGCACCGTTCGCTGGGTCGATATTTCGAAACAGACGCCTGAGGATCTGGACATGATCGCTCAGGGTTTCCGTTTCCACCCACTTGCCGTCGAGGACTGTCTGCACTTTGACCAGCGGCCCAAGCTGGAAGAGTACGCCGGACAGTCCCCCTACCTCTTCATTGTCACGCACAACTTCACGATCTTGCCGGCGACGAAGAGCCTTCTGACCGATGAAAACTCGCTGCATGTACCGCGCCTTTTGTGGGCGGAAAGCCGATCGCAGATGATCGCGCTGACAATGCTCGAGACCCACGCATTTCTCGGGCAGAACTTCCTCGTCACCGTCCACGATCAGCACAGTCCTGCTCTCGAGCAGACGTGGAACCGAGTGAAGCACGATCCGCAGCTTCTCGGTCGAGGCCCAGACTTTGTTTACTACTTGCTCGCCGACGGTCTGTGTGACGCAAACTTCCCGGTGCTCGAGCAGCTCGGCGACATTCTCGATGAGATGGAAGAGTCGCTCTTCGACAATCCGAGTCGGGCCGACCTCCACCGGATCTACTCGATGCGCAAGACGCTGGTGTCGATGCGGCGCGTGCTATCCCCGCAGCGCGATGTCATGGGCAACCTGGCAAGGCACGGCGGAAGCGCCTGTGTCAGCGACAGAACCGCGCCGTACTTCCGCGACATCTACGACCACCTGACACGAATCTACGAGAGCATCGAGGCCGGACGCGATCTGCTTGGCAACTGCGTCGACGCGTACATGTCCGCCGTCGGACAGCGCACCAACGAAATCATGAAGCAGCTGACGATTCTGTCCGCACTGCTTCTGCCGGTGACGTTCTTGTCGGGCCTGTTTGGGATGAACTTCGAGCTGATGCCGTTCAAATCACCGACGGCGTTCACACTCGCGCTGGTGCTGATGTTCGGGGTCGTTCCCGGCGGAATGTTCTTGTGGTTCCGCAGAAAAGGCTGGCTGGTGAGCGACTCATCCGACGAGTCATCACCGAGAGAGAGCGGGCGACACCACATCAAAAAGTGATGCCGCGTCGACTGACTCGACAGCGACTTTCGGAAGACCACGCAGCAGAAGAAGTTCCGAAGCAAATGAATCGGCGACTTGCCGTGGAGTCAGCTGCGACGGAGCCCCTTGCTCCACCAAGCTTGTGACCTGCGCCCCACGCGCGCCACAGGCGACAAACAGTCCTTGCCGGAACGGCGCCGTCGCCGCTGAAGTGACATTGAGCGCAAGGCCGTGAATCGCAACTTGGTGTTCGACGTGGACGCCCACCGCCCCAAGTTTCTTGTCGCCTACCCAAACTCCGACGGGCTGCTGACGATATTCCGCCAAGATGCCAAGCTGCGCTGCCACGGTGACCGCGGCCCTTGTGATCCAGTCGACATGTCCGACGACCCCACCGCGCAATCGGCAGATCGGGTAAACCACGAGCTGGCCCGGTCCATGGTACGTCGCTTGACCGCCGCGCTGGACTCGCACCATTTCGATCCCTTGCGACGCCAGCCGTTCCGTCGACACGAGCAGATCTCCAGCCGTCGCACGATGTCCGAGTGTAATCACCGGCGCATGCTCGACGAGCAGGAGTGTCTCCTCGCCGCCCGCAAGAACCTGCTGCCGCAGCGCGTGTTGAACCCTTAGCACCGGATCATACGGAGCCCGACCCAGCCACAGCGCTCGCATGTTACATCCGTCGCGGATCAGTACCAGGCTGCGCGTAGACCGTCGACCAGATGCTCGCCTCTTGTGCGGCCGGCGAGGTATCGGCAAAACGCACCGTCTCAGCGACCCAGTCGCGAACCTGATCGTCGATGGCGGCAATCTCTGCTTCCGGCAGCAGCTTCAGCAGACGAGCCCGGGCAAGCTCGATCGAGTCGCGCTTTTTCCAGCGCTCGATCTCTTCCTTGGTTCGGTAGTTGCCGGGATCGGACATCGAGTGTCCACGATAGCGATACGTCTCAATCTCCAGCAGCGACGGAATCTGTTGCTTGCGGGCGCGCTCGACGGCAGCTCCGATGCGATCACGCACTTCTAGCACGTCGTCGGACACAAAGCGGTCGCGCTCAATTGCAAAGCCGGAAGCCCGTAGCGTGATATCCGGGTGTGCCAACGTGCGCTCAAGTGGAGTGCCCATCGAATACTGGTTGTTTTCGACGATAAACACCACCGGAAGCTTCCACAGACCTGCGAGCGACAGGCCTTCAAAGAAGGCGCCTTGATTGACGGCACCGTCGCCCAAAAAGCACAGCGTCACTTCTTCAAGGTTCTGGTACTTGCTGGCAAACGCGACGCCTGCCGCCAGAGGCGCCTGCCCACCGACGATGCCGTAGCCACCGAGGAAGCGGTGCGCGGCGCTGAACATGTGCATCGAGCCCCCGAGACCGCGAGAACATCCGGTGTCCTTGGCCTGAAGCTCCGCCAACACCGCCTTCGCCGACTCAAGCGTGCTACCGCACTTGGCCATGAAGTGCCCGTGCTCTCGGTACGACGCAATCATGTAGTCCTCGGGACGCAGCGCGAGCGCCGCACCGACGCAGACCGACTCCTGACCGATCACCAGATGCAGAAATCCGCCGATCTTGCCTTGCCCGTACGCCTTCGCTGCCGCTTCCTCCACCCGACGGATGAGAAGCATCTGCCGGTAGGCGTCCCGCAACACTGGAACATCCGCGGGCGCCAGCGGCTTTGAAAGAACAGGGTGCGCAGCTTCCGTCTGAGGAGCCGCGGTAGTGAGTGTCTCCATGT
>CAYTGC010000372.1:0-4927 GCA_964437195.1 uncultured Myxococcales bacterium | reverse complement strand
GCGAGCCGTTCGATCACGCGGTTCGGGTTCACCTGATAGGGAACCTCGGTGACGATGATCTGCGATTTGCCGTTCTTCAGCTCTTCGATTTCGGTGCGGGCGCGCAGCGTCAGCGAGCCGCGGCCCGTCTCGTAGGCTTGGCGAATGCCGGCCCGTCCGTAGATGAAGCCCGACGTCGGAAAGTCTGGACCGGGGACCAGCTTCATCAGCTCGGCGTTGGTTGTGCCAGGTTCCTTTAGAAGGTGCAGCGCTGCGTCGAGCACTTCGCCCAGGTTGTGCGGCGGAATGTTCGTCGCCATGCCGACGGCGATACCTGCAGCGCCGTTCACGAGCAGGTTCGGCAAAAGCGCGGGGAGAACCGTCGGCTCGCGCTCTTTGTCGTCGAAGTTCGGGACAAAATCGACCGTCTCTTTGTCGAGATCGGTCAGCATCGACGAAGCAACCCGCTGCAGACGACACTCGGTGTATCGGTACGCGGCGGGCGGATCGCCTTCAATCGAGCCGAAGTTTCCCTGCCCATCGACGAGCGGATAGCGCATGTTCCAGTCTTGCGCGAGCCGCACAAGGGCGTCGTAGACCGACGCATCGCCGTGTGGGTGATACTTACCGAGCACTTCACCGACGACGCGGGCGCACTTTACGTAAGACCGATTCCAGACGATGTTGCCCTCGTGCATCGCGTAGAGAATGCGCCGATGCACCGGCTTAAGCCCATCGCGTGCGTCGGGAAGCGCGCGCGCGATGATGACGCTCATGGCGTAGTCCATAAAGGAACTGCGCATCTCGTCATGAATCTGCTGGACGAAGACTGCCGTCGGAGGTTCTGCCGGCGGTGCCGCTGTCGTGGTCGATTTGTCTTGGGCCATGTGACGAAAGAAGTCCTAAACTCAGGCGGTCCGATTTGGCGAAAGGCCGCACTGGAATGGGGCCTTTTATCTCAACTAACCGTCGGCGGCAAGCTGCGTCGCACATTTTCAGCTTGGCGAGCCACGCAAAACGCTCGGCGTCCAGGTCGTGAAATTGCTTGGATTCTTTTGGGGTTTGGTTACCTTCTTTCGGTGTCTCATCACGAAGAGCCCTCCGAAAAACGCCAACTCACCCTGATTGACTGTTTGGGAATTGGCATCAACGGCATCGTTGGGTCGGGGATCTTCCTGCTTCCAGCGGCGCTGTGGCGACGGGCGGGCTCGCAGGCTCCGTGGGCTTGGTTTGTGGCGGGTGGCCTGTGCTGCTTGGTGGCGCTGGTATTTGCCGAGGCTGCTGGGCGCACGGATCGATCGGGTGGACCTTATCGCTACGCCTGTGATGCGTTTGGCCCATACGTGGGTTTTGCCGTTGGATGGGTGACGCTGGTGAGTGTGCTGCTCGGCTACTGCGCGGTGGCGCGTGGCTTCGGTGGGACGGCGGCGCAGATTCTTCATGACCTGCTGGGTCTCCAGGTTGGCAATGCGGGAGTCGTCGCGATCGCTTGCCTGGTCGTCGTCGCACTCTCCATCGTCAACATTCTCGGGGTTCGGTCGTCGGCGCGGACCAGCGACGTGATCTCGGCGATCAAGCTGGTCAGCCTGTTTGGCTTTATCGCGATTGGTTTTGTGTTCGTGAAGGGCTCGCGGCTGACGGGAATTGCGCCGATGCCGGAAAAAGGCGAGGCGACGGGAATCCTGGCGGCTGCCTTTGCCGGGCTGTTTGCGACCACCGGCTTTGAGTTCATTCCGGTGCCGGCAGGAGAAGCCAAAAATCCGCGTCGAACCGTGCCGCTGGCGATGGTGATAAGTGTGCTGCTGACGACGGCGATTTATGCGCTGGTGCAGCTTGTTGCTACTGGTTTGCATCCCCAGCTCGGCTTGTCCGAGACGCCGCTCGCCGATGCGGTGGCCCAGTTTGCCGGTTCGCGGGGCAAGCAGCTGATGAACGTCGCTGGCCTTGTCTCGATGTTCGGCTTCTGTGCGGGCAGTGCGCTCGTTGGGCCGCGCTATCTGGAGTCGTTTGCCGAAGACCGCTTCGTGCCGCAGGTGTTCGCCGAGCGACCGGAGCGCTTTGGCACGCCGGTCTGGTCGGTGGTGCTGCTCTCGATCTTGGTGATGTCGTTCCTGATGCTCGGGCTCGAGTTCAAGCAACTCGCCGACATCTCGAACGTCGCTGTGGTGGTGCAGTACATCGCAACCTGCGTCGCGGTGATCCTGATGCGCAAGCGTGGACCGGCACCCAAAGAGGCCTTTGTGAATCCACTCGGACCGCTGATTCCACTGCTCGCACTGTCAGGCTGCATGGTGTTTTTGCTGGGTGTGGCGACGAGCCCAGATGGCGTCATGGCGCTCAAGTGGGCGGCTGTACTCATCGCAGTGGGCTTGCTCATGGGCTCAGGCTTTCGGAAAATGAAGCTGAAGCCCGTCGGCAAGGAGGTCTAGCCGGGATGACCGGAGGGAACCGTCGCGAGCCCGATCCGGAGATGCGCCTGTCCCGCCAGCGATTGCTGCTGCTGCCTGACGCCGATCTGCTTGGTCTGGCCACGGCGCTGCGGCAGTCGGTCGCGCTCGGGGCGGTGTCATCTTCGCATCTTTCCGACGAAGTTCTGACTGCGCTTGGGCAACGGCTGCATCGGCCACCGACGTCGCGAAAGCCGCTCCATCCGCTGCTGCCCGCGCAGTGCCGGATGACCGAGCTGGAGGTTTCCGACTATCGCGAAAAAGCCCTGACGGTGGGCATTGTCGCGGACTGGGCTGCAGAGCAAGGGCTGCCGTCGCGGCACGTCTTGGCCTTGGAGCAGGCGGTCGACGAGCTGCTTCTCAACGCGCTCTACGACGCGCCGCGCGATGAGGCAGGGAATCCCCGCTATGCTGGTCTTTCGCCGGCTGATCGAGTGGCGCTGCGGGCGCTTCCGGGTGAATCGGCCCGGGTTCGGTTTGCCTCGGATGGAGTCCGCGTGGTCGTCGGTGTAACCGATTTCCTCGGACAGCTTCGGCGCGACACCGTGCTCAACTACTTGATCCGCTGTGCAACTGCGCAGGCCCGGCATATAAGTCCGCTGGAAAACAAAAAATCCGGGGCGGGTGTCGGTCTATTCCTAACGGCCTCGGCGGCAAGCGAGCTGATCTTTCGTCTGTGGCGGGGACGCCTTACCGAAATCGTATTTTGTCAGTACCTCAGTCGTCCGCGGCCCTTGCGCGTGCTGCTGGTCGACGAACGAATGGAAGCGGTGCAAACCCCATGACTGCGAAGCTGCTGCATCCGGACCTGCTGGCTCGTTACGGCACGAAGCCGCTGCCGCGCTATACGAGCTATCCGCCCGCGAATCTGTGGAGCGCGCAGGACGAAGCGCTTGCGAAGACGGCATTTTCCGAGGTGGGGACAAAGCCGCTGTCGCTTTATGTGCACGTGCCGTTTTGTCGCAAGCTGTGTCTGTACTGCGGCTGCAACATGATGGTGACGCGCAACCAGGACTTGGTGGCGCGCTATCTGCGAGCGCTCGATGCCGAAGTGGATCGCGTGGCGTCGCTTCTGCCGTCGCGTCCCGAGGTGGTGCAAGTTCACCTTGGGGGCGGCACGCCGACGTATCTTGACCCAGAACAACTGACACAGCTGTGGCAGTCGCTGACCCGGCGGTTTCAGCTTGCGAGCGCGGTCGAAGCCTCGATTGAGATTCATCCCCCCGTCACGAGTCCTGCGCAGCTTGCGCGCCTAGCGGACCTGGGCTTTAACCGCGTGTCGATGGGCGTGCAAGACTTCGACGAGCAGGTGCAGAAGCGGATCAATCGCATCCAGCCGTTTGAACAGACGCGTGACCTCGTCGCGCTCTCGCGCAAGCTGGGCTTTGTCAGCGTCAATCTGGACCTGATGTATGGACTGCCGCTCCAGACCGTCGAGCGCTTTTCCCAAACCCTAGACCGCGTCGCCGAGCTAATGCCCGACCGCATCGCCCTGTTTGGGTACGCGCACATGCCGCAGCTTCGCAAGCACCAGGCGGTGTTCAAGACGGAAGAGCTGCCCGACGCCAAAAACCGTGCGGCGCTGTTCGAGCTGGCCCTCGGACGACTGCTCGAGCTTGGCTATGTCTATGTTGGACTCGACCACTTTGTGCTTCCCGAGGACGAGCTGGTCGTCGCGCGAGCCAAAGGCGAGCTGCGGCGCAACTTCATGGGCTACACCACCTGCAAGTCGAGCGACGTGCTGGCATTTGGTCCATCGTCGATATCCGAGGTCGGCAGTCACTATTTGCAAAATGAACGTGACGTGGTTCCGTACGCCGAGCGCATCGAACAAGGAGCGCTGCCGATTGTGCGCGGCTATTCCCTAAGCCGTGACGATGTGATTCGGCGCGATCTGATCATGCAGCTTTTGTGTAACCTCGAAGTCCGTCTCCGTGAGTTCGCTGTCCGCCACGACATCGACTTTGCGAGCTACTTTGCGGCGGAGATCGCGGCGCTGGCTCCGCTGCAAAACGATGGCCTGTGCGTGCTCGATTCCGATTCCCTCCGCATCGAGCGGCCCGGACAGCTTCTGCTTCGTACTGTCGCTGCGGTCTTCGACGCGACGCTGGCCCGACCGGCTCCGCGTCACCATGCGGCAGCGGTGTAAGAGACTCCCAAACGATTCCCAAACGATTCCCAGGCAATTCCCAAACGACTCCCAAACGACTCCCAAACGATTCCTGAAGGAACAACGCGATGCTCTGGATCAAAGCCCTGCACGTCATCATGGTCATCAGCTGGATGGCGGGACTCCTTTATCTCTACCGACTGTTTGTCTATCACGCGATGGAAACCGAGAACGTCTGTCGCGAGCGCTTCCAAGTGATGGAACGGAAACTGCTGCGTGGCATTGCCCATCCTGCTGGTGCCATCAGTGTGTTAACCGGCATCGCGATGCTCCTCATGAATCCGAGCTATCTGAAGATGCCGTGGATGCATGCCAAGCTGACGTTTGTCCT
>CAYTGC010000371.1:0-4933 GCA_964437195.1 uncultured Myxococcales bacterium | reverse complement strand
GGCGGCAGGATCATGCTAAACGGCGTCTGCCGACCGTTCTTGAGCTTGAGCGACAGTCCCTTGGGCACCAGGCGCGGATCGTCGGCGGGCTGAATCGAGGTATCGGCATCCGGCCACCGCGTGAGCAGGAACTTGAACAGAATCATCGCGCGATGAACAACCTGGGTGACTTCGCCCGCGTGACGACCGTCGCCGGTCTCCGCCGCCTTGGCTTCCGAGATCTCGGGATTCCCATAGCGCACGAACAGCCGCCGTCCAAGCTTGGACATATCGACCTCGCTCGCTGAAAAGCGCGCTTCCGCCGTCGGCGCAAGACCTGTCATGGCAGGGAAGCCACCAAAGAGCTGCGTCGACAGGCCGCGTGAGGCCAGAACGCCGAACAGATAGCTCGTCGCGACGTGCGCGTTGAAAAAGTCGCGAATCCCTGCGTCGTAGTAGATGTCCTTCTGGGCCAAGTCGGCGAGTGCCTGCTTTTCCATCAGCGTGTGCGGATCGTGATCCATCCACTTGGCGAGCCCGGGGTTGTAGTCGAACTTGCCATTGCCCTCGCCGTGGTCGTAGCAACCCGCCATACCGCCGTCGATCTCGCAGCCTTTTCCCTTTACGCCATCGAGGCCGCTGTCTTCGTATGGTTCGCCCTGGTCGTAGCGATAGTTGCCCTCACTGCCACCGGGATTCTTCAGGTAGTGATAGTTGTCGCCCGCCGGATCAGGATTGCGGACCGGGTCATATCCAGGCTCTTTGTCGTCGGGAAGTCCGTCTAGTCCAACGTCTTGGAATGGCTCGCTGGCTTGGATCACGACCGGTTCGCCCGCGTCGCGCTTGCCGTTGCTGTTCAGATCCACGGCGAGCGCAATCTGCATCGGATCGGTCTGTGGCTTCGACCCGTCGAAGACTCCCTGCTTGCCGTCCGCCTCGCCGCCGTCGCAGAACGTGATCACATCCGACTTGCCCTCGGGATTGAAGCGTCCATCGTAAAACGGCTTTCCGGTTGGGTCGCTCTTTGTGCCCTTGAGAACCACCGGGTTTTTGCACGCCTGATCGGGTGTCAGCATCAACGTCGACGACGGCACGCCCGGCGGCAGATACGGATCTTGCGGGTTATACATCGCCCAGTTGCCGATCGCCCGGACGAGGTCGCGGTTGGCGCGCAGATACAGCTTGCGACGGAGCGTCAGCCCGATTCCCTCGCCAAGCTGTACCGGCATGACCTCGAACGAACCGATGTTTTCGTTTTGTCCGGTGAGCGCTCCCCGCGGCAGCGCACACGTCTGACCGATCTTTCCTCGTCCGGCTTTTTCGTCGGCAGCCGTGCAAAAACCACCAAAAAACAGATCGCGCGTAAAGCCCATGCTGTACGTCAGGTCAGGCCCCGGATCCGCCCCGAGAACACCGACGGCATCGAAGCGATCCGGATGACGGAAGAAGTACATCGAAGCACCGATTCCGCCCATCGACATGCCGGCGACCGCGCGGTAGGTAAACTTGCGCTTCACCGTCGATCCCAGGTCAGACGGCATGGCCACCTGGAACGTCGCAACATCCGCCAGCGTCTTGTTTGGCCCAAGCGGCGCAATTCCGTGACCTGGCAGGTGGAAGCGAAGCTGGCCTCCGTTTGCGGTCGAAATCGTGATGTTTTCGACGGGAGTCACGTGCGCCTTCGCCTGTCCGAAGCGCGATAGAACCACCATGCGATGCCGCAGACTCCGCGCATTTTCAGGAAGCTGGGCAAAAGCAAACGGCAGCGTCACATCAACGCCGCGCTGACCGACGGGCTGGCCAAGCTGGAGAACCACCGACGAGCCAAGTGTCTTGTAGCCATCGAGCGACAGATCCTGGCCCTTCCGCACCGCCAACATCGGCATCGGCGTCTGTGCAAGCTCGCTCGGATGGACGCTCAGACAAGCGCTCGCGCCAACAACATCGGAACTCGGCGCGCTTTTTGTCTGCGGCGGCGGAAGTGCGGCGCTGCACGAAGGTAGCTCAGGCTCGACGGGAAGTTCGTCGCCAGGAGGCGATTTTTCGCAGCCGATCAGCACAAAACCGCACATCGACAAAGTCAGGTGCAATCGACGACTTTTCCGACGAGAAAACAACCTTGCTGGCGAGGATGGAATTTGCATGCCGCGGAGTGTAGCCTGAAGTGATATGGAATCCGTCACGCTTTCCGATGGCTTAGAGGCGGGTCCGCTTTCGCTGCTGACCCAAGGCGTTTTGGCGGACACTGCGCGACGGTACGGCGACAGGCTTCCGGGTCTGCACAGTCGGCTCGGACTTTTGGCCAGCGACTCGAAAGAGGAGATTACGCTGGTCTTTTCCGACGACCGCTGCCTGATCCTGTCGGGTCTCGTCGAGCCCGATCTGACGATTGAAGCCGAGAGCGAGCTGCTGCCCCGGCTTCAGACGGTCCCGAAGATCCTCGGGCTGCCGATCTTTGCTTCACCCGCTGGGCTCGATTTGCTGCTGTCGCTGCTCCGTCATCCGCTGAAGGTACGCGGTCTTTCGCTCTTGCTTGTAAACCCGCAGCGGGCCGGTCGCGCACTGCTCGATGTGGCGCGGCTTTTCCAGCTCCTCGCCGGAACCTACTAGCCTTTCGTCCGATTCGCTGCGGCCTCGGGTCGATCGGCCAAGGCGCATGCCAGCGCGTCCGCCACAGCCGCTAGTTCCCCGTCGGCGATCGTCCGCACATCGCACAGCAGCCTTCCCGACGACACCCGCGCAATCACCGGCGGATCGAACCGTCGCAGCGCCGCTTGCACCGCAAGCACTTCGGCTTCATGAATCTGTGGCGCGAGCGCCCAGCTCCACGGCTTGTGCAGCGGCTGAGAGCCTCCCCCGACGGCGGATCGGACGCGCAGAAGCTCTGAAGTGTGCCCGCGCGCAGTGAGCAGTCCGCACAGCGCTTCGGCCCGCCTGCGCAGCTCGGCTTCGCCCAATTGCAGCATGTGAAGCGTCGGAATGTCGTGAAGCCGCCCGTCCCGATACAGCTCCAGCGTCGCCAGAAGCGCCATCAGCGTCAGCTTGTCAGGCCGCAAAGCGCGCAGCAGCGGGTGTTTGGCAAGCTTTGCAATCACCGACGCCGACCCACAGATGATTCCTGCCTGTGGCCCGCCGAGCAGCTTGTCCCCCGAAAACATCACCACGTCGGCTCCTTGGGCAAGGACTTCGGAAACGGTCGGCTCGCGGCTGGCTTCGCTCGATTCATGCTCGTCGGTGATTTTCTCGTCCACAAACTGCACTCGCCCTTCGGACAGCGACGGCGCACGAAGGGTCCCCGACCCCAGATCGTAGATGCACAAAAGACCGCGCTCGTGGGCCAGACCGGCCAGCTCTTTGATGCCAACGCCTCTCACGAAGCCAACCTGGGCAAAGTTGCTCTGATGCACTTTCAAGTACGCAGCCGTCGCTTCGCCCGTCGCGAGCGCGTAGTCGTGCAGGTGGGTTCGGTTGGTCGTGCCCACCTCGCGCAGGATCACGCCCCCAGCCCGCATCACATCAGGCACGCGAAACGAACCACCAATCTCGACCAGCTCGCCGCGCGAGACGACGACTTCACGCCCAGCACACAGCCCAGAAAGCGTCAAAAGCACAGCCGCTGCGTTGTTGTTGACGACGAGATGTGACTCGGCCCCAGTCAATTGTTGCAAGAGGTTTGCAAGTAGCTGCTGGCGACTGCCACGCTGACCACAATCCAGCTGGTACTCAAGATTGCAGTAGCCACCCGCGAGCTCGGCGACGCGACGAACCGCCGCTTGTGCCAGGGGCGCGCGCCCGAGGTTGGTGTGGAGCACAACCCCGGTTGCGTTAATCACTCGACGAAGGGGCGACGCGCACAGCGCTGCCGCTCGGGACTCGATCCGTTGAGCCGAGACTGTGAGCTTTTCACTTGGCGGCTCGCAACCAGGCTGCACCGTCGCCGCCGCATCTCCAGATGCAAGCTGTTTGCGCAGCACCGCAAGCTCGTCTCGCACCGCTTGAACGACCGCCCAGCGCGGGAGCTTTTGGATCAGCGCCTCGATTTCGGGCTGTGAAAGCAGCGCGCTTACTTTGGGAAGCCGACGGAGAAGCTGGCTCTGGCTGTCGCTCATGTGAACACCCTGTGCGCCTTCCACCTACTGCTGTAGCAGAGCCAGCGTCGCACCGGGACGGTTTGTGATGATTGCATCGACGCCCAGGGTCGAAACCGCTGCAACTTCTGTCGGCTCATCGACGGTCCAAGTGTTGATCCGCAGTCCTTGTGCCTTCCAGCGCCGAATGGACGGACCATCGAGAAGCTTGGCCTCGGGATGAACGGCTGCAAGACGCAACAGCGGCAGCCGATACAGACCCGTCGTGAGCGGCCCCTGCCCAGCGTCGAACAAATGACCCATCGGCACTCGTCCGTGCGACACCGACTGAAAACGCAGCAGCTGAAAGGGGTCAAACGACGACACCAGCGTCTTGCCATTGCCCGTCAGCCGTCCGCAGCGTGACAGCACTTGCGCGACCGCGTCGGCAAGTCCATCGTCGAGCGGCAGTCGAAGGTAGTCGACCGTGCGCACCAGCGTCTCTGTCTTCAGCTCGACGTTTACCAGCACCTCGTCCCCGAGCGCGAGCAGCACCTCTTCGAGCGTCGGAATCCGCTCGCCGCGACCGACATCAAAGCGACGCAGCTCGGTCAGAGGGGTCTTCCGAATCAGCGCCTCGGCCCCGGGCTGACCCGCCGCCAGCCTCGTCAGATCATCGTCGTGGAACACCACGACTTCACCTGATCCACAGCGCATCACATCCAGCTCCACACCGTCGGCACCTTGCCGGATCGCTTCTCGGAAGGCGAGCTGGGTGTTTTCGGGGTAGTCGTGCGACGCACCTCGGTGACCGAGCACGAGAGGGCGCGATGCTTTGCCAAAAGGTGCGACGCGCAGAAGGAAAGACAGAGGCTGCATATTGGGAA
>CAYTGC010000370.1:0-4939 GCA_964437195.1 uncultured Myxococcales bacterium | reverse complement strand
ATTGACACCCGGAAGGCCACCCATTTATATTCGCGGCGGAGCAAACGAGGTTCCGAATGTCCGTCGAACAAGCAACTGACTATGGCCCCACGCTCGTGGCGATCCTGTTTGGCATCGCCTTTTCGTGCGTGTTCTTGGGGCTCGCGATGTTCCTGGGTCCGAAGCGCGAAAACGCCGAAAAGCTCGCCCCCTTCGAGTGTGGCTCGGAACCAATTGGCAGCCCGCGTGTGCGCTTTTCCGTCAAGTTCTACCAGGTAGCGCTCCTGTTTCTCATCTTCGACATCGAAGCGGCGTTTTTGTATCCGTGGGCGGCGATTTACCGTCGGCTGTCCTGCCTTGGCACGGTGATTCGCAGTGAGTGCGTCGGCACCGTCACATCATTCGGCTTCGTCGAGATGCTGGTATTTATGGGCACGCTCGTGGTCGCGCTCGCCTACGTTTGGCGCAAGCGGGCCATCGGCTGGGGCTAAGCAGGGAGTCAGGAAAGAACCATGGCCGAAAGCTACACGACCCGCCTTGACGATGCCCTGAACTGGGCGCGCAAGTATTCGCTGTTCAGCTATCCCTTCGTCACTGCCTGCTGTGGCATGGAGTACATGGCGACCGCCGCCTCGAAGTACGACATTGCCCGGTTCGGTGCCGAGTTTCCCCGCTTTTCGCCGCGCCAAGCCGACCTCTTGTTCGTCGTGGGGACGATCACGGAGCGGCAGGCCCCGGTGCTGCACCGAATCTGGATGCAGATGGCCGAACCCAAGTACGTCATCGCGTTCGGTGTCTGTGCCTCCACGGGCGGCTTCTACCAGAACTACAACACCGTGCCGGGCTGCGATCAGGTGGTTCCGGTGGATGTGTACATTCCCGGCTGTCCGCCGCGACCGGAGCAAGTTCTCGACGGCCTGATCCTTCTGCAAAAGAAGATTCAGGAAGCGACAACTTGGGTGCAGCGACGGGATCGCAAAGAAGTCGAGCTGCAAGCGGCCTCCACGGACGGACGCAAGCGTCTGCCGGTGGTTGCCTAAAACGACGCCCCTCGATACGAGCAGGCAGCAAGGGAAGATTTCGCAAATGAGCAAAGCCGATCTCGACAAGCTGGTGGCGCAGTTTCCCACAGCAGTTGTTTCGTCGCACAGCAATCAGGGCGATGACACCGCGGTGGTCACAAAAGACAGCTTCAAAGATGTGATGCGCCATCTGCGCGACACGGCTGGGTTTGATTTCCTCGTGAGTGTGACGGCGGTTGACTATTTTGGACGCGAGCCGCGCTTCGAAGTCGTCTATCACCTGCGCTCGATGGCGACGGGAAATCGCCTGCGCATCAAAGTCGGTCTACACGAAGAAGAAGGCGGGCCGAGTGCAGAAGTTCCGACGGTGTCAGACCTTTGGCAGACCGCCAACTGGCAGGAGCGTGAGGTCTACGACATGTTCGGGGTGAAGTTTGCGGGCCACCCAGATCTCCGTCGGATTCTGATGTACGAAGAGTTCGTCGGACATCCGCTGCGCAAGGACTATCCCAAAGAGAAGCGGCAGCCGCTCATTCGCCGCGACTACTCGCTGAGCTAGGGGAACGGAAGACATGTCGACGACGACAACTCAGAGCAAGACCGGGCCAAAGAAGCTCGCGTTTGGAATGCCGACCCCCGACGAGATCGCGGCGGGTGGAATCCCTGGCCTCAGCGCTCGACCGAAGATGCCGCAGGACCTCATGGACAAGCTCAACGCCGAGGAGCTTGAAGAGGTCGAGGACATCGAGCTTCCGACGGAGCCGATGACGATCAACATGGGTCCGTCGCACCCGGCGACCCATGGCACCGTTCGCATCATTCTGACGATCGACGGTGAGACGGTCAAAGACTCGGACGTGCAGGTCGGCTATCTGCACCGCTGCTTCGAGAAAGAAGCTGAGGCCGCGACCTACACCCAGGTCTTTCCGTATACCGATCGACTGAACTACGTCTCTCCGCTGCTCAACAACGTGGGTTTTGCCCTCGCTGTCGAGAAGCTGATCGGCGTGGTGGATCGTCTGCCCGAGCGTGCACAGTACATCCGCGTCATCATCGGCGAGATCTCTCGCATCACCGACCACCTGACGTGTCTTGGCGCGTCGGCGATGGAAGTGGGCGGCTTTACGCCGTTTTTGTGGATGATCAAAGTCCGCGAGTGGCTGTGGGAGCTTCTCGAGGAGCTGACCGGCGCACGACTCACGCACTCCTATGTTCGCGTCGGTGGTGTGTCGCAGGATCTGCCTGAGCACTGGCTCGACAAGCTGCGCGCCACGCTCGACAAGAGCGTCGAGTCTCTCGGAGAAGTCGAGAAGCTGCTCGTCAAGAACCGCATCTTCCGTGACCGCATGGACGGTGTCGCCGTCATTTCCGCCGAAGACGCCATCTCCTACGGCTGGACCGGACCTTGTCTGCGGTCGACGGGCGTGCCGTACGACGTTCGCAAGGATCATCCGTACCTCGTCTACGATCGCTTCGAGTTCGATGTTCCCGTCGGATCGGTTGGAGACAACTACGATCGGTTCGCGGTGCGGCTGGAGGAAATCCGGCAGTCGATGCGGATTCTCGATCAGGCGATGAAGCAGATTCCGCCGGGGCCGTTCCTTCTCGACGATCCGCGCGTCTGCATGCCGCCAAAGAATGCGGTCTACAACACCATCGAGAGCATGATCGGCCACTTCAAGCTGGTCATCGACGGAATCAAAGTCCCCCCCGGTGAGGTCTATTCCTACACCGAGGGCGGCAATGGCGAGCTGGGCTTTTACATTGTCTCCGACGGTTCGGGGCGGCCCTATCGCTGTCATGTTCGCTCCCCTTGCTTCATCATCATGCAGTCGCTGTCGAAGCTGATTCAGGGAGCCGGCATCGCCGACATCATTCCCACGTTCGGCATGATCAACATGATCGGCGGCGAGTGCGACCGCTGATCCAACAAGGCAACGTACAGGTCATGGCAGAGACCCCTTCATCCCCCATCAAGTCGAGCATCGCAGCCGCCCTGCGTGAGACGGCCAGTCCGCCGCCCCCGCCCGCCGCTGCGCCGCCCGCTCCGGCCAGTCCTGCGCCTGCTGGCACTGCAAGCAGCGCTGCGCCGCCGCCGAGTGATGTCTGCACCATTAAGCTCGATGGCCGCGAGGTTGTGACCAAGAAGGGTGCCAACCTGCTCGAGGTCTGTCTGCAAAACGGCGTCGACGTAAGCTACTTCTGCTACCACCCGGGGCTTAGCTCACCAGCGGTGTGTCGGCAGTGTCTCGTCGAAGTCGTGGGTCAGCCGAAGCTGGTGCCGGCCTGTTACACGCCAGTCGCCGACAAGATGGAAGTCAACACGGCGACTCCTCGCGTACTGACGATTCGGCGGCAGATCCTGGAGTTTACACTGGTCAATCACCCGGTCGACTGTCCGATCTGCGACAAAGCGGGTGAGTGCACGCTGCAGAAGCAGTACCAGGACTGGGATCACGCGGGCTCGCGCTCGTCGATTCCCAAGGTCCACAAGCCGAAGATGCAGGACATCGGGCCGCACATCGTGCTCGACTCGGAGCGCTGCATTTTGTGCACGCGCTGCATTCGGGTGTGCGACGAAGTGGCCGGTCAGAAACAGCTGACGATGGCGTGGCGCGGTGATCGCGAACAGCTGACGGTCGCGCCGGGTCACCAGCTCGACAATCCCTACTCGCTCAACACTGTCGATGTTTGCCCCGTCGGTGCGCTAACGAGCAAAGACTTCCGCTTCACCATGCGGGCGTGGGAGCTGTTTACGACCTCATCGGTGTGTCCAGGCTGCGCCACCGGCTGCAACGTCGAAATTCACCATGCCCAAGGCGAAATTTGGCGTCTGGTGCCGCGCGAAAACCTCCAGGTCAACAAGTACTGGATGTGCGACGAAGGTCGCTTTACCTACAAGGACGTACGGCACAAGCGGCTGACGTCGGCACGACTCGGCGCGGGTCGCGGCCAACCGGCACAGATCACCAGCGTCGACAAGGCAGTTGCTTTCGCGGCAGAACGGCTCGAGCGGCTGGCGAGCCAGGGCGGAACAATCGGCCTGGTCTATTCGGCGCAAACGACCAATGAGGCGTTGTTTGCCCTTTCGCAGGTTGCGGCCAAGCTCGCGGCGAAAGGTGCCAACGTGCGATCGTATGTGACGGGGACCGCAGCGCGACCCGAGCGAGCGGACAAGATCCTGCGCAGCGCCGACACCAATCCGAACACCGCTGGTGCCAAGTTCCTTGCTGGGGCTTCTGCAGGCGATGCAAACGCACTCCTTTCGGACCTGAAGGGCGGCAAGCTCAAGGGTCTGTGGATGGTCGGTGCGGATCTTCCGGTTGGTGAGCAGGCACAGTTTGAGCTCGCGCCGCTCGTCGACGGACTGGAGCTGTTTGTCTGCCAGGCGGTGCAAGACTCGCCACTTTTGCGTCGTGCGCACGTTCAGCTTCCCGCGGCAGCCTGGGCCGAGGTCGATGGAACCTTCACCAACGCCAAGAACATGGTGCAGCGGCTGCGCAAGTCGGTGGCCGCGCAGGGCGACGCTCGCTCACACCTGGAGCTGATCTCGCTCATCGCGAAGAAGGCCAACCTCGCGCAGAGCGAGAAGTGGCTGGTTTCGGCGCGCCAGGCGTTCCTGCAAATGGTGGCACAGGTGGCAGCGACGGTCCCGGCTGGGGCTGATGCGGCGCAGAATGTGGCGGCAGGCTTTGCGGCGGCGGACTGGGGCAAGGAATTCCTCCCCGTTCAGCTGCGCTTCGCCAACTCGCGTGGTTAAGAGGGGATGCGATGATTGATTCGATCCTGATGTTTCTGGCCGAGCACACAGCCGTCGCGGCGCTTCTCAAGCTGCTCGTTCTGGTTCTCGGCTTTGTGATGCCGCTGGCGTCGCTGAGTACCTGGGCTGAGCGTCGACAGTCGGCGATGATGCAGGACCGACTGGGTCCAAACCGCGC
>CAYTGC010000369.1:0-4946 GCA_964437195.1 uncultured Myxococcales bacterium | reverse complement strand
TTGGAATCGCCAAGCTTGGCGATGAGTTGTTGGCAGCGGAAGCCGACCGGCCATCAGAACAGGGCGCTGTCATTGGAACACCCGCCTACATGGCCCCTGAGCAGTTTGGGAGAGCCGAGCAAGCGGACGGGAAGACAGATGTCTTTGCGCTGGGCGTGGTCCTATTTGAGCTCTTGACCGGAACGCTTCCCTATGGACGGACTTCGCTTGATCTAAAGGAATCTTCCAGCCAAGACCTGCGCAGTCGCTTGGCTGGAGTCCACGCCCCGCTCGGGAATCTCATCTTGGCGATGATTGCGAAGGGGGCCGATGAGCGGCCTTCGATGTCGGAAGTGTCGCAGAAGCTCACTGAGCTCGGAAAAGCGATCGGAATGGGCGGTGACAGGGGATCTGCATCGGTCCTGCTAAGACGCATCTCTCCGAGGCTGGCAATTCTTGCAAGCGCTGTCATCGGACTCCTGTTGATCGGCGTGCTCCGTTTTCCGAAGAACACGCCCACCCACACGGAGCTTCGAAACCGTGCACTAAAACAGCTAAACGACTCTCTTTCTGGCACAGAAGACAGACGGCGAATCAGTGCCCTGCGCGCGCTTGGAAACAGTCACGACAGCAGCCTGCGAACACTGGTCGAGCCGAGCTTGCAGAGCCCAAGTCCAGAGCTTGTATCCGCAGCAGCCTCAGCCCTTGCGAAGATGCGAGCCGTCGAGTCGCAAACTCTTGTGGTGAAGCGGCTTGGCCAAACAAAGGATCCACGGCTCGTGCTGAGTCTCGCCGAATCTCTCGCAAGGCTTGAGCATCCGGACGGAGTGAAGCAACTCCGTGAGCTTGTCGATAGATCCAGCAGCGATGCAGAGGTCAGGTTTGCCGCTGCGGCCGCGCTGCTTCAGCTAGGAAACTTGAGCGGCAGGAAGCCACTGTGGGAGGCGCTTGGACACGGGAACATTTCCGATCTGATGCGGCTTACGACACTTGGTGCGCTGGCTATCTCTGGCGACGGACAAGCCCGGGTCCAGCTGAGCGGTGTTCTTTCCTCCGAGACAGCGATTCAGGCTCGGCTCTTTGCTGCGTATAGTCTGGCCCGGATTGGGGATGAACACGGCTATCGATTTCTAGCGGAGGAAGAAGCACGACGTGGTCCCATGCAGGTGTTGGCAGCGCAACTCCTATCGTCTCTGGGTGACGCGCGCGGACGTACTGCACTCCTTCAAGCTGCGACAGGAAAAGTACATCCCGAAGCCGTGAGAGATCTTGCATTACAGGGACTCTCGGACTGCGGAAATGAAGAAGTATTGTGGGCTGCTGATTCCATACTTCACAGCTCAGATACCAGCGAAACGCTGCGTGATCTATCGGCTGGCGTGATCCTTCGAATCTTGAGGGAACAGAAAGAAGTTCTACCCGAACAGAGCTTGCTGTGGGCGCAAGCTGCACTTGAAAGCAGCAGTACGTTAACAAGAGAGCTGGCAGTCGCTTCGCTTGGTCAGATGGCTTCCGATGAAGCCATCGCACCGCTTCGTGTGGCCTTGCATGATCCCGCCAAAGAAGTCCGTCGTGGCGCCACCATCGCACTTGGACGCAAGAGAGTTCGCGCCGCGCTTCTTGCGCTGAAGGAAGGTTTGACGGATCAGGACGTTGAGGTGCGTGACTCGACGCTGCACGCGATTTCACGGGTCCTGTCTTCGCTGAGAGAGCAGGGCGATAAGACCGCCGATACCATCGTCTTGCCCCAGCTTACGAAAGTCAGCCAAACTGGAGCGGAGTCGGAACAAGTGGCCGCAAGCGCGATTCTGTTCCAACTTGGAGATGAGCAGCAGCGTGCGCGCCTTCTTGCTGCGCTTCACTCTTCTTTGCCACTGGTTCGACGCTTGGCCCTCGAGTTTGCTCCACTCGACGAAAAAACGCTCGTGAGTGCACTCACCGATGTTGACAGAGGCGTTCGATTCACGGCGGCCAAGCGACTTCTCGAAAGTGGATCGCGTCAGGGAGTCTCTGTCCTCCGTGATGCGGCCAAGATCTCGGATGTGATGGGACTCATTGCTTATGGGAAACTACGCTCGATCGGGGAGGATGTGTCAACACCGGAAGGCATTCCGCAGCTTCTGACAGCCCCTGATCTATCGGTACGACTACAGGCACTAGATGCCCTAGCGGACATGCCGCCCGAACGAGCGATGGGATTCCTCTTGCTCGCGAGTCGTGACCTTGCTGGAGCGCTGCGTCATCGCGTCGCAGAGATCGCGCGCTCGATGTATTCCCAGACCGGCTCATCGGTACTGCTACACCTGCTGGAACGGCTTGCCAGAGACAGCGATCCACTGGTTCGTTCTGCGGCTGTGATACCCAAGCTTCGATCAGGGGTGGAACCGAAGGAGCTGCCGTTCGATGGAATCGAGACGGTCGCCGCACCGGCGGATTCGGTCGATGCTCCTGATGCAAGCCCTGTCGCGACGTCTACACCCGAGAAGGCGAGCCCGCCGCCTGACCTGACGCCACATGCAGACAGAGCGTCAGCACCAGCGCGCAATGTGGACAAACTGATTCGGGACGCAACGGATGCGTTCGCAGCCAAGGACTACGACCGGGCAAGATCGATCTGCGAAAAGTTACGGGCAATGGAGCGTCGTGGGCTGGTTCCCCGCACTTTCACCCCGCAGCTGTCACTCCTGCTTGGGAAGCTCTACGAATCCCAAAAGGATCTGACCAGGGCGCTGCAAGAGTATAGCCGCGTGAAGAGCATGCAGGAGTCAAGTCCACAGCAGCGCAAGGAAGTCGATCAGGCCATGACAAGACTCGCATTTTCCGTCGGACATATCGTTGTCCACCGCAACCGTGGTGGGGGGAAATCGGGCTGTGTCCGTGATGAGCTATTCCTGGTTCCTGGCAATCACATCGTTGATGTTGGCGCTGGTCAGACCGAAATGGTGCGCGTGGAAGCTGGGACCTCCATCACGCTGTCGAAGTGTCGGCCGTGAGCCTTCTGGATTCGGAACGGCGTACCATGCACTCTTGGATGATAGGACTCGTATGCGTCAGTTGATTCACTACTGTCTGCTCACTTGGGCGCTTGTGACGGCGTGGCCGGGACTCGGCGTGGCTGCACCGCTCATGTTGGGACCACAAGTTGCTACGGCGCAGAGACTCGTGCAGGAAGGTAGTCGGGCGCTGGCAGCGAATAACCTTCCACTTGCTCTCCAGAAGCTAGAGCTCGCCTATGCGAAGGCACAGCTTCCCGAAGTGCTCTATCTCCTGGGAAAGACTGCACAGCTTGAGCATCGTGAACTGGCTGCGGTTGATCTGTACCGGCGATATCTTTCGGCAACGGAGGGCACAACCGACCTGCAGAGAAAGGCAGAGATCGAACAGTTCATCGCTTCCGTGCATGAGCCTCCTACGGAGCTAGAAGTGGTTTCCCCTGATGTTGGAGCGGTGCTCCGTGTTGATGGACGGATCGTCGGTGTGTTGCCACTCGGAACCCCGCTTCTGGTGAGTGCTGGGAGTCACCGTTTTCTGGTTGAGCGGAGCCGACAGAGTTTCGAAACCAACGCGCTTCAGATTGCCGCAGGACAGCGCGTTCAGCTCCAGTTGGCGCTCGATTCGCGCTATGCAGTTCTGTCTGTCGCAACGGGCGTGATTCTGCTTCTCCAACCCCAGAACGCATCTCAGGTGGTTCAGCAGCAGCTTCGGTCGGCGCTCCAAGCCAGCATTCAGCAAGTCCATGGTTTCTTGATTCAGTCCGAGCAGACAGAGCTGGCGCTGACCAAGGTGAATCCGGCTGGCGCACTTCCTTGTCCACAGAGTCTGGAGTGTCAGGAAAAACTCGCCCGCAGCGTGGATGCCGCTCATGTCATCACCCTGACACTGAAGCCATCGCTTGCTTCGCCAAAGCAGGTTGGATTGCAGATCTTTGATGCGGCTACGGGGGTGATTGCAGAGTCCGCACAAGACGACTGCGAGTCCTGCACACCGGACACTCTTCGAGAACGAATTGAGCGTTTGGCACAGCGTGTCCTTCAATCAGCTTGGAATCGGGGGCGAGGTTCTCTGCAAATCACTACGGATCCGGCTGGCGCCTCGGTGACCATCGGTGGACGCACGCTTGGGGAGACTCCTTTTTCCCGCGAGACCTTCGAGGGAAACCTGGATCTAGAAATTACACTGGATGGCTTCGTGCCGTACAAGCGCAAGCACGAGATCACGCGTGGGAATCAGACAGTGTTGCGTGTTGCGCTCCAACGACCGGTCGTTCCGCAACCCGTTGTGGAAGCCAAGCCACCAGTGCCAGAAGTGCCGGTTCGACGGAGTCGCCCTGTCTGGCGAGTGGTGTCCGGTCTTGCGCTTGTGGGTGCTGGCGTGATTCTGTCTGGGTTTGGGATTTCCGCGCTTTCTGCAAATGGCAGTTGTGTGAATGAGCCAGCGACCCCAGGCGATGTCTGTCCGACGGTTCGCAGTACCAAAGTTCCAGCAGGCGCGCTGATGGGAATCGGAGGCGCATCTTTGATCGCGGGTGTCATCGTCGCTGCTTGGCCGCCATAAATAGGGTTCGATAAACAGAGGGAGAAGACCGTATGCGCGCACATCTGAATGGTTGGTTTTTGTACGGACTGAAGTCCACCGCTCTTGCAGTTTGCGTCTTTCAGGCTGGATGTGCATCGCTGTGGGATGCGTTTGGTGAAGGGAATTCGCAGAGCTGTGTTGTGACTCCGGGGATGTGCGGAATTGACGAGCGCTGTAACGTTGCGACCGGTCGCTGTGTTGCTTTGAACTCTCTGCAAGATGCGGGATCGGCGGACGGTGGGGGAATGGGGGGCCTCACTGATCTGGCGCAGCCCGCTGATCTTCAACCCCTGGACTGGGAGCGCGTCTTCAGTCCGAGCAAGAACGAGCTTCACGGCGTGTGGGGGGCTTCTCCAAGTGAAGTCTGGATCGTCGGTTTCGCGGGGACCATC
>CAYTGC010000368.1:0-4953 GCA_964437195.1 uncultured Myxococcales bacterium | reverse complement strand
CACATGTTCGCGGGAGGTAGGAAAGAAGGCGCCGACGGATCGGTCTACGGGGTAGACACCGAGGACGAAGAAAAGCTGCGCAGGGCCTGTTCGGCTGCGTTCTGGAAGCGCCCACCAGGGAATCGACTTATGTAAGCGCGCAGATCCGCAGTGGCTCCATTTAGATCGCCAAGGTGCGCGCGGCAGATCCCTTGTCCGTACAGCGCACGCTCGGCAACTTCGCCACTTCCGGCCCCTTCGACAATGTGAGCAAAGTCGCTCATTGCATCGCGGCAGCGACCACCAGCAGCTCGCAGTTCACCACGAAGCACAGTCAACTCACCACCGCGTGGAAGCCTGGCAAACGACGTCTTTTCTAGAACAGCAAGGGCATCACTTCGCTTGCCAAGCAGTATCAGCGCATCGACGCGAGCGGCTTGCGCTTCGTCATGCAGACTTCCCCGTGGGAAACGGCTTGCATAGTCGTCAAGGCGCTGTAGCGCCAGCTTCGGATCGCGATCCTGACGCAGTGCCAAAAGCGCCTGTCCAAGCAGGCGTGACTCAATGGCCAGAGGACTCTCTTCCAATTGGGGCTGAGGTGCTTTCGAAGCAAGCGTCGGAGCCGAGTCTTCGAACGTCGACTTGGCGGTCTGTGGCGCGTGCCGCTTGGTGGTTCGCGTTGCAACTCGGGCCGACTCGATCGGAGCAGGTGCGGCAGACTCTCCATCGGCACGCGGGCTGTCTGGCAAAACCGGGGAATTGGGCGCTGCGGCAGGCTCTGGCAGGGCACCACGAGTCGCAACCTGCTCAATGGCTCGCGGCGGCATCGGCGCTCGCTGCGAAGGAGAGTGAAAGGTCATGCGCGACATGAGCAGACCAGACGCCACAATGGCCACAAGCCCTGCCCCACCCCCGAGAAGCCAACCAAGCCCTTTGGTCGGTGTTTTCTGCAGCGCATCCCCGATTCGATCGAGCGCTTTGGTCGGGAGCGGTGCAGGAACCGACAGCTTCGACAGAAGCTCGCCGGCTTGTCGCTCCAGCGGCGAAAGCTGTGCGCCTTTGCTCGCCAAAAGCTCGGTCAGTCGAACAGGTGGTGAGCCTTCGCCACCCGCGCTCGAAGCTGAATAAGGAGAAGTCGTCTTCATGATCGTTCGCTCTTGTTGTGCTTCTCAAGGCCATCGAGAAACTGTGCCCGGGCGCGATGCAACCAGACCCAGATCGTCGCAATCTTCTGATTGAGTAGCTGGGCGATTTCCTCGCCCGGCAGCTTCTCGATCTCAAAGAGGATGAAAGCGGTGCGGTACTTTTCGCTCATTCCGTCGAGGATGCGATAGACCACGGCCCGTGCCTCTTTGCGTTCCAGGTCATCTATCGGCGATGGTCCACTCGATGGCAGCTCGGAAACCAAGTCCTCTTCGTCACTGCTGCGAAAAAAACGTCGCAGCCGCAACCTGCGGAGGCGATGGCGAACCTGGTTTTGCGTAATGCGAAACAGCCAGGTCGTAATCTTGGCTTCACCGCGGAACTCTGGCAGCAGGCGATGCGCCGTCAGAAACACATCCTGCACGACGTCTTCAACATCGACCTGTGGCCCACCGAGACGAGCCGCCCAGCGCGCCACATCACGCGAATGAAGCCGGTAGACCTCCGTAATGGAGTACGCAGCGGGCGGCGCGGTCACAAGGGAAGGTGCAGAAGTCACGGCACTATCTTAGGCCTCAGCGACCAGAAAACCTTACGAGCGATGCGCAAAATCGCGTGCTACGTTTTGCGCCATGTTCGCCCGAGGTTCTCGTCGAAACTCCACCCGCCCTCCACTCACCGACACCCAGCTCTTTGAATCGGCCGTCCGCGCCCTTGCGACCCGGTCGCGGAGTGAGGTCGAGCTTCGGAGGCTGCTCAGCCGCAAGATCGAACCGCCGATCGGTGATCGGATCGACAAAGTCATCGCCCGGCTTCTCGAGCTTGGCTACTTGTCCGATGTCAGGCTCGCCGAAAATTTCGTCGAAAGTCGCCAAAAACAGGGTCATCTCGGCAGCCGCCGGGTCGCACAGGAACTCCGGCGTCGTGGAGTCAGCGCCGATGTCGTCGAAGACACCGTCGAACGAGCCTACTCCGAGGTCGATGAGCTACAGCTCGCTCAGGCGTTCGCTGAAAAGAAGCGACTGTTTCGCGCCAAGTCCGGGTCGACACAGGCTCCGTTAAAAGACCCCAAGGAAACCGCCCGCGTCCTGCGCGCGCTGACCCGCGCGGGATTTTCCCTCGGGACATGCTGGAAAGTGGTTCGGATGATGGCCGACAGCTCGGGGCTAGCGGGGATAGAGGAAGCCGCCGCTGATGAGACCGGTGAAAGTGCGAGCGATGGCTAGGCCCGCTGCCGCATTCACGACGCCGGGTTACGTAGAGCCCGATCACCCGTGCGCCGTAGAACGTGGTGTCGTCCGGATGGTCGGATGAGAGGACCGCGCTGTCCTCGATTTTCCGTCTGGCGTTTCAGGGGACAAAAGTTCAAAATGGCGCATTCGTGGCCGCGGCACTGGCTCGTTTCCGACGGTAAGTCCGTCTGAGCAATCCCCCAAGCTGGGCCGACAAGTGGAGGAATCATGCACGCTGATATCGAATCAAAAGTCAAAGAGATCGTCTGTAGCCAGCTCGAAGTGGCGCCGGACAAGGTCAAGCCAGAGGCAAGCTTCATTGACGATCTGAAGGCGGACTCGCTCGCGGTAGTCGAGCTGGTGCTGGCGCTCGAAGAAGAGTTCGGAATCGAAATTCCCGACGAGGACACCGAACAGATCAAGACCGTTCAGGACGCGATCAACTACATCAAGACGCACAACAAGAAGTAGTCGTCTCGCCTGCGCCCAAGTGGACGCTGGAGAGTCTCTGCGGACCCGTTACGACGAATCCGCGAGCTGATGAACTGCCGCAGCGAATGGATTGAACCGACAGGGACCTGACGTGGAGCCGGTAGCCCCTAACTCCGCGATTGGTCGAAAAAACTGTTGACTCCTTTTCCGTGGCAAGTAATCTCTCTCCCCGTTCCTTTCTGGGCATTGCTCGGGGATCGTCCAACGGCAGGACACCAGACTCTGACTCTGGTTATCTAGGTTCGAATCCTAGTCCCCGAACCAACTTTCGCCGTCAATTGAGGCCTTGCCTTCCCGTAAAGCCGATGGTAGAAAGCCAGTGTCTTTCGGCCCCATAGTCTAGCGGTTAGGACGTCGGCCTCTCACGCCGAAAACGCGGGTTCAAGTCCCGCTGGGGTCACCAGGAAGCTCGCCAGTCTCTGGCGAGTTTTTTTTTGCCATTGGTTGCCCAAGTGAACCAGTGCTCTTAGGCTGCATCCATGGCCGCTGCCGATCCTCCTCCACCGCCGTACTGGCTGCTCATCGCTGTGCTGTCGAGTTCGCTGCCACTACGCCCGGAGGTGTCTCTTCGCCTCTATCAGGCGGCGTATCGTCTGCATCGCAGCGGCGAAAACCTCGAGCGGCTGCAAGGCGACCTATTGCGCGGCAAGGTGGTTCGCCTGCACAAGGACTTGGCCATCGGCAGTGTCGTCGGTCCGGCGTTTGAAGCCGAGATCAGCACCGAGACGGGCGAAGGCGTCGTTCACTTCCTGCTGACGAGGCAGGGCCTTGAGCTTGGCGACGAACAGGCAGAGTCCCCCCAGACGCTTCCCCCGAGCCAGTCCGGCAAGTGGCTCAACTAAACGCTAAGGTGGATTTATCCCCAGCACCACCGCGTCCAGGTTGGTCGCCTGCCCCTCGATGATCTTCCGCCGCACCGCCGGTGGCGATACCGCCTTCTTGTCACCACAGATAAACTGCGCTGGCCCGTCGGATGCAAGGATGTTCACGTCGGCGCTTAGCTGCAGGTCATACAGTCCCGGCTCCACGCAGTAGGGCGTCGTAAACTCGCCTTCGGTGCAAGGAATGTCCCACGAATACGTGATGGGCTTGTCGGTGCGCGCAAGCGTCAGGTTGACTCGCTGGACCAGCCACGCTGGAGAGTCGAGGCACGAGCTGCCTGTCTGATCGCACTGCGCTCGATCGATGCCATCCCGACTTGGGCTTGGATTGCAGCAGCACAGGCCGCGTCCGAGAAGTCGCCCGAGTCGAAGATCCGCCATCCGCCAGCGCACCACCACCGCGCCGCGCCCACGCCCGTCCTCGCAGGGTGAACTTTCCTTCGGTTCAAGCTTACACAGCGCATCTTCGGGGATTGCCGTCGTACACGCCGCCCAAAAGCAGCACGCACCAAGCACGCAGACCTTGAGAAGACTGCCACCCCAAACGCGCCATTTGATGCCGCGTCTTCTCCGCGTATCATCTTCCGCCATGCTGTTTCGTCGCCCGGATGGAGTTCTCGTCGACAACCTATCGCCGATGCGACGGATGATGCCGTACATCCTGCGCACTCGCAACGAGTCGTGTGTCTATTTTGAACAGAAGCTTGACCTAAGCGAGACGCTTCCTTATCTGCAAGCGCTAAATGCCCAAGCTGGCGACGAGGCGGTCGAGGTCAACTTCTTCCATCTGCTGCTTGCGGCCACAGCGCGGGTGTTTGTCGAGCGCCCCGAGCTAAATCGCTTTGTCTCGGGGGGCAAGATCTACCAGCGCCTACACACCGAGCTCTCGTTCGCGCTCAAAAAAGAGCGGAGCGACAAGGGGGCACTGACCACCACCAAGCTGCGCTTTTCCGGCAGCGAGACGGTTCGCGAAGTCGCGCAGAAGACCCGCAGTGCCATCACGCTGGGCAGAAGCGACAAAAAGAGCCAGGCCGACAAGGAAATGGCCATCCTCACGCGCCTGCCTGGGCCGCTGCTTCGCCTCATCATGTGGATTCAGCGCGGCTTGGATGAGTGGAACCTGCTGCCTTCCGCGCTGAGCGAAGCCGACCCGCTCTATGCCAGCCTGTTCTTTGCCAACCTCGGCTCGATCGGCCTCGACAGCGCCTATCACCACCTGTTCGAGT
>CAYTGC010000367.1:0-4961 GCA_964437195.1 uncultured Myxococcales bacterium | reverse complement strand
TCCCAAGCCCAGGCCCTCTTGTCAAAGTGGGCGTTTGTGACGACTATCCTGCGGCGTGACGCAGAAGCCTTCCCCGAACTTTGCTTACCTTGCCTATCACGACGCGCGGCTTTCGGCGCTGGCGACGCAGGCGGAAGAGCACTTTGCGGGCGACCCCACGGTGACGCTGTTCAAGCTGCGGCAGTTTGGCGAAGTGCTGGCGCAGCGGGCGGCGGCCAAGGTCGGACTGTTCGTTGGGGCGGCAGAGCCGCAGAAACAGCTCGTCGACCGCTTGCTGGAACGCGGGGTGATTGGGGCGACGCAGTGCTTGCTGTTTCACGACCTGCGGCGCGTCGGCAATGCCGCGGTTCACGAAGGCAAAGGCAGCCACAGCGACGCACTGCACCAGCTTCGGATGGCGCGCGAGCTGGCGGTGTGGTTTCAGCGCAGCTTCGGCAGCAATCAGAAGTTTGATCCGGGGCCGTTTGTGCCTCCGGCGGGACCGGGCAAGCCAGCGTCGGCGCTTGCGGACGAGCTTGCCCGCCTGCGATCCGACGTCGAGGCGCACAGACAGGATCTGTTCGCGGCCCAGCGAGCCATCGAGGACGCGCGCAAGGCCGCCGAGGCCGAGCTTTCCGCGAAGCTGACGGCGCAGGAACTGGCGGCGAAGGCGCAGGAAGACGCGGCCATCTGGGAAGCGCTCGCGAGCGAGCAAATCGAGTCACACCGCGCCACCGCGAAGGCCGAGTCACAAAAGAGCGCAGCGCTCGCGGCGCAGAACCAAAAGCTCCAGGCCGAGCTGGCAGCGCTTTCGACGGCGGCGCAGGCGATGCCACCGAGGCAGCTTGCGAAGACCATCGAGCGAGCCGCCGAGGCGAGCGAAGCGATTGAGCTCGACGAAGCGGCGACGCGCAAGATCATCGACCAGCAGCTTCGTCGCGCCGGCTGGGAAGTCGACACCGAGCGCCTGACGTTTGCGGCGGGCGTTCGTCCGCAAAAGGGCAAAAACCTGGCGATTGCCGAGTGGCCGACGCTCGCAGACGGGGAAGAAGGCCGCGCCGACTATGTGCTGTTTGCCGGTCTGGTGGTCGTCGCCATCGTCGAGGCCAAGCGCAAACACAAAGACATAAGCGGCGTGATTCCGCAGGCCAAGCGCTATTCCGTCGGCTACGTCATCCACGCAAACGAGACGCTTCCCGACGGCAGCCCGTGGGGCGCATGCAAGGTCCCGTTTCTGTTTGCGACCAACGGGCGTCCGTTTTTGCGGCAGCTTCAGACCAAGAGCGGCATCTGGTTTCTCGACGTGCGGCGGGCGGCCAATCATCCGGTTCCGCTCGAAGACTTTTACACACCCGAGGGACTGCTCGACCGGCTTCGGCAAGACATCGACGCCGCGCACGCCCGGCTTTCCGTCGAGCCGATGCCGTACATCGACCGCGAATACCAGAAAAAAGCGATCTTGGCCGTCGAGCACGAGATTGCCCAAGGCAAGCGCGAGCTGCTCGTGGCGATGGCGACGGGAACGGGCAAGACGCGCACCTGCATTGGGCTGTGTTACCGACTGCTGAAGACGCGGCGCTTTCGGCGGATTCTGTTTTTGGTCGACCGCAATGCGTTGGGCAAGCAGACCGCCGACGCGCTGAAAGACCTGCGGCTGGAAAATCTTCAGACGTTTACCGACATCTTCAACGTGAAAGAGCTGGCCGACCTTTTGCCCGACCGCGAGACGAAGCTGCACATCGCGACGATTCAGGCGATGGTGCGACGGGTGCTCGGGGCCAGCGACGACAGACGCGCGCCAGAGTCTCCGCCCGTCGACCAGTACGACTGCATCATCGTCGACGAGTGCCACCGTGGCTACCTGCTCGACCGCGAGCTGTCCGACCGCGAGTTTGAGTTCCGCGACGAGGCCGACTACATCTCGAAATACCGTCGAGTGCTCGACCACTTCGACGCGGTGAAGATCGGTCTGACGGCGACGCCCGCTCTGCACACAAAAGAGATCTTTGGCACGCCGGTTTTTTCGTATTCCTATCGCGAAGCGGTAATTGATGGCTTTCTCGTCGACCATGAGCCGCCGATTCGCATCGTCACCCAGCTTGCGCACGATGGCATTCACTACAGCGCCAAAGAAGAGGTGCTGGTCCTTGACCGAGCGACGCAGACCGTTCACAAAGAGGAGCTGGCCGACGAGGTGTCGTTTGATGTCGATGCGTTCAATCGCCGCGTCATCACCGAGCCGTTCAATCGCGCGGTGCTCGGCGAGCTGGTGAATCACATCGACCCCGAGCAGGACGAAAAGACCCTGATCTTCTGCGCCAGCGACGCGCATGCCGACTTGGTGGTGGTTCTGCTCAAAGAAGCGCTGGCGAAAAAGTACGGCGCTGTCGACAACGATGCGGTCTTGAAGATCACCGGCCAGACCGACAGGCCACTCGACGCCATCCGTCGCTATCGCAATGAGAGGCAGCCAAGCATCGTGGTCACGGTCGACCTTCTGACGACGGGCATTGATGTTCCCAAGATTGCCAACCTGGTGTTTCTGCGTCGGGTCAGGAGCCGCATTCTGTACGAGCAGATGATTGGCCGGGCGACGCGCCTGTGTCCCGAAATTGGCAAAGAGCGCTTTCGCATCTTCGACGCGGTGGACCTGTATTCGGCGCTCAAAGACGTGACCGATATGAAGCCGGTGGTCGTCAATCCGCTGGTTTCGTTTGCGCAGCTCGCCCAGGAAGTCCGCGAAGGGAAGGAAGAGGCGCCGCGGCGTGCGTCCATCGACGAGTTTGTCGCCAAGCTCCAGCGCAAAAAGCGGACGCTTTTGCGGGATGCGGAAGAACAGCTCGCGACGGCGGCAGGCATGGGACTGCGCGACCTCGTGCAGTTTTTGAAATCGGCCCGCGTAGGCGAAGTGGCCGACTACCTGACAGCGCATCCGGCGCTGGCGGCGTTTTTGGATCGTGCGACGGGCAGCGGCGCAAACAAAGTCATCGTGTCCGAAAAGTCCGACGCCATCCATGAAGTCAG
Organism: uncultured Myxococcales bacterium; assembly: GCA_964437195.1. Classification (GTDB taxonomy): domain Bacteria; phylum Myxococcota_A; class Polyangia; order Palsa-1104; family JAEUJZ01; genus JAEUKA01. Next base: position 1,958 of record CAYTGC010000367.1, on the reverse strand, counting down.
CCGCGGCTATGGCCCCGGCGTAAGCGGACGACCCGGCGATTACCTGGAATCGTTCCGCGCGTTTGTATCCGGTAGTCTGAACCGGCTTCCGGCGCTGCTCGTCGTCACCCAGCGGCCCAAAGAGCTGACGCGCGAGGATCTGCGCAAGCTGAAGCTTTTACTCGACGAGGCGGGCTTTAGCGAAAAATCGGTTCAGACGGCGTGGCGCGAGCAGAAAAACGAAGACATTGCCGCCACCATCGTCGGCTACATTCGCCAGCTCGCGCTCGGTTCGCCGCTTTTGCCGTATGCCGAACGGGTGGATCGCGCGGTGCAGCGGCTGCGCAAAGCGCACAAGTTTACCGACCCCCAGTCGAAGTGGCTCGACCGCATCGCCAAGCAAGTGAAGATCGAAACCGTCGTCGACAAAGCCGCGCTCGATACCGGACAGTTCAAGGCCGACGGCGGGTTTGCCCGGCTCAATCGCGTGTTTGACGGCAAGCTCGAAGCGGTGCTCGACGAGCTGGCCGAGCAAGTGTGGAACGACGCCGCATGAAAGGCCCGTGTAAGTAAGCCATGCCCACGACGCAAGACATCGTCCAGAAGCTGTGGAACCTGTGCCACATCCTTCGCGACGACGGCATCACCTATCACGAGTACGTCACCGAGCTGACCTATCTTCTGTTTTTGAAGATGGCGAAGGAGACCGGGACCGAGGACAACATCCCGCCGGGCTATCGCTGGGGCGACCTTACGCAAAAGGAAGGCATCGAGCTGCTGACGTACTACCGCAAGATCCTCGTCGACCTGGGCGACAAGGGATCGACGCGGGTGCGCGAGATTTTTGCCGATGCGTCGACGTCGTTTCGGCAGGCGCGGCACCTTCAGCAGGTGGTGAGCGACATCGACTCGCTCGACTGGTACAGCGCCAAGCACGAGGGGCTGGGCGACCTGTACGAAGGGCTGCTGGAAAAAAACGCCGAAGAGACCAAGTCTGGCGCCGGGCAGTACTTCACGCCGCGTCCGCTCATCGAGTGCATGGTCGAGCTAATAAAGCCGCAGCCGGGCGAGCGGGTGCAAGATCCTGCCGTCGGGACGGGCGGTTTTTTGATCAATGCCGACCGCTACGTCAAGTCGAAGACCGACGACTACCACGACCTTCCGGTGGCCAAGCAGGTCTTTCAGCGCCGCGACGCCTTTTCCGGGGTCGAGCTGGTGCCCGACGTGCAGCGCCTGGCGCTGATGAACGCGATGCTGCACGACATCGAAGGCCCGATTGTGCTCGGCGATACGCTGGGACCGACGGGGGCGCGGCTGCCGAAAGCCGATGTCATCCTGACCAATCCGCCGTTTGGCACCAAAAAGGGCGGCGGCGGCCCGACGCGCGACGACATCACCTATCCGACCAGCAACAAGCAGCTCGTGTTTTTGCAGCACATTTACCGCGGGCTTGTGCCGGGGGGACGCGCTGCGGTCGTGCTGCCCGACAACGTGCTGTTTGAAGAAGGCGTCGGCCAAAAAGTGCGCGCCGACCTTTTGGACAAGTGCGACCTGCACACGATCTTGCGGCTGCCGACGGGGATTTTTTACGCGCAAGGGGTCAAAACGAACGTCCTGTTTTTCACCCGCGGCCACAAAGACAAAGGAAACACCCAGGCCGTCTGGTTTTATGACATGCGCACGAACGCGCCGTCATTTGGGAAACGCACGCCGCTGACCCGCGCGCACTTTGCCGATTTCGAGCGCGCATTCGGCGACGATCCGCTCGGCAAAAGTCCGCGCCAAGACCAGGGCGAAGCGGGCCGCTTCCGCAAGTTCACCCGCGAGGACATTGCCAAGCGCGGTGACAACCTCGACATCTCGTGGCTGAAAGACCAGAGCGTCACCGACCACGCCGAGCTGCCCGAGCCCGACGAGATCACCGCCGAGATCATCACCCGCCTCCAAACCGCCCTGGAAGAAATGCAAGCCCTGCAAGA
>CAYTGC010000366.1:0-4967 GCA_964437195.1 uncultured Myxococcales bacterium | reverse complement strand
GCATTCGCCCAACCCGACCTCTCTCCGCTCCAGCGGCCATCGCGACCGATGCGGGAGGCGGCGCAGACGCACTTTCAGTCGGGGCTCCGGTTCTTTGAGTCGGGGCAATATGACGCCGCTCTAGTCGAGTTTGAAGCGGCATGGCGACTGTCCGGTGAGCCGGACCTCCTCCACAATGTAAGCTGGACTCACGAAAAAGCCGGGCGCATCAAAGAGGCCATCGAGTACGCCGTCCGATACCAGGCTGCAGTGCAGACCGTCGAGGACCAGGAGCGGGCACGAAAGCGGGTCGTGTTTTTGAAACAGCGTTACTCCGAGGCGTCGGTTCAGAATGAACCAGCCGCGGTGGCCAGCTCGCCCGCATCGAACCCTGCGCCGACTATGACTACTCCCACGGCTACGCCACAGACCTCGGCTCCTGTGCAGCAAACAACCCTATCGCGGGCCAAGGTGCCTCCGCTTGCGCTTGGGCTCGTGGTGGGCGGCGGAGCGCTGACTGTGGCCGGAATTGGGTGTTTGGCTGGGGCTTGGGCAACGGGTCAACAGATCGGAGATGCTGAACTTGCCTTCGGTGATGCAAGCTCGCTAATAGATAGGGGTCGGGCACTGAATGCGACAGGCATTGCGTTGACAGTCGTTGGTGCGGTGGTGGTCCTGGGCGGTGCGGTGACGTGGGCTGTACTTGGGAAGTCGACGCGCCTGCAGACGTGGTAATGGTGGTGGCAATCACGTTCCGTCGCGTATCGCCAAGGCATGGTGCGTCGTCTTCCGCCAGTTTGCAACTCGGCTAAGCACGCGCTGCCCATAGTGGCGTACTGGACTCATCTTCTGTGCAGACCACGGCATCAGCCGCAGCGGCACAGTGGAGAACCAATTCAAGCTCGGACGCCTTGGAACCAGGGAAGGACGCTTGTAGCTCTGAGAAAGGAGCCGCGTGGCCCAGTGTCTGGAGTTCCTGAACCACAGCTCGGATCTGCTCGGGAAGCTTGGTCGGCCATCGCTGTGTCGTGTCGACCGATTCAGCCGAAGTAGTAGCGACAGCAGCGGTTCCTTTGAGATTCCGTTGCGCCGCTTCCTGCTGGAAGTCAGGGCGCAGCCAGCGGATGTTGCCTTGTGCCTCTTCGGCAGCGCGCTCACCATTGAGACTGAGCAGTCGTTCGATAATCTCGTCCTCTGAGATCTCTCGGGGCCAGCCATATGCGGCCATGGTTACCCGGTCGATCTCGTCGTGAATTTGCCGCAGCGTATCGATCAACCCGTGGTCCCGAATGATCTGATCTGATGCGCTAAGTGCATGGCCCGCACGCAGTTTTTCGAGCACGTTGTACATGTCGGTAAGTGCCAACTCAGGATGGGTCTGCTGGCGTGCTTTGCGATGAGAATCGAGTGCCTCACCCAAGCGGGCCAGTTCGCTTCTCTGCTGCGCATCCAGCGCGGGAAACGGAAAGCGACCAAAACACTCCTCGTGGTTATACGTCGAGTCATTGCCGACCCCTAACCAGCCGCCAGTGCGCATGGCCCAAAGAGTGTGGATGCGCGATGACAGAACTGCGAGGATTGCCCCATCGTCAAGCGCAATCGCGACCACTTTGGTATCGGGAAGCACTACTCCTTCGATGAAGGTAAACAGACGGTGTTTGGCCGTCCTCGACGTCGCGATGTATCTATTCAACTTCGCCAGCCCCGAACGCAAGTCAGATCCACTCCGCCCGAAGAGCCACCACTTTTCGCGACGCTGTCGATCATTTTGTGCATCCCGCTGGGGCTTCACCTCGCGGACAATGTGCTCAAGAAGTGTCGGGTACAGGCGACGCGCATCGTCCAGCGAAAGACCATGAAAATCGATCACCCATCGGTGTTCGAGTTGCTGGACCAAATCTCGACCAATCACATAACTCTTGATAACCGGGCAAGGCATCGAGACGCTCAGCGCAGTCAACTGTTCGCGGCTAAGGCGGAACCCTTCCCCTACAAGCGTGATGCCCTGGAAGCAGATGCCCTGATTCGCCTGCAGCGGTCGGGCTGCCGCTAGACGCACGCCAACTGAAAGGTCAGCGTGGATTGTCGGACATAGCTTCTCGGAGATGAGCACGTGTTCCAGTTCCTCAGCTCGTGTCCGCCGTTCATCAGCAACCACACCAACGGTGGCTGAGTCTGGGCTGCTATGGACCGCACCGACCGTCATTGCAATTCTCACCGCTGCCCCTTCGTCGTACCAGGGATGGTCAGCGATTGCATATGTCAACCGCACACCTTTGTTATCCAGTGCGTCGGTGACCACTTGGCGATTGAATGTGCCGGTGATGCTGTTCGTCGTGACCAGACCAAATCGGCGGAGTTTGCCTTGGCGAATCAGCTCCGCGCTGCGGGCCCACCAGTACATCACTAGGTCGGCAGTCCCTGGCACCTCGGGGAACGCTGCACGGATCGCCGCAACGTAGGCTGGACGAAGAACATCGCTCATGCGCTTGTTGCCGAGAAATGGGGGGTTTCCAACGATGAAGTCCGCTTCGGGCCAGCTCGCAACCTGAACGCCAGTAAGCTTGGTCAACGGAACCATCGCACGTTCGCCGCGTTTTTTGCTGACGCCCTGCGCAATGGTCTGCGGCTGGCCTTGTGCGTCCAGCACTGGCTCTTCTGATGCCCAGGTAATCAGAGCATCTCGGTTCTCGATGTGCTTAAGGTCTTGCAGCAGAGGCTCGGGCGTCTGGTTCATCCGACCGCTGGAAACCTGCCACTGCAGGTAGCCAATCCACAGCACTAGCTCCGCAATTTTGGCTGCCCAGGGTTTGATCTCGATGCCAAAGAACTGCGCCGGGTGAACGGTTTCTTTCGGAATATCCAACCAGACCTGCTGAGCGCCAGCCGCGATCAGCGCACGATGAACCTCGCCCTCCAAACGTTTCATTTCTTTGAGCGCGACGTACAAGAAGTTGCCGCTGCCGCAAGCCGGGTCCAGCACTCGAACAGCAGCCAATCGATGCCGAAACTCGTGCAGCTTGGCGATGGCTTGCTGGGCCGCCTTCTTCGATGTCCTACCTGTCTTGCTGGTGCGAAGGATCTGCTCGGACTCGGCCCGCGCCACTGTCCATTCATCCCGCAGCGGAGCCATCAGTGTTTTTTCCACCAACCGACGAATGTACGCTTCAGGGGTGTAGAAAGCGCCGAGTTTCCGACGCTCATCTGCCGACAGTGCCCGCTCAAGCAATGTTCCAAAGATTGCTGGTGAAACTCGACGCCAATCGGCCTTGGCTGCCTTCAGCAAGGCCTCCAACTCGTCCAGATTCAGATCAAGCGGATCTGGATCTCTAAACAGGTAGCCATTGAAGTGGCGAATCCTGTCGCCGCTATCCAGATCGCCGCCTTTCTGCATATGCATCCATAGTGCCCGCAGTCCCCTCACGAATCGGTCTTGCCTGCCCGCCTTGTAGTCTGCGATCCACTGCGTCAGACGAACCGTAAACAGGCTGCCGCGAAGAAACTCTACATCCTCCGCAAACATCGTGAATACGCACTTCATCAAGAAATCCCCAACTGCCTCGGGGGCAAACCGCTTCTCAAGTCGCTGCGCGAGATCGGTGATGTGACTGGCGATCTGTGCGGTGATTCGCTGGCCGCGCGCCTCTTCGTTCAGGCTTTCCGGGTCTATCCAGATCTTGCGAAGAAAATCGAAAACCTCTGGTTGACAGAGATCGTGCCATCCAAATGAGCTGCCAGGCTCGAAGTCCCCGTAGTCATCTCGCAAGTCAGAGGAGAAGCTGGACCAGATCCAGAAGCAGTGCCCGACATCAGCGACGATGACGAAAGGCGGCTTGGGATCGCTTCGCTTGGTCACATGTACTGCGTAGCGGCCAGCTTGGTAGCGACCACTTCGCATGGCCTCTGTCCAGTCGGTTGTCCCACGGACCCCTGCCCCCCGCACCGCGCGCGAGTGCCCCGAGCGGTCTTGTCCTCGTGCAACTGCATCAACTGCCGGGGTGGGGTTTATTCCCTGCTTCGCCTCGAAGACGAAGTGACCTCGGTAGTACGCGTCTATACGGCGATGAGCGCGCGCATCGGTCTTGACGTCCTCCTCAAAACAATACCGGTTGTCCGCCGCCGCCCGCTTGAGCTCCGGTGCGGGCACCTTCAAGACGTCGCAGAGTTTCAAGAAGATGGACTGCGCGTTCGAAAGCTCGCCACCACTCGAACGCTCAGTTTCCTGCACAAACTTCTCGATGGCCTTGAGATCGTATTCCTTGGGAATCTCATGGACTTCAAGCTTATCGAGCTGGCTTCGTAGAACAATCGGCATGCCGTTCCTATAGCACGTCAGCCCTCATTCCTCGCTCTGGTGAGAGAGTTCTACGGGATTTTCTTCTCAAACCAGCATCTGGTATGAGTCGAGCTTCGCCCTCGCGCCAGACAGATCCCTGGACGGCGCGCCCACAAACAACCGAAGGAATACATCATGGCAGGTAAGAAGGCTGGTTCAGTGTTCGATATCAGTGCTCTGTTTGAGCAGGAACTGAAGGCGCGCAACGAGGATCTGCGACGGCAGGCGGCGATGTCGATGCTCCAGAAGCTGCGTCCGTCACCACGGGTCACGATGGCGGAGTTTCTCGATTCGCTTCAGCAGCAGAGCGAGGTCTGGTCGGCAGTGCTGGAAATGTCGGCGGTCGACTTTGCGGCGCTGATCGTCGGTGGGCCGAGGACTGAGGCGACCAAGGCCGCGCCGGAACAGACGAAGCGCACGCGGATTTCCGAAGCACAGAAGAACTCGCTCAAGGGGGCGATTGTCAGCGTGCTTGGGAATCACAAGGACGGACTGAGCCGGACGGACATCGCGGGTCAGATTGGCGAGGACGTGCTGGCAACCATCGGTGTGAAGCGCGACGAGCTGGCGGACAAGCTGCGGCAGCCGCTCGGCGAACTGGTGGACGACAACAAGATCCACACCGTCGGCGAAAAGCGGCTGATGCGATATC
>CAYTGC010000365.1:0-4971 GCA_964437195.1 uncultured Myxococcales bacterium | reverse complement strand
GAGGTCCGTGTGGCCCGAACGTCACTCCTGCGAGAAGCGCTGGGCTCTGATTGGAGAGAGAAACTTCGAACCGGGGAGTGATTGACGACCGCACGGCCACGTTTTGAACAGGCCTTCACGATGCGTGCTTCGTTGGCTACGCGAGTGGCGGCACAGACTGCCGTTGGTAGCGCAGGGTGATAGTTTCAACAGGATTGATCCGGTTTGGATCGCGGACAGTCCTGGTTTGGAATAAGGTCTACGCATGCCATTGGATCTTTCCCGACCTGCGATCCGCAGACAGCTTCAGCGGTTGTTTCTGACCGCATCGGACTTTGATGCTTTTCTGATTGATCATTTTCCCGAAGTGTCCCGTCGGCTAAGTTCCGGCATGGGCCGTGTGGAGCGCGAAAACCTGCTGCTCCAACTGGTCGATCCAGCGGAAATCGCCTCGGCCATGAACCAAATAGAGTCGGCGGGTCGGGCTTCTCAGCGGATGTATGTTACGGATCCGCTCTATACCCATCCAAAGGATGCGCAGCTAATGCTGGAAATCGAGGGGGAGTTGCGGCGTTCCAGGCTCTATACCCATCCAAAGGATGCGCAGCCAATGGCTTCGCAGCAGACCAAGACCTCGGAGTTGACGGCGACGCCTCCAAAAGAAGCGCCGCCGCTGGTGTTTTTGGAGTACGTGGAGGCGGATAAGCGCCTCGTGGAGGATCTGCTCATCCATCTCTCACTGCTTACCCGTCGTCAGCAGTTGCAGATTTTCCACCGAGGCATGGTGTCGCCGGGAGTGCCGGTAGAGCAGGTGCTGGACCGCGAGCTCTCGCGGGCGAACTTGATTGTGGCGGTGGTAAGCCCGGACCTCCTTGGTAGTGAGCGGTTTGATGCGTTTCTCAAACACGCACGACATCGTCAGCGCGAAGGCGCACGGATGATCCCACTGCTCGGGCGCCCCTCGCTGTGGGATCAGACTCCCCTTGGACTCCTGACACCGCTGCCGCACGATGGGCGCGCTCTCTCAGAACGCCAGGATGCCGCGCGTGAGCAGGCGCTAGCCAATGCCGCCAAGACGATTGCGGATCTGGCAGGTCGAGCACCGTCTGTTGATTCGGTGGGAGAAGGGGAACCCAGCACACCGGATCGCGTACCACCGGTGACGCCACCGAGGCCGATGATTCCGCTCGGCCAGATTTTCCCTCGTCGAGCGGGGCAGCTGCCCAAGTACACGCTGGTTGAACCGGAGCAGATAGAGACCATTCGCAAGAACCTGCTCCAGCTGGGTCTGGGGCTGATTGTTGAGGGGCCATCTGGGTCCGGTAAGACCACCGCAGTCAAGCGAGCACTAGAGCTTCTTGGCCCTGGAAAATCGGGACAGCCGAAGCCGGCGGCGTGTTGGATTCACGGTCGTGACGTAGCGGATCAGCAGAAGCTCCAAGCGCATCTAGCAAACGGATTCCTAACCGGCGGCCACTTGATCATTGATGATTTCCACAGACTGCCACCAGCGCTACGCCAGGGAATCGCCGACCTGATCAAGGTTCTCGCAGATAGTGATCGCACGGATGCCAAAGTGACGGTGATTGGCATCAATCCGGTCGGTACTTCGCTCATGCAAGGGGGAACTGATCTCTCAGGTCGCTACGCCAAAGTGACCATGGGGCGACAGAAGGATCTCTATATTCGACAGCTGATCGAGCAGGGTGAAGCGGCGGCCAATGTGCGCTTTTTGCACAAGGACCAGCTCATCGAGGCGGCGCAAGGTAGCTTTTTTATCGCGCAGATGCTGTGCTACTTTACCGCCGACAAGGATGGGCTGAGCCACTCCCTGGACCTCCCGGAGCCCAAGATCATTGCGGTGGATCCTGACTACGCCCTGACGCAAGTGCAGCAGCAGCTGGATGACCGGTTTCGCAACGCACTGCTCGACTTTGCATCGTTTACTTGTCCCGAGGAAGAAGGTCCGCGTGGGGTAACGCTGGCTCTGCTCGGTCTGCTCCATCTTTCGCATCGAGAGGCAACGAGAACCAACGAATCGCTGCGGGGAACGAGCAGCCTGTCGGCGGTCGAGAGCCGCTATCCGGTGCTGGCTTCTTCCTGCCGCTGGTTTGGCCAAAGCCATCTGGCCCGGCGCTTTGTAGACAAGCCAGCGCTGGGCGACCTCTTCAACTACGACCGTGACAGCAAGGTCCTCTCCGCTGAAGATCCGCAGCTGGCGTTCTACCTGGCACGCCTTGACTGGATTGCATTCATTCGAGACACCGGACATGATCGAGCGAAGGTAAAGTGGTCGCAGGACGACGGGCTCTTGTTCCTCTATGGCACTGCTGCGACTTCATCTGAGCAGCCGAGCCGTCCATCGGTGCTGATACCCAAGCTGACGCTGCCCAGGTCTTGCTTTCTACACTTGTCGGATCTGCATTTTTCCTCCGTGCGACAGGTCAACACCTTCATTGACTTGCTGGAAGCGGACCTTTCGCAGCTCCAGAAGCAAACTCCACCGCTGACGGGGATCGTCGTCTCCGGCGATCTCACCCAGAAAGCCGATCGAGGTGAGTTTCAAGCTGCCCAAGAGTTTCTCGGCGAGATTCGTGCGACCTACAAGCTAGGACCAAAACAGCTCGTGATCGTGCCGGGCAACCACGACGGGAGCTGGGAGCTGTCTCAAACCGCCTACGGGCCCATCGCAACAGGCTCGGACGAGCCCAAGCATCCGGTCGATGCAGAAGCGTACCGTCGTCGATTTTCAGCCTTCGCGGACTTCTACCAAGAAGTCTCGACGCAGCCCTATCCACTCGACTTCGACCGGCAGGCAACGCTGCATGAGTTCAAGGATCACAAGGTGCTGTTTCTGGGGCTCAACTCGTCGTGGCAGTGCGATCATCTCAAGGAACACCAAGGACGTGCATCCATCCACCTGGAAGCGCTCTCTGTAGCGCTTCGAGCGATCCGACGCGAGCCAGCCTATGCCGACTGGCTCAAGATCGCGGTCTTTCACCACCCGGTGCAGAGCGATGGCGAAGATCGCATCAAGAACAGCGGCTTTCTCGACCGACTGGCCCAAGATGGGTTTCGGCTGGCCATGCACGGCCACCTGCATGCCGCGCAGACCCAACGCCATGCCTATGACGTGACGGTGGACGGACGAAAGCTCCAGCTGGTTGGGGCAGGAACGTTTGGGGCCCCGACCCGTGAGTGGCGAGCCGGAGTACCCTTGCAGTATCAGATCCTGTGCTTCGATGGGGCGCGGGGGCAGGTGATCTCGCGCTGCCGAGACAACCCCGAAGCCCCCTGGCGCGCCGATGGTCGCTGGGTCGTCGGCGCCAGGGTCTCGGATCGCTACGATATCGAGCTGTAGCCACATCCTGGTGCCGTCATTCGTGCGTTTTGGACATGACACAGTTTCTTTGACAGTTGTCTGTTCGGTCGAGCCGTCGATCAAACTCTCGGTGTTGGCTGACCCACAAGCCCAAGTCCGGACACACTACCGACCCAGTGAGTAGACTCCCCAATACGTGTGACCAGCCCGAGCCCGTTCCTTCCGGGCCCAGCATTCTAAACCCCGTCCATTCCCAAACCCGCACATTTCGCGTAGGGCCCCGCTGCCCTGAGAGACTCCTTCCGTCCCGCTAGCGGTCCGAAAAAAGCTCTCCCCCACACTATCGGGCCGGGGACTGTCGCCGGTCGCCACCACGCTCATTACTCAAAATGTGGGTTTCATCGTGTACGCAGGATCGCTCTGTTTTGCGCCTGCTGCCCCGTCCGGCTGCACTCTCTCTTTTCAGCGCCGCACCATCTCCCCGCACGCAGCCCCTGCACTCGCAAAATTCCGCCACCTCACCGCCGCCTCCGTCAAGCTCACCTCCGCCAGCGCATACGGTTTCGTCTTCTTGGCCGGACACACCCAACGCACGACGCACAGCAGCACGTCTCCATTTCGTCGCACATCCAGAATCGTCCACATCCTGTCCTTCGGGTCCGTTGCACGAAGCAAAAACTCGTGCGCCTCCCGTTCCCCCGGCTTGCTCAGATCAAGCATCGCGAGCGGTGGCAGCGTCGGAGCCTTCCGCAATTTGATTTGACGACGACGAGACGCACTTGCACTTTTGATGTGACAGCACATAGAGTCCTCCCGTTCGCGTCGGACCGTGCTTTCCAGGGCCAAGGTCTGACGCGGGCGATGGGCTCCCGGTTTGCGCCGGGGGCCTTTTTGATTTTCGAGCCCAAATTGGCGGGCTCAAGCGTCAGTAATACATGCCCTTTTGCTTATCAGCAATGTCAAACGGGGAATTTTCCTCAATATTTTCAGCAACTTCTGATGCTCGTCGGTGCGTGCTACGTCCTTCAAATGGTTCGTGGCTCCCCCAACCCCAGACACCTTGGCCTCCCGATGCGCTTGCGCAAAGCTCGCAAGCAAGCCGGACTGACGCGCATGGCAGTGACACTCCAGGCAGGTGCAGGCAAGGCGACCTCCCACGATATCGAGATGGGTCAGCGACTACCGACCGTCGGCACGATTGCACGCTTTGCGGCAGCAATGGGCGTTCGGGCTGGCTGGCTGGCCTACGGTCTTGGTGAGCCGCTCAGCGCGGAGACACCTGCCAACTGCGACGGCATGGGCGCTCGATTGCTTTCGGCACGGATCGCGCGCGGGATGACGAAAGCCGAGCTTGGACGCTTGGCCGGTCTGACCGCACCATCGATTACCCAGATTGAACAGGGGGGCCAGTCCGGCGTGCATGTCATTGAGGCCCTCTCGCAAGCACTCAGCGTCAGCCCGGCCTGGCTCGCGTTCAACGAAGGCCCGCAGATTCTCCCTTCACGCCGTCGCGGTCGTCTCCCCGCGCAATCACCCGCTCCGGTTGACTGACTCCTCAAGCGCCAGCAGCCCATGCACCTGCGCCGGGTGCCAGATTCCGCCTTCCTTCGGCAGGATGCCCTCTGTCACCAGGCGGATTCCGATTTCGCGTAGTTGCATGCCCTCTGCCC
>CAYTGC010000364.1:0-4976 GCA_964437195.1 uncultured Myxococcales bacterium | reverse complement strand
TTTTGGTGCTGGCGGCGCAGTTTAACTCGTTCCGCGATCCGTTTGTGATCCTGGCCGGCTCGGTGCCGCTCGCGCTGTTTGGCGCGCTCCTGTTCACGTTCCTGAAGTTTTCCGGGCCACCGGGAATGGCGTTTCCGCTCACCGAGGGATGGACGACGACGCTGAACATCTACTCGCAGGTCGGTCTGGTGACGCTCGTCGGACTGATTGCGAAAAATGGCATCCTGATTGTCGAGTTTGCCAACGTGCGCAAAGAGGAAGGACAGAGCAAGCTCGCCGCCGTACAGCAGGCAGCCGTGACGCGACTGCGTCCCATCCTGATGACCACCGTGGCAACCGTGATTGGCCACTTCCCACTGACGCTGGTGACAGGAGCCGGTGCGGTGGCGCGGAACTCGATTGGAATTGTCCTTGTGGGCGGAATGACGATTGGGACGCTCTTTACGCTGTTTATCGTGCCAGCCCTGTATGTGCTGCTGGCAAAAGACTGATTGTCGCGTCCATCGAACCGCAAGACTTTCGAGGGAATGAAAGACGCAAAACAGGACTATGCGCTTATCTTCCTTCTTGGGCTGATCTCATTGCTTTTTGGCGCACTGCAAGTGTCGTTTTACCACGTCTGGGCTTGGGACTATCGCGGTGTCGTGACGGCCATGGGGTGGATCACGCAGGCCTGTGCCTGTCTGCGGCTCTTTATGCCGGATTCAAATGAGAAAATCTTCGAGAGCAAGAACGCCGATAAGATCGTATATCCATCGCTTTTCGCAAGCCCAATGTTGCGAGCCTATTTGCTGGCTGCGGGCTTTGGATTTTTCGGCAAAAGTGGATAAAGGGAAGTGCTTGTGATGATACGCCCAGGCTAGAGTCGCCGCGCAATCCACAGCGCCGCGATCAAATCGAAAGACAGACAGGCCCAGCGGTACCACTCCGGAACAAACGGCGTGCCCGACGAGTGAACGACAGCGTCCCACGCGGCGTGGAGCAGCCAGCCCAGCGCCAAGAGTCGGCGGTCGTAGCGATAGCCGAGCCATGCGAGCGAGCCGTACGCGACGACACCTCCGAGTTCGATGTGCATCCAGGCTCGCGGTGCAGACCACGCGAAGCCGACATAGATCAGCGCGGCCAGCAGCAGATAGAGCGCCCAGCTGGCACGCTCGGCCTGGGCAAACCGCGCCGCCAGGGCACGGCTCTGCCGACGCGTGATCCAAATGCTCCAAACGACGGCTGCAACACCGACAGCCAAGCCGCCTACCATCGTCACCATGGACAGATTTTCCCCCAGGCCGTCCCCGCAAGCAGCAAAAATGTGGACTTGATCGAAAGCAATGGAGTCTCCCCATTCGTTCCCGAAACCGAGTCCTTGTGCCTGGTCTGACCCGCAGACAACTACCTCTCACGGGAGTCGCCGCTTGTGTGGCGTCTGCAACCTTGGGGAGTTCCTGGGTAGCTCAACGCCCAACACAGATTCCCTGTACATAACGAAACGGACTCTGTGGATCAGGATCAGGACGACGAAGCGCATCTCAACATCCGGCCAGTCGTGGCGCTGATTCCCAAGCCAGGCTCCGTTGTGTTTGAAGTCGCCTCGAGGTTCCTTTGTCGCAGGCATCCGAAACCGCGCGTGCTGTCCCCAGCTGGACGCATCGGACCAAGGAATGGGGGACGTCAAGGCGCAGGTGTTTTGAGCGCCTCTGCGCAGCGCGCCGAGAACGCATCTTCGTACTGGAACTTCACAGCGTAGCGACGGCAGACCTCGAACGCGGCCCTGGACCGCTGTCTGATGGGGAGCGTCGCGCCATCGAGAGCGGAATAATAGGAATCGCGAAGCTCTTGGTAGGTCAACTTCGTGTTCGGTACGGTGCCGTTTCGGTTCCATTCGTTGGGGATCGGTACAGCGCGGACCGAGCGCGCAAAGCCGTCCCACATCTCACCTACGCGAGCAGCAGAAGCGATGACCCACTTGGGGGGCGGTGCCGGTTCTAGCTCGACAATCGCTCGATATTCCTTCTCGAGCTGCTCGAGCATCTGCAGCTTCTTCCTGATGAACTCAGCGACGGTTGTATTGACGAACTTGACGACCGATTCCTGGTTCCCGGCCCCTTTGTAGGCCGGCATGGTCACCTGTTCGGTTTCGATCCGTTTTTGTTCGGCGAAGAAGAACTTGGACTCTCCGACAGCGGTGAGCACCCTTCCCATCCGATGGACCACATCCTTCTCTTCTCCGCCCATGGACTTGAGCCGCTTGATTCCGCTGCTCGGGTCTTTCCACAGGGCGAGGACTTTTTGATGCTCGGTCTCGGCGCACTTCTTGTTTTTTAGCTCGGCGCAGGCCCGCCCAGCGAGCGCATGTACGACGATGGCGTCGTCCAAAGGGCCATCCCTGTCAATGGACTTGGCTGCGTCATCGAGCTTCCGCCGCGCGTTGGCCCACTGCTTGTTTTGCAGCTCTCGAATGCCGGGCTCAAGGGCCGCAGAGGCAGGCATGTCGAGGAGCTCGATGGGCCGAGGTGGGGGTTCCTCGGCAAAAACGACGCCCCCGCAGGCCAAGATCCCGATCCCAACCGCCCCTACTACAAATCGCAACTGCATTGTCGTTGAACCTCAACACGATCGTCCTCCTGCTGGGCCCGCGACGCAAGGCCGATTGTGCGGCCCCCTTCTTTCCGAAAGTCGGCACGAATCAGACGGCGCTGTCTCGGCTTCCCCGTTGGCACAGAGATGGACCCCGGAAGGAGTGCGCGTGCGGTCGAGGGTCCTTCCAAAAACTCGCCCCCAACGGTGCAAATATGCGATCATGAGAGCCAGAATCTCGCCCAACCCGAGTCATTCTTCGGAGCCTGCTATGGGAAAAGTCTTTGCGATTGCCGCTCTCATCGGAATGGTCTTGGCCAACGTCGGCGCAGCACATGCCGAGGGACAGAGCTGCAAGCCGGGGGCCCAATTTCCCTGCACTTGTCCCGATGGCAAGGCCAGCATCATGGCCTGCGGGAGCGATGGACAGACTCTGTTTCCGTGTGCCTGCGCTACCAGTGTGCCGACGGCTGCGACGGTTACGATTCCTATACTCAACGCCGCCGTGGGAACCGTTCCGGTGTTCTTCAAGTCGTATCGATTCCGGTATCGCTATCGGTATCAATTGAATATCGCAGGCAAGACATTCACGACGCCCGTGACGCTCAACATCGCCCCCGGACCGATCCATGTCGGCGTCGTGACTCCAGCGGGAACGACTTTTGAACGTGATCTCACAATTCCCTCGCAGTCCGGCTTCGCCGTCATCTGGCACGAACGTACATCGCAACGCCGTACAGCAAAGATCCTCATGGGAATCGGCGGTGGTGTGTTCGGTGCCGGGATGGGACTGGGATTTGGCGCCTATGCGGCTCGTTTCAATGCGGCACCAGAACTGAATGACACCCTGTTTCCGTTGGCCGTCACCGGGTGGTCATTTTCCATCGTCGGAGCGGTGCTGCTCGTGACCGGTGGCGCGCTGTATGCCACTGCGGATCAGGATCGGCTGGAGTTCCAAGGTCGTCCAGTACGCCAACCCCTGGTCCCGGTTGTCATCGGTCTGGCTCCGTCTCCACAGGGAGGAGTCCATGCGGGGGCAACGTTCGAGTTCTGATGTCCCTCCGCTCTGGTCTCTGGACTCCTGGATCCAGGATCTGGACCGGCATTGAGCGTTTGGGTGTATCCGACATGGTAGGATGACATCCATGCGCCGCGATCCGCTGCGATCTTTCCTTCCCGCGACCCTGTTCTTCGGATGCATCTTTTTCGTCGCCATCCTGTGGAATCTTCTCGGCTTCGTGTACAGCCGTCTGCGTGGCGATGAAGGAACGATCGACGATGTCACTGGCTTGCTTCGACTCTGCGCGTGGCTTCTCATCTGCGCGTTGGCTGCCGGTGGATCCGTTTCGTGGTCTCGGCGGCTGCTTCACAATCAAACCGCCAAGCTCAAGAACCTGGTGACAGGCGGACTGGTGGGCACCTGTTATGCGCTGAGCTGTGTTCTCTTGTTTGGATACGGGATGCCAGTTGCTCCGATGATCGGCCTCGGACTCTGTACACAGCTAGGAATTTGGTACGCCGTCACGAGTGGTCTTAACGCTGCGTTTCAATCGCTGGACGCGTAGAACAGCCCAAGCACTTCGTCGAGAACGTCGCTTCGCCCGCGCATCCGCGCAGCCACTCCGCGGGCTGCTCACTTCAACGTGCGTGAATTGCGTTGTCGTCCATTCCCCGGACGTAGTAGCAGTGGAGCATGACCGCCAAGAAAACCGCCAAGCAGCCCGCATCTTTTGAAGAGACACGGAAGACCCTGGATGAGCAGCTCGCGCTGTATGCCCCGAAGCGGCGAGCCAAGCTCAAAGGCACCGACAAGCTCGACAAGCTCGCGAAGCTCGTCGATGTGCCGGACGACCTTCGCGCGCTGTGGGCTTGGGCCGACGGTGCAGAAGGGATCATCGTCATCGAGAGCCGACAGTGGCTCGTCGATTCGTGGCGCCAACAGGGAGCCGTACGAGCCGACTATCCTGGTGCGCTCGATTTGCTCTCTGTCGCGGAGTCCGCGAAGGCGCTTCGTTCCATTCGAGAAGCCGAAGAGGACGAAGAGGTAGAGAATGCGACGAAGCTGCGATTGATCCCGTTTGCCACCGAGCCCGGCTCGGGAGACTACCTGGTGCTCGACGCCAAGGGTCGAGTCCTCTACTGGAATCATGAAGAGCCTGATGAGCTGGACAAGGTCGATGCATCGCTCCCGAAGCTCCTTGGCAGAACGCTGCAATCAATGAAACGAAATGAGCTGTTCGGGGGACCGGAACGCTGATCCGAGCATCCCCAGAAAAGAGACAATCGTAAGAAAATGGCCAAGTTCCGTCGTTGAACCTGGCCCCTGCCAGCCGATCAGCCCCCGAACCCTGCCCCCGAAACCGCGCCTGAAAGTTCAACCTGCGCACAGTCGGCCAATTCTTTTG
>CAYTGC010000363.1:0-4983 GCA_964437195.1 uncultured Myxococcales bacterium | reverse complement strand
GCATCATCGGCATCACGCAGATGATCGCGCAGCAGATGGGCCAGCGCTTCGTCGAGGGACTTGAGCTTGCTGCCAAGATCAGCGCACTGCTTGGCTTCTTTAACCTGCTGCCGCTCCCTGCGCTCGATGGTGGTCGCCTGGTGTTCCTCTCCATCGAGGTGGTGACCCGACGGCGTGTCAACCACCGCATCGAACAGATCGTTCACATGGTCGGCTTGGTCATTTTGCTGAGCCTGATGCTTCTGCTCGTCGGAAAAGACATCTTCCGGCTCATTAAACGCTAAGCGATGGCCATGCGCGACCAGCCTGGACAGCGGATGGCGAAGATCAAGCTCGGCTCGACATTTCTGCCGGGCTGCGTGACGGTGTTTGCGGTCTTTGCCGTCGGTTTTGTGCTGTCGGTTCTGCCGACGGTGGGCGATTTTGTTCGCAGTCAGCTTCTGCTCGTCCCCGGACTAGCGCTGGGGCGACAGCCGTGGCGTCTGCTTTCTGCGCCGCTGTTCGTCCTGAGTCCGTTTTCGCTGCTCTTCCTTGGGCTGCTTTTGTGGTCGATCGGCAGCGCGATTGAGCAGCGCATCGGTCATCGACGCTTTGTCGGCTGGAGCGCTGGGGTGCTCGTCGTGTCGTCGATTGCGGCTGCCTTGCTTGGCCGATTACACGGCGTTTTTAGCTCGGGGGCGCTGATTTTGCCGGTTCTCATCGAAGGGGGCCCGGTTTTCTCGATGGTTCTCCTCGCGTTCGCCCAGCTCTACAGCGGACTGCAGGTGAAGATGTGGGGCGTTCCGCAGCTCACGTCGGCGAAGACGCTGGCGTGGTTTTTCATCGGAATTGGGCTTTTCGCGAACCTTTTGCGCGCCGAGTGGGAGCTTTTGGGGGCGAACCTGGTGACGCTGGCCATGACGTTTGCGCTGCTGACCGACCATGGCGCGCAGTCTCTGTGGCGGCAGCTTCGACGGCGGCTGCGACCTGACAAGTCGCGCAAGTTCCAGGTGCTGAGCGGAGGCCGCCGCGATGGCGATGACAGCTCGCACAAGTGGCTAAACTAGGTTGCGCCGCTGCCGGTTTGTTGGTACTGCCGTCGAACATAGGCTGATATGCCTACATCGACGGACACCCAATGCGAACGACCAGCAGCACAGGACTTGCACTCGCCGGGCTCGGATTTCTCGCCTGTGCGGTTGATATTCCGTTCCTAGACGCGGAAGACGGTGGCGTTGACGTCGAGAAGCGAGACGCCATGCAGGCCGCGGATCTTGCAGAGCTTGCCGACGCTGAAACCAGTCGAGATGTGGCCGCACCCCCTGATGCACTTCCTGGCTGTCCGGGTTTTGCGGCGGCGGTGACGCTCGGGCGAACGCCTGCGACGATTCTGACCGAAGCGAGTGGCATCGTGGAGAGCCGCCGGAACCCGGGAACGCTGTGGCTGCACAACGACTCGGGAGCAGGGCCGCGGATTGTTGCGCTCGCGAAAACGGGCACCGCCCAAGCGATCTACGACTTGGCTTCTGCGAGTGCGCGCGACTGGGAAGACATTGCGCTTGGGCCTGGGCCGGTGCGCGGTCAGAGCTACCTTTACATTGGCGACATCGGCGACAACAGCGAGTCGCGCACGAGCATCGATGTGTACCGGGTCGCCGAGCCCGATGTGACCACGGGCTCGACGACCCCCTCGATGCTTTCGGGCGTCGAGCGGTTTCCGCTTCAGTATCCCGATCGTGCGCACAACGCCGAGACACTGCTTGTCGACCCGGAAAATGGCGATGTCTACATCGTGACCAAGAGCGGCGACGGAAACTCGCTTGTCTTTCGTGCCGCAGCACCGCTTCAAGCTGGCATGACCACAAAGCTGACCCAAGTGGCCCAGCTTCGGTTTGGGTCCGCCCCGCTGGGTGGCAACCGGCTGACGACGGCTGGCGATATTTCACCGTCGGGGCGAGAGATTGCCATTCGTTCGTATGACGCGGCGTATCTGTGGCGACGGCTGCCAGGGACGACGATCGCCGAGGCGCTGGCCACCGAGCCGTGCCGGATTCCGCTGGGGCTCGAGCTGCAAGGCGAAGCGCTGGGCTTTGCCGCGGACGGCAGCGGGTACTTTACGGTGAGCGAGGGCTCGACGGTGCCAATCTATTTCTATGCGCGGCGCTAAGCGGTCTTGCTAGGCCGAGCGCGGGGGGATGTAGGCGGTTCCACGCTGAGCGAATGGGCCAAATCCGCAGAGTTTGTGCGTTTTTGGCCGATTTGGCGCCGCCGCCGTCGTGGTATGATGCAAGCGACGTAAAAGAGGCTCGTCATCGCTCATGACCCCAAGCGGTACTTCCAAGGCGTCTGCCAATCCCTTTGCTCAGACAGCCGTCAGCGATCTGGATCTTGAAGATCTGGTCGATGTTGGTTCGCTGCACACCGAGGCGAGGCAGCTGTTTCTTCGCGGTCTCAAACAAACCGGCCGTGGCTTTGGCCAACTGATCGCGCTGGTCGGAGATCCCGGCGCTGGCAAGAGCCATCTGCTGTGGTGGCTCAAGCGGCAGCATCGTCCCGAGTCGCTGGTCGTGGCCATTCCGGCGCTTCCTGACCTGGCGCAGCCGTTCCGTTTCACCCTCAAGCAGACCGTGTCGGGGCTGTGCCGCGTCGACAAAAAGGGCAGCAAGCTAGAACGACCCATCGATCGCTTGCTGTGGGAAGTGATCTACTCGCAGACGTACGACCTTCTCGACGCAGCGCGAGTTGGAATGTATCAAGGCCCGACGGCGGTGCTGAAGCAGCTTGGGCCGCTGTGCCTTGAGGCAGGCCGACGCAGACCACTTGGGGACTTTGCCGAAGCGGCGCAGAAGGTCTGGGCCGATATCGAGCCGGGGCTGCGTTCGTATCTGCTGACGCTTCCGACGGAAAATTCACTCGACGCGACGGCGCGGCAAGTGATTGTGCAGTTTCCGTATGCGGATCGTCGAGCCCTGACCACGGCTTGGCTCGCGGGCGAGGAGCTGTCGCAAAAAGATCGGGAAAAGATCGGTGCCAAGCAGACCATCAACCAGGAAGCCACGGCGCGGTATGTGCTGTGCTCGCTGATTCGGTTGGCGACGATTCGTCGTCCGGCGAGCGTCACGCTGTTGTTTGATCAAGCGGACCAAGTGCGTGAGCAGCTTGGCCAGCCGGGTCTGCATGCGCTGGCCGAGGTCATGGGATCGCTGCATGGGCTGGCAGCAGCGACGATGATCGTGCTGTCCTGCCGTCCCGATACGTTCGGACAGTTTTCCGAAAAACAGGCGCGGCCCGGTCCGAGTCAAATCAAGCAGAGCATGGAGCTTGTCTCGCTGGCGCGGATTGCGCCGCCGCAGCTCCGTGAGGTTGTGGCGGCCCGGCTGCAGTCGGTCGTCAGCTCGGGGGCGACAAGTGCGCTCGCGCCGCTGCAAGAGGCGGATCTCGGCGTGCTGCATGAAGTCGATACGCCGCGCGCTGCGCTTTCGCGCCTGGCATCGTTGTATAGCGAACGGCTCGCGAGCGGCGGACCTGTCGCCAAGCCGGCGGCGAAGTCAATTCCGGCGCAAGCGGTTGGCAGCAAGCCGTCTGCGGCCAAGATCGACCCAAGTGCAGCCAAGACGAGCGACGGCACTCGTCCTGTGGTGATTAGCAAAGCCGCGGAGACGGCGGCCAAAGCAGCGGCAGAAAAACCAGCGAAACCGAGCGTGGCTCCGGTCCAAAAGGCAGCAAAGGCTGCCGAAGCGGTTCCGGCTGCGACCAAGTCGGCTGAAAGCCAAGCAACGCCATCGAAGGCATGGCTCGCGATGAGCGGGGAGGGCGATGCACTTGCGGACGCGATGGAGCAGGCCCAGAAGGACGGCGCTTCTTTCGACAAGCCGCGCTCCGCGACGCACGTTGACAAGTCCGGGCCCTCCGTCCCCAAAGAAGTGAAGCTGGCACCGACGACCAAGGTGGTCGACAAAGACATCGCAGCGAAACCGGCCCCGAGCGGAGCGCCAGTGAGCCGCGCCGACTCTGGTGACACTGTGCGACGGGTTCCCGATGAAGCCCTCATCGCCAAGACCCGAGATGCGGCGATCAAAGCAGCGGCAACTGCTCCTGCTGCGGCCCCAGCGACCAAGACCACTGCCCCGGCCAAAGCGACGGCGAAGCCTGCGGACGCTTCGGTGGCCGAAAAGGCCAAGGCTGCGGCCCCGGCCAAGTCTACGGCACCGACCGCTGAAAAGGCGCAGAGCTCGGCAAAACCGGTCGAGGACGCCCCACCGGCAGTCCCAGCCCGTGCGCCCAGCTCGGATACGCCGTCGAAAGCCTGGCTGGATATGGCAGGCGACAACGATCCGCTGGCCGATGCGATCGCCGCCGCGAGAGCTGAGCTTGGTCCGAGCCTCACGGCAGAGCCGGTGAAGCCGGTGAAGGCCAAGCCGATGGAGCCACTCAAAGCGAAGCCGGTCGAGCCGCTGCCGAAGACGTCCAAGCCTCTGGTGCCCACCGACTTCGAGCCGACGCGGCAGATTGTGGTGCCGCCCGGAACCACTGGATTTCCCGACTTTGCCGCCCTGAGCGCAGAAGACAAGACCGAGATGGGTCTCGCAGAGAGTGCGGTGTCTCCATCGGTGTCGTGGCTGGCGATGGCCGCCGATGAGAGTCCGTTTGGTGGGAGCGCGGAAACCAGCAAGGCCGACACCAGCAAGAGTTCGCGTGGGGCCCGTGGTACTGCGGCGATGGGCGTCGTTGTGCCTGGTACAATCAAAGCGGTGTCTGCCAGCGCACAGACGGCCACTCCTGCTGCAAAGTCGGGTCGCTCAACGCAGGCTCGAATTGCGCCCGTTGCAGTCCACAAGGGGGGGAGCTTGACGCCATTGCGAGTCCTTGCGGTGCTGGAAGGCCGCAGCTCGATGCCAGAGTGGCAGCTTGCCGAGTCCCTGGGCGTTTCGAGCGAGGCGCTTTCAGAACTGCTAAATGGAATGGCAAACGATCGCCAGATAAAGCTCGTTCCCTCGGAAGAGG
>CAYTGC010000362.1:0-4995 GCA_964437195.1 uncultured Myxococcales bacterium | reverse complement strand
CGCGATTGGCTACCTGAACCGGAAACACCGTGCTGCGGTAGGACAGCTTGGCGTTCTTGCCCTCGACCGTCACTGCCTTCGGATCGGCCATCGACGTCTTGGCGAAGTTTGCGACTCCGTGTCCGATCCACTCGGCTTTTTGGAACGAGTGCTTGGGATACTCGGTGCCCTTGTCATCGACCGCGACCACTTTTCCAGGTCCAATCTGTCCGCCCAGCGCTCCGCTTACATAGACCACCGGACCCGAGCCAGCCATTTCCAGATCAGTCCGCAGGAAGTGCACAAAGTCAGACGTGATCAGCTGATTGGAAGATCCCACCGATTCAGGATGATGTGCCCAGTTGACCACGGTCGCAATCGGCCGAGGCGGCGTTGCGCTGACATCCATGAACTGGAGCGTGTGCAGGCGGGGATTTATCACCACCGGATCGCGCGAATCGCCGACATAGCGATGCATGTCCCCGCCAGGGTCTTGCACGAGCACCGAGTTCATCGTCACCCGCGAAGGCTTTAGCGCGCCCACGGCATCGGCCACCGCTTCAGCAATCAGCTTGCGCACGCGCTGCTGGTAGGTGCGGTTGATGCCGCTGGTAAAGACATCTGGTCCCCAGCCACCCACGACATCGGCGGTCTGATGCAGGTGCGTCCCATGCACCATCAAAAGGTCCACCCCCAGCTTCGGATCCAGAAGCTTCTGGATCTCGGCGGTCTCATCCCGAAACAGACCGAGCGCATCGACCGAAACCACGACCACCAGCGTCTGGTTCTGTTTGATCGCAATGGCGCGTGCCCACGTCGGATCATGAACCCCAAGCGCGAGCCGCCCGTTGCCATAGCCCGCCATCCAGTACGCGTCGAACTTGCCGTTCTTGTTCTTGTCATCGTACGGCTCGCCCTCATCCCAGCTGCCGTTTTTGTTTTTGTCGTCGAACGTCTCGATCTCGGGCGTGATGTCGCGGACGCCGTAGCCCGCATACAGGCTGTAGTCACCGCTGTCCGAGCACTTCGAATCACCAGGGCAGCGCTCGCTCACCTTGAGGGGAATCTCATCCGGTTCGAGCAAGATCGCTTGCATGTCCGGCGGATCTTCGGACGGCCCAGGACAAGCCAAAAGGAGCACAGACAGGCTCGCAGCCGACAGTCTCAAGTGTCGCAGCATCCTAACCTCCAGAGCGTGGGATTTCGAAAAGCTGTAGCGGGGACGGTGAAAGCTCACCCTTGGGTGAGCGCGAAGAATACGCCGACGTTCGACAGAAGATAGACATCGTTTGAAGACGTGGTCGGGCGAGCCGACGCCCCTTGGCCGGGATTGAAGGCCTGGACCAGCTCTCCAGTCTTTCCGTCCACAATCAAAAGTCCGCTCGAGACCGCATTGAACAGCACATAGCGACCCCATGGCTGCGGCGCCGAGATCTCCCCCTGCTTGGACGGACTCTGCTGCCACAGTAGCCGCCCTTTGCGATCGAGCGAGACCAACCCTTGTGTCGAGGAGGAGACATAGATGCGCTCGCCCTGCGGATCCGCCGCGAGCTGTCCCGCAGCATCCAGGTCATACCGCCAGCGCGTCGAGCCGTCTTTTACATCGAGCGCAAACACACCGCTCGCGAAACAAGACGCATACAGCGTATCGCCGACCAGGACTGGGGTGCTGTCGACATCGGTAAACCGCGTCGCATTGCCAGATAGCTGCCGGGTCCAGATGACTTCGCCGTTTTCCGCCCGCAGACAGCCAAGGTAGCCATCAGGGAAGCCGACATAGACGTGGCCACCGTGGACCAGTGCGCCAGACCCGCCACGGATCGCAAAGCCATCCGGCGTCTCACGCTCGTACTGCCAGACCCACTTGCCGGTTTGCAGCTTGTGGGCATAGATGCGGCCAGCCGTCGTCGTGGTGTAGACCAGGCCCCCGGCCACCGTGGGCAGCGTCCGAATTGGGCCCGATAGCTGTGCCGTCCAGCGAACTTCGCCCGTCGCGGGTGCCAGCGCAGTCAGTGAGCCATCGTCATCGCCGACCAGCAGCAGCGGCTCTGGGCTCGCTTCCCCAGCTGGAACGTACAGCGGCTCCGACGCGACTCCACCCTTAAACGGCCTCTGCCACAAGGCTTCGCCGTCGCGATACCGCAGTGCGTACAGGACTTTCTCTGATGATCCAACAAAGACCATCTGACCGTCTGGGCTGACCGCCGCGGTGGCAAATTCCTGCGGGTTATAGGCAAAGAACGCCTGCTTGTGAACAAGCGGACGGGTCCAGCGAACCCGCACGACGTTCTGAGGCGCGACAAACGTCTCGCGCGCCATCTGCACCCCGCCCAGCGAAGACGGTCGCGGCGTAAGGCCAAGCCCAGCGCAGCTTAGGAGCGACACAAGCGGCAGGCACAGCGGCGCAAAGCGAGAGAGGCGTCGCATTTACTGCTCCAGCTGCGAGATCCGGTTCTGGATGTCGTCGCGCAGCGAGCTCTTCGGATCGCCCTTGGCGAGCATTTCTTTGTAGATCTCGATGGCCTTCGGCTTGTTGCCCTGCTTGGCGTAGATGCGAGCCAGGTTCCACTGCGAGCGCTCTTTGAACAGGTCACCCGAGGTCTGCGCGGTAAACGCTGCCTGCGCCGCCGCAAAGTCGCCCCGCGCTTCCGCACACAGCCCAATCGCTTCTTGGGCCAGCAGCACAAGCGCCAGCTCGCGCGGCTTGGCATCGACAAAGCGCCGATACAGCGCCTCGGCTTCGGGATACTTGCCCTGGTCAAACGCGATTCCCGCCTTCACCAGAACCGCCCGCAGTGCCGCCGGCGTGCTCGAGTAGTCTTTGTCCAGATCGCCGATCACTTTGAGAACGCCGTCTTGGCGCTCTTTGCCGGTCTTAAAGCGCGGCACTTCCTCGTTCTGCTCGACGTCCTTTTCCTGCTCGGTGATGAGGTTCGCTTCCGCGATCTTCATCGCCTGTCCGAGCTTTTCCGTCGACCGTTCTTTCCTTCCATCGAGATACTGGCTGATCGCCCAACCGCCGACCAACGCGACGATGATTCCAATCACCAGCACCAGTCCCCGCGAGAAATACAGGGTGATGGTTTCCCACTTCTTCTGCCAAAACCCGATGAAGCCATCTGGCCCCACCGAGGCTGAGTGGTGTTGTTTCGACACGCAAAGCTCCTTGCAAAGAGCCAAGGACGCTAGCAAACCCCCGCCTCCCCGTCAAGAAAGCGCAGCGAATGCGCGACGGCCCGTGCGCTCCCCAAGCTGAGCTGGACAAGTCCGGGCTTGGTTGCGGTCATGGAATCCCCAGCAGCTTGTGGGTCTGTAGCGACAAGCGCCACTTGGGATGACGCTGGCAATAGGCGATGGCTTCGGCGGTGTTTTTGGCCTTGCTTGGGCCGTCCATCGGCTGAAGCAGGTGATGGGTGAAGTTCCAAGAAGCAAAGCGCTCGGGCTCGGCGCCGGACTGCGGAAAGATGAGCTTCAGCTCATCGCCTGCGGTGACGACGATGTCGGAGCCCGCTTTGGGGGACATGCAGACCCAGTCGATGCAGTCGGCAGCAGGGCCAGTTGGAAGGGGCTGCGTGCCATTGGTCTCGACCGCAACGAAGAAACCGCGCGCATGTAGGGCGCGCAGAAGCGGCGCATCGACTTGCAGCAGCGGCTCACCACCGGTCAGGACCACAAAGCGGCGGTCAGGACTGGAAGCGGCACAAGCAGACCAGCAGGCCAAGACGGCGTCGGCGAGTGCATCTGGGGAGGGGAACTTGCCACCACCGGGACCATCGGTGTTCACAAAGTCGGTGTCGCAAAACTGACAGATGGCGCGCGGGCGATCGGCCTCGCGTCCAGTCCAGAGGTTGCAACCGGCAAAACGACAAAACACAGCGGCACGACCGGCTTGTGCGCCCTCCCCTTGCAGCGTGTAGAAGACTTCCTTGACGGCGTATCCCATGCTGGCTACTTGCCCTGGCGAGGGGGGAGAAGTCAAACGAGTCTGGGTGAGCGTCTCGCGCGGGACTCTCGAACCATTCCTGCGAGCAGTCGAACCACTCACCAGGGACTTTCGGATGTCTTGGTTGAGCGTTCGGACTTCTCGCAGAGGACTTTCGGCTCTCACAAGTGAGGACTCAGACCTCTCGCAGAGGACTTTCGGATGTCCAAAGTGAGGACTCAGACCTCTCGCGGGGGACTTTCGGATGTCCCAGGTGAGGACGCCGACTGCTTGCGGGAGGCTGCTGGATGTCCCAGGCGCTTGGGGCTAGGCGGCAGGCGGGTCAACGACGGGTGGGGCCTTTTTGGGGCGGGGGCGCGTGCGGGCTTGCAGGGCTGGGACGTGGGCATCAAAGTCATCGCCCCATAGGTAGTAGCCGACTCGCCGGAGGTCGCGGTGGCGCTGCAAAAGAAGTGTGGCCAGTCGATCGCGGCTCTCAGTGGCGGCCTTACCAGGATGGTCTTCGGCTTTGCGGCGGGCGGTGCTCGGTCGCAGTCTGCCAAGGAGGATGGTGCCAAGCTCGCTGGCCCGAAGCAGGTGCTCGCTGCGCACGATGCGCTGGCAGAGCATCGACTGCGGGGTCTTGCCATAAAGCGATGCCAACTCGACGCAGTCTCGGGCGAGGTGTATCGGTCCCGCTCCCGAACGAATCGCGGCGATCACCTGGGCTTTGAAGATCCCCGACAGCACCAAGGCATCGGCAGTGCTGAGCAGGAGCGCCCGGAGTCGACTGGCCTCGCCAATCAGGGCTTTGGTCTCGCCATCGGATCGGGTCTTGCCGACCACTTGGGTGCTGGCAAAGATCACCGCCTGGGCGAGCGCCTCCAGGTCAAACAGCGCACTGTGATCAACCAGGGGCAAGGCACGCCTCAGCGCGTCGCGGTGCGGCGTCAGGGCCAGGAGGCCTGCTTGCACATTGTGATAGGCCAGCACTGGGTCGAGTCGAAAGGGCAGGATCTCCGCTTCTGGAATGCGGGCCGCGATCTCGGCATAGCGCTGGAACGCGGCCTCGGACCCGACGACCTCTTTGGGAT
>CAYTGC010000361.1:0-4995 GCA_964437195.1 uncultured Myxococcales bacterium | reverse complement strand
GATGATCGGAATGGCTACATCGACGACATTGCGGGCTGGGACTTCTTCCGCAATGACAACGATGCGTACGATGACACCCACTACGGACACGGCAACGGCGAAGCAGAGGACTCATCTGCTGAAACCGACAACGGACTGGGCGATGCCGGCGTCTGTCCGCGCTGCCGGGTGATGCCGCTTCGCGTCGGTGATAGCTTCGTGGCTGACGTCAACGACTTTGGTGTGGCGGCAACCTACGCAGTCGATATTGGTGCGGCGGTGGTTCAGGAAGCGCTGGGAACGCTCGACAACTCGTGGCTGTCGCGCTGGGCGATTGACTATGCGTACGACAACCATGTGACGGTGATTGCCTCGGCAGCGGACGAAAACAGCTTCCATCACAACTTCCCGGGAACCAACAACCATACGGTGTATGTCCACGCGATTCGTTACAACGCCGACCGTCGCGAAGACTCAACCCATGCGTTTGCGTTCGACAACTGCACAAACTACGGAGCGCAGCTTCAGCTTTCTGTTCCCGGGACACACTGCTCTTCTGAAGCGACGGGTCGTGCATCGGGAATGGCGGGACTCCTTTACAGCGCGGCGTTGCAAGCGGATTTGCCCGCCCCGGCGCGACTGCATCCATCGGGAAGTGACGACACGCCTTCCGGAGAACCAACGACCAAGCCCGATCGGGTCCGTCGCCTGACCGCAGAAGAGGTCCGCCAGATCATGATTGGGACTGTGGATTCCTTCCACGATCCAGCGGAGAGCCAAAATCCGCTCGCGTATCCAAGTGGCCCCGGCTTTGTTCGTCGCTTTGGCTACGGGCGTGTCAATGCCCGCAAGGCGGTCGACGCGATCTTGGCCGGCGCGATTCCGCCGCAGGTTGAAATCGAGAGCCCGGAGTGGTTTCAGGTCCTCGGCAAGCGAGACGGAATGGTGAAGGTGATGGGCCGTATCGCGCTGCGCAATGGCGGCGTCGGCACGGGCAAAGACCAATATGACTACGTGGTCGAGTGGGGTCCGGGCGTCGATCCGAAAGAGGGCGAGTGGAAGCGGCTTGCTGGGGCAGAGCTGCAGTCGCAGCCGCTCGAAGGACCGCTGGCGCAGCTTCCGGCAGGCGATCTCAAGATTCAAAATCCGGTGCTGTCACCCGAGGATCCGAACTGGCAGCCGGACGATGTCTCGCATGTGAAAGCGCTGACGGTGCGCGTGCGGGCGACGCAGCGATCGACGGACCCTCTGCGCAATGGTCTGGTTGGCGAGGCGCGACGCACGGTACACATCGACAGCGATCCAGATCTGCTTCCCGGTTTTCCGATGCGGATTGGGGCTTCGGGGGAAGCGTCGCTCAAAATGGCGGACCTCGACGGGGATGGAAAGCGCGAACTGATCGTGGCGGACTCGTCCGGCAAGGTGCATGCGCTGCGAGCGGATGGCAGCGAGCTTTCCGGTTGGCCGTTCGAGCTGCCGCCGATTGCCGCTCTGTCGAAGGATCTGGGCGGACACCTGGATGCGCCGGCGTTCCGCAATCCTTCGTCGCGTCCTCGTCCTGGCTATGGCCAAGCGGTGCTCGCGACTCCGGCGGTCGGTGACGTCAATGGCGATGGCAAGCTGGATGTCGTGGTCGCAAGCTACGACGGAACGCTCTTGGCGATAGGTCCCGACGGAAAGGCGCTGTCTGGTTTCCCGGTCAAGGTCGATGGCGTCGCGCGCAGCCAAGGCACAAATCCCCGCAAGGTGATCGACGATGGCTTCTTTGCCGCGCCCGTTCTCGCGGATCTGGATGGCGACAAGAAGCTGGACATCATCGCGGCGTCGTTCGATGGCCAGGTCTATGTCTGGAAAGGGGACGGCTCGCGGCTTGCGGGGTGGCCACAGCTGATTTCCGATCCGCAGCGTCCCGATGATCCGATGGACCCCGAACCGAGGCAGCGGGCGCGCATTCTGTCAACGCCTGCAGTCGGCGATCTGAACGGCGATGGGATTCCTGATCTGGCGCTATCGACCAACGAACAGTACGGCGAGTACGCGCGGGTCTATGCCATCGACGGGCGTGGCGGCAAAGCGCCGCAGCTTGTCTTGCCGGGCTTCCCGGTGGCGGTGAACAACAAGGACGTGCTGCCGGTCGTCGGGGTTGGGATTCCCAACGCGCCCGCCATGGGTGACATCGACGGTGACGGTGTACCCGAGCTGTTCTTCAACGGCATCGCGACGCGGATGACCATCCTCAAGGCCGATGGGAATCTGTACAAAGTGACGCTGTCGAACAACCGGCCCGCGTTTGGTGAAAAGTCGAGCACACGGGAGTTTTCGACGCTGAGCTTCATCGCAAGTCCGGCCCTTGGCGATCTCGATGGAGATGGCAAGTTCGAGGCGATTTTGCCAACGTCCGGTGCCAATGCGGCGCTGTCGATGGTGAAGGCGTATCAGCGACTCGACTTCGAGATGCACCTGTCGGCATGGGATCTGGAGACCGGCAAGATGAAGCCAGGCTTCCCGCAGGCGATCGAAGACTATGTCTTCTTCATGAATCCGCTGGTCGTCGATGTCGATGGCGACGGGAAAAAAGACGTTGTGGCCGGATCGGCGGGCTACTTTGTGCATGCGTGGAATGTGGACGGACAAGAGGCGCGCGGCTTTCCCAAGCTGACCGGCGGCTGGATTGCGGCGACGCCAACGGTTGGGGACATGGATGGCGACGGCAAGCTTGAGCTGGCGACGATCACGCGCAATGGCTGGCTGTTTGTCTGGCACGTGCGCGGCCTGAGCAAAGGCCGGATGGACTGGGACAGCTTCCATCACGACCTGCGCAACACCGGAAACCTTGCCACCAAGCTGGATCAGGGCGGCGATGAGGTCGTGCCTCCCGACAGCGATCCACTGCCAAAAGCGGTGGGTGGTTGCGACTGCCAAATGGGCCGCTCGGTTGCGTCTTTGCCTTCGCTGGTTCTGCTGGCTGCGGTCTTTTCGTCCCTGGCGATGCGGCGACGGCTTCGGCGGCTCCTTCGCCGCCCAAGGCCGCAGTAGTTTTTGCTCGGGGCAGGGTCGCTCCGTGATATGACCTTGCATAGATGTTGCGACGTGCGGCTGCGACCATGTGCTGCGGCATTTTGATCCTTGGGGATCACCGCGTCACGCATGCCGAAGAAGTCCATCCGCCCACTCGACGCGAGCCGCCGCGACTTTCCAGTCCACTGCCGAGTCCTGCCGATCAAAGCCCCGAAGCACGACTTCAGCGCGGCAAGCTGGCGTATCAGCGCGGCGACTATGCGGCGGCGGTTCTGACGCTGCGGCCCCTTCTGTATCCACAGACGCTGCTTGCACAAGAAGACCAGCTGCTTTTGGCGCACAAGCTTTTGGCGCTGTCGTATTTCTTCGAGCACGACGAGCCCGGCGCGGAGCAGGAGTTCAACCTGCTTCTGTCGCTGCGGCCAGACTTTGCGCTCGATCCGCTGGTCGATCCGCTCAAGGCGGTGGCCTTTTTGGACGAAATCCGTCGGCGAAATGAGCAGCGGCTGGAAGAAATCCGGCGCCGCCAAAACGAAGAAGAACAGCGGCAGAAGGCCGAGGCCGAAGCGCTCCAAAAGCGCGCCGAGCAGCTTGCGCAGAAACAGGCGAAGCGGCTGTATTTCGAGCGGATCGTGTCGCGCAAGCTGAGTCCGCTCCAGTTTGTTCCGTTTGGCGTGCCGCAGCTTGCCGATGGGCGGATTGCCGTCGGTACGGTGCTGCTCATCGGCGAAGCGCTGACCGGAGCGGCATCGGCGGGAACCTGGCTGACGGTCAAGCTGCGCTATCCCGACAATACGTTTCCGGCGCGGGAGTATACGGCGGCGCAGGCGCTGACCGGGACGTATCTGGGAACCGGGGTGGCGTTTTGGCTGATGGTGCTGGCTGGGCTCACGGATGCGCTGTGGCACGCGCGCTCGACCGTCGAAGTGAGAGAGCTGACCGCTCCTCCCAAAGAGCTGGTTCTCCCTCCCGACACTTCTGCCCCAACCCCTGTCTCCCCCGCACTGTCGCTGTCCTTTTAGTCGCGCCAGTTCAGAGCGTGAGGGCGGACTCTCTGGCTTGTGCAGCTTGCAGAATCTGCGCGAGAAACAGCGCTCCGTAGCGCTCTAGCTTCACTTTTCCTACGCCCGGAATCTGCGCAAGAGCAGCCAAGCTTTGGGGCTTTCGCTTGGCCATTTCGTGCAGCGTGGTGTCGTGAAACACGATGTATGGGGGAATTCCCTGCTCGTCTGCCAGTCGCTTGCGCAAGGCGCGCAGGGACTCGAACAGATCGCTCGGCTTCGTGGCTTTGTGATCGCGCAGTGGCTTTTCTGCAGACGGAGACGTCCGACTCTTTTTCACTTTCTCTTTGGGCTTGGGAACCTGATCTTCGCGCAAAAGGAGAGTGGTCTGGGCGCGCAGGAGTTCCCACGACCGACGATTCAGTCGGAACGCGCCAAACTCGGCATCCACGTCGAGAAAACCAGTTGCAGTCAGTTGACGAAAGACGCTGGACCAGCGCCGCTCTTCTACATCTTGACCGATTCCGAACACGCTCAAGCGGTCATGGCCAAAGCGATCGATCTTTTCGGTGTGAATGCCGCGCAGCACATCGACGAGGTGTCCTGCGCCAAAGCGCTGCTCGGTGCGGGCGACGGCGGACAGTGCCTTCCGGCCTAGCTCGGTTCCGTCAATGGACTGGGGCGGTGTCTGACAGTTGTCGCAGTTTGTACAGCTTGGGGGGGACTCTTCTCCGAAATAGGAGAGCAGGTTTTTCCGACGGCAAACGACACTTTCACACAGCGCCAAAAGCGAAGTCAGCTTGCGCTGGCTGACCCGCTTCCATTCTTCGCTGGCTTCGCTCTGTTCGATGAGTCGCCGCTGACTTACGACATCGCCCAGTCCGTATACCATCCAGGCTTCGGCGGGCTCGCCATCACGACCGGCGCGTCCGGTTTCCTGGTAGTAGCTCTCGACGCTCTTGGGAAGATCGATGTGGGCGACGAAGCGGACATCGGG
>CAYTGC010000360.1:0-5011 GCA_964437195.1 uncultured Myxococcales bacterium | reverse complement strand
ATCGCTCGCAGAAGGATCTGTATCTGAACGAGCAGATGCAGGCGATTCAGAAGGAATTGGGCGAGCGCGACGAGTTCAAGAACGAGCTGACCGAGATCGAAGAGAAGATCCGTCAGAAAAAGATGTCGCGCGAAGGCCAGCTCAAGCTGCGCAAAGAGCTGCGCAAGCTCAAGCTGATGAGCCCGATGAGCGCCGAAGCGACGGTGGTGCGCAACTACATCGACTGGGTGCTGTCGCTGCCGTGGGACGAACGAACCCAAGACAAGCTCAACATCAAGGAAGCCGAAGGAATCCTCACCGAGGACCACTACGGCCTACAAAAAGTCAAAGAGCGCATCATCGAGTACCTGGCGGTGCAGGCGCTCGTAAAGAAGCTCAAGGGGCCGATTCTGTGTCTGGTCGGTCCGCCGGGCGTTGGCAAGACGTCGCTGGCAAAGTCGATTGCGCGGGCCACCGGACGGCGCTTTGTGCGGCTTTCGCTGGGCGGCGTGCGCGACGAGGCCGAGATTCGTGGCCATCGCCGGACCTACATCGGTGCGATGCCGGGCAAGATCATCCAGAGCCTCAAGAAAGCGGGCAGCAACAACCCGGTCATGCTGCTCGATGAAGTCGACAAGATGTCGACCGATTTTCGTGGCGATCCGTCGGCGGCGCTTTTGGAAGTGCTCGATCCCGAACAGAATGCGGCGTTTGTCGATCACTACCTCGACCTCGACTACGACCTGTCGGACGTGATGTTCATCGCGACGGCCAACAACCTGCACTCGATTCCGCTGCCGCTTCAGGATCGGATGGAGATCATCCACCTGCCGGGCTACACCGAGTGGGAAAAGCTGGCGATCGCGCAGCAGTACCTGATTCCCAAAGAGCGCGAGCTTAACGGCATCGGCAACGTGCAGCTCGACGTGACGGCGGATACGGTGCGCGCGGTGATTCACCACTACACCAAGGAAGCGGGTGTGCGCGGCCTCGAGCGCGAGGTGTCGACGATCTGCCGCAAAGTGGCGCGCGAAGTCGTGGCGAAGGTTCACACCGGACGGACGCCCGAGAGCCTGCGCTTCCGCATCACCCAGCAGAACCTGCAAAAGTACCTCGGTGTGCCGCGCTATCGCTCGTCGAAGATGGAGGAGCGCGACGAGGTCGGCCTGTCAAACGGCCTGGCGGTGACGATGTTCGGCGGCGAGCTTCTGGCCACCGAGGTCAGCGTCGTGCCGGGCAAAGGCAAGCTGGTGCTGACCGGGAAGCTCGGCGAAGTGATGCAGGAATCGGCGCAGGCCGCGATGAGCTACGTTCGCTCGCGCGCCGACGCACTCGGCCTCGAGCGCGACTTTTACCAGAAGGTCGATGTCCACGTTCACTTCCCCGAAGGCGCCGTGCCCAAAGACGGACCGTCGGCGGGTATCACGATGGTGACCAGCCTGGTTTCGGCGCTTCTCCGTCTGCCGGTGCGTCGAGATGTGGCGATGACCGGCGAAGTGACCCTGCGCGGGCGGGTGCTACCGATTGGTGGCGTCAAGGACAAGATCCTCGCGGCCCACCGAGCGGGCATCTTTACCTGCATCATCCCGAGCGAAAACCAAAAAGACCTCAAAGAGATTCCGCCCAAGGTCCTGCGCTCGATGACGATCATTCCCGCCGAGCACATGGACGAAGTGCTGCGCAATGCACTCGTCCTCACCGATCCGGCCAAGTTCCTCGCCGAGCCCTCGCAAGCCGTCGACTGGCGCACCGCCCACCCCACCCCCGAGAGCGTCCAGTAACCCCCAAAAAAATCCTAGCTGTGGGGCCGACCGGAGACAGTCCCCGGCTACGCCGAGGGTGCGCGCGGTGCGAGCCGGATGAACAGATCTTCGAGCTGCTTGTTCGACACTTCCGTCGGGCAGTCGCTCATCAGGTCGGTTCCGTTCTGCGTCTTCGGGAATGCGATCACATCACGCAGCGACTCCGCCCCCGTCAAAAGCATCGCCAGCCGGTCGACGCCAAACGCGATGCCGCCGTGTGGCGGCGGACCATAGCGGAACGCATCGAGCAGGAAGCCAAACTTCGCCCGGAAGTCATCCTCCGTCAGCCCGAGCGCCGCAAACACCTTCGCCTGCACTTCCTTTTGGTGAATCCGAATCGAGCCGCCCGCGATCTCGTTGCCGTTTAGCACCAGGTCGTACGCCCGCGCCAGCACTCCGCCGTTGTCCTTGCCCAGAAGCTCGACATGCTCCGGGTTTGGCGACGTGAACGGGTGGTGTGCCGCGACCCACTTGTCGCCTTCCGCAAGCTCGAACATCGGGAACTCGGTGACCCACAAAAAGCGCCAGCCCGATCCGATAAGCTCCAGCCGCTTGCCCATCTGCTGTCGCAACGACGCCAGCACGGTGTTGCACAGCTTCGCCCGACCGAACTGGAACAGCAGCAGGTCGCCCGGCGTCGCACCGATCTCTTTGGCGATGGCTTCGCGCAGCTCATTCGATAGCGTCTTGGCAAACGGCGACTGCGTCCAGGCTGCCGCCATGCCACTTGCCGCCGTCTGTTCCAGCCGCGCTGAGCCCAGGCCCTTGGCGCCCAGACCCTTGACCATGTCCTCGAACTTGCGCGCCTCGGTGCCCGAGATCTTCTGGGCATGCTCGCCGGGGATGCGCAGAAGCTTCACAATGCCGCCGCCATCCACGGTGCTCTTGAACAGCGGAACACCACCCCCGTCGTGGGCTTTGACCAGGTCGGTGATGTCGTGGAGCCGCAGCGGATTGCGCAGGTCGGGCTTGTCCTCGCCGTAGAGCGCCATCGCCTCTTTGTAGGGCATGCGCAAAAACGGTCGCGGCACATCGACGCCAAGCGTCTCTTTCCAGATCTTGGCGACGAGTCCTTCCATCATCGTCTGGATGCCTTCTTCGGTCACAAACGACATCTCGACGTCGATCTGGGTAAACTCGGGCTGGCGATCCTGGCGCAGGTCTTCGTCGCGGAAGCAGCGCACGATCTGGAAGTAGCGATCCATGCCAGCGACCATGAACAGCTGCTTGAAGATCTGCGGCGACTCGGCGAGCGCGTAGAACTTGCCAGCGTTCAGCCGTGACGGAACCAGGAAGTTGCGGGCGCCGCCGGGCGTGTACTTGACCATAAACGGCGTCTCGAACTCCCAGAAGCCGTTGTCGTGGAAGTAGTCACGGGTGGCGCGGTACAGCTTGCTGCGGAGCTGGAAGTTCTTTTGCAGCTTGGGCCGACGCAGGTCGAGGTAGCGGTACTTGAGTCGAATCTCCTCGCGGGTCTCGATGTCGTCCTCGATCTGGAAGGGCGGGGTGTCGGCGCGCGAGAAGATGTGAAGGACAGAGCACTCGACCTCGATCTCGCCGGTGGGAAGATTGGGGTTTGCTTGTCCCCCAGAGTCGGTGCGGAGCTTGACGGTACCGACGATGCCGATGCAAAACTCGCTGCGGAGGGCGTCGGCTTCGGCGTGGGCTTCTTTGCCGATGTCGGGGCCAAAGACGACTTGGCTTAGGCCAGAGCGGTCGCGGAGGTCGATGAAGATACGTCCGCCGAGGTCGCGACGGCCTTGTACCCAGCCGAGGAGAACGACCTGTGTTCCGACGTGGCTTTTGCGTAGCTCGCCGGCGTAGTGTGACCGTGCGTAAGTGGCTAGAAAATTCGTCATGGTGGCGGCAGTTTAGCAAGGATCACGGAGCGCGCCAGTCCCCGACACGAAGTGGTTTGTCGGCGACTTTGGGCGGGTTTTGGTATTTCTTCGGGGGATCTGGAGGTCTTTAGGTCTTGTCGCAGATGGGTGCTTGTCGGTTGGATGAACGGCTGGTTTCAGACGGGCTGTGCGAGAGCAGGCAGCGGGCGCAGGCGCTGGTGATGGCGGGCGCGGTGCTGGTCGATGGACAGGTCGTGGTGAAGGCGGGGCAGAAGGTGGCGGCGGACGCGCAGGTGCAGCTCAAGGGCGATCCGCTGCCGTTTGTGTCGCGCGGCGGGCTCAAGCTCCAGCATGCGCTCGAGTATTTTTCGGTCGATGTGACCGGTCGGCGGGCGATTGACATTGGCGCATCGACGGGCGGCTTTACCGACTGTCTGCTTCAGGCGGGCGCGGCCCAGGTGATTGCGGTCGACGTGGGCTACGGGCAGCTGGCCTACAAGCTGCAGCAAGATCCGCGGGTCCACGTGCTCGACCGAACCAACGCCCGGCACCTTCAGCCCGAGCAGCTTCCCTACGTGCCCAACCTGGCGACGTGCGACGCGTCGTTTATTTCGCAGACCTTGCTTCTGCCCGCGATGTGCGCGCTCACCGCCCCGGACAGTCCGATCTTGACGCTCGTGAAGCCGCAGTTCGAGGTCGAAAAGGGCCAGGTCGGCAAAGGCGGCGTGGTCCGCGACAAGGCCCTGCACGAGCAGTCGATTGCGCGCTGCATGCGGGCGGCGGAAGCGCTCGGCTGCCGGGTCCTCGGCGTGGTTTCTTCACCGATTCGCGGCCCCGCAGGCAATGAAGAGTTTGTGCTGTACCTTGTCACCGCCCCGCGCAAAGGAAGCGACGCATGACCCAAACAAAACCCAAGCTCTGTGAGACGGTATCCGGCCTGCGCAGCACCCTCCAAGGTCGTGGCCGGATTGGCTTTGTCCCCACCATGGGCAACCTCCACGAAGGCCACATCCAGCTGATGCGCCAGGCCAAGCAGCTGTCCGACTTTGTGGTCGCCAGCGTGTTCGTCAACCGCCTGCAGTTCGCCCCCCACGAGGACTTCGACCGCTACCCCCGCACCCTCGCCCGTGACCTTGAGCTGATGGCCGACGCCGGCGTCGATGCCGTCTTTGCCCCGAGCGAAGCCGAGCTATACCCCGATCCCCAGACCTGCCTCGTCGATCCCGGCCCCATCGCCACCTTCCTCGAAGGCGAGTTCCGCCCCGGCTTCTTCCGCGGCGTCGCCACTGTCGTCAGCAAGCTCTTCCACATCGTCGAGCCCGACGTCGCTGTCTTTGGCAAAAAGGACTACCAGCAGCTCCAGGTCATCCGCCACATGGTCCGCCAGCT
>CAYTGC010000359.1:0-5012 GCA_964437195.1 uncultured Myxococcales bacterium | reverse complement strand
GACGGCGCCATGTTCATGTTGGCCAAGATCTTGGCGTACACTTTTTCCAGCGCTTGGGATTCCTTTACAGAGATTCCGCTGCGTAGCTCGAACATCGCAGAGTGTGCTGCTGCAGCGCCCAAGGCACCAGCGAGCTGCCGTTCGACCATCCGGTGCAGCTCGGCCAGCTCGACCACGCCAATGCTCTGACGGTCTTCCAGCTTGAGAGCGTCGAGCGCGCGCTGTACCATGGTCTGCGCAGCTTGCGGGGAGAAGTAGCGCCTGAGAATGGACTCGATGGCCGTTACCTTGTCCGCAAGTGGCAGCTTTTCGCCTTCGTCATCGATCACTGCGGTTGCCTGTGCACCGAGGAACTCTTCGGCAATGCGGCGCTCTTCCACGCTCGCACGGCCCAGAAGCGAACCGAGCAGATAGCCGCCGACGTTAAACAGCAGGCTCCAGAAGGTTCCATGCGCGAGGCTGGGGAAACCCTCCAGTCCAAAGAGGGCCTCGGGCCGCAACCCGGAAATTCCAAACGGTCCGTCTCGTAGAAGAGACAGCGGAAGCCACTGACTGCGGACGAAGGTTGGCAGAAACAGGGTGTACGTCCACAAAAGGAATCCGCAGCCCAGGCCGACGAGTGTACCGGTGCGATTCCCATCCTTCCAGAACAGACCACCCAAGATCGCGGGAAGGAACTGCGTCACCGCAGCAAACGACAGCATTCCCATGCTGACCAACATGACGGATCGACCGACTTGTACTTCAAACCAGTACGAGGCACCGATAAGCAGTGCGGCAGCGATCCAGCGGGTATAGATAAGGTGTCTGCGCAACCTCCACAGGGCCGGACTGGCATCGAGAATAGGAAGGAACAGATGGTTGGAAACCATGGTCGCCATGGCCATCGTTTCAACCATGATCATTCCGATCGCAGCAGAGAACCCACCCACGAAGACGAACACCGACAAGACGTGATAGCCGCCTTGCATCGGGAGAGACAGAACGAACTGGTCCGGCGAGGCTCCCTTGGGGGCGGTGATCAGACCGCCAAGTGCAATTGGCAGCACAAACAAGTTGATCAGAAACATGTACAAAGGGGTGAGCCACGACGCAGTACGGAGCTGTCGTTCATCACTGTTCTCGACGACTGCAACGTGAAACTGACGCGGCAAGAACATAAACGCGCAGGTGGCCAGCAGCAGATAGGTACCCCAGGTGAGAAGCTGTGGCGCGCCACCCCGGCTGAGAAACAGGATCGGCTTGGGAAGGGTTTCGTTGAGTCGCTGGAAGAATCCTGATGGACCGCCAAAGACGCTCCACATGACCAGTGTCCCTGAGGCCAAGAAGGCGAGCAGCTTGACCACCGACTCGACGGCAATGGACACCATCATGCCTGGATGCCGCTCGGTGGGATCGAGCCGACGGATACCGAAGATCACCGTGAATCCAAACATCAGGATGATGACAATCGGGCTGATGATTCCGCCTCCAGAGCCGCGCTCTGTGGTCATCAAGGCAAAGGTTCCGGTCACGGCTTTTAGCTGCAGCGCGATGTACGGAACGATGCCGATGATCAGCATCACGGTACAGAGTGCAGCGACGGCCTGCGACTTTCCATAACGAGCGGAAATGAAGTCGGCAATGCTGGTGACTTTGTGGCGAGCTTTGATACGAACGATGCTGCGCAGAAACAGCGGCGCAATCATCATCGCCAGTGTTGGGCCAAGATAGATGGTGAGCCAGAGCATCCCTTCATTCGACGCTTTGCCGACGCTTCCGTAGTACGTCCACGTCGTGCAGTAGACCGCAAGACCGAGCGAGTAGATCGAGGAATGGAAGATCCAGTTCTTTCCTTGTCGCGCCGCTCTTTCTGCGACCTGTGCAATCGCAAACAGGAATCCGACGTACACGAGAACGACGGTGACCAGACCGGCTTGTGAGATCACGGTGGTCCTCCGTTTGGATCGGATTGGTCGGGGGTCGCTGCGTCAGGCTCTGCTTCTTCAATTCCAAATACACTGCGCAAGAGACAGATGCTGATCTGGATGAGCCAGACGATGAAGATGAAGCGAACCACGCGAAGCGGACGCGCAAACGCGACAAATGGCCAAAAGTACAGCGCAGCGAAGAGTACCGTCGAGAAGGCGGTAAACTCAGGGCGTGTCAGCAGAATCCGCAAGCGTCGCACGGCGGTGACTCCTGGCTGCGCTTATCTGCTCGGTTGTCGGGACATCGCTTGGAGCTTCTTCTGTGCAGCGTCGAGCTCCTTGACCCGTTCTTCCACCATGATCTCGAGGTCTTGCATTTTGCACGCGGCTTGTCGTCGCAGGAACCACTTCTTGGTCAGACAGTACGCAAGCTGTAGGACTTCGATCGCATCAAATGGTTTGCGCAGGATCAGGAAACGGTCTGGACTGCGGAGCCTCTGGCTTATCTCTTCCCAGGTGAAGTCAGAGTACGCGGTGCAGAGAACGACCTCGATCTCTGAATCCACTTCCCAGATCTTCTCCACGGTTTCGATTCCGTTCCAGCCAGGGGGCATTCGCACGTCGACGAACGCGAGCGCATAGGGTTTCTCTTGCGCGAGCGCCTGCTTCGTCATCTCCAAGGCCTGCTGGCCTTGCATCGCGTGATGGAGCTCGAAGTTCAGGTCAGACATCGCCAGCTCGGTGCCGGTCTCTTCGAACAGAGACAGAGCGAGCGCATCGACTGCGGCAGAGGAGGCCAGGTTTTTCGGAGTTAGAATCTTGCGGAAGTCATCGTGAATCGCGGCGTTGTCGTC
Source organism: uncultured Myxococcales bacterium (assembly GCA_964437195.1). GTDB lineage: Bacteria > Myxococcota_A > Polyangia > Palsa-1104 > JAEUJZ01 > JAEUKA01. The sequence goes on along the minus strand of CAYTGC010000359.1, from coordinate 2,248 downwards.
CACAATCAGGATGCGGTTGTTGGGCGAACCGTCTAGCAATTCCATGTCCGTGTCTCCGCCTTGGGTTTCGAACCTGGCGACCCTACCCCACCGGTCGTGTCCTACCTCCCATCGCCCCTGGGAAAAAGGATGCCTACGCCATCAGTATCGCAGCTTGGGCGCGGGGCGGGCAAGAATTTTTCCTTTGGACACCTATTATTGTGACTCTTGTCACTCCTTGTGCTGGATGGGGATTTCTGCGCAGCGCAGGTCAGATAAGTGTCTAGGTCTAGCGGGGAATTTGCGATACCCTGGATAGACCGCCGTTTTCTGGCAGAGAACACAGACCGCTGCACGCGGGAATTCCCCGCAGCATGGAGCACATGCCATGGACGTGAGCAATCAGCAGAGCGATTCTCCACCCGCCGTCGCTGGCCCCGATGTAACCGAGGAGCCAAGCAACCTGCGCAGCGTGATCTTTGCATCGTCGCTGGGCACCTTGTTCGAGTGGTATGACTTTTATCTGTACGGAAGCCTGGCGGTGTTCTTTGGTGGACTGTTCTTCCCCAAAGGGAACGACACCGCCCAGCTTCTTGCGAGTCTGGCGACGTTCGGCGCGGGCTTTGGCGTGCGGCCACTGGGCGCGATTGTGTTTGGCCACATCGGCGATCTGATTGGGCGCAAGTACACGTTTCTCGTGACGATGGCGACCATGGGGTTGTCCACCGCAATCATCGGTGTGCTGCCGACGTATGAAACTGCGGGGCTTTTGGCGACGTTTCTGCTGGTCTTGCTGCGGCTTTTGCAGGGACTGGCGCTCGGCGGAGAGTACGGTGGCGCAGCGACCTACGTGGCCGAGCATGTTCCCGACGCTCGGCGTGGCTACTACACCAGCTTCATTCAGACCACAGCGACGCTTGGCTTCTTCGTTAGCATGGGCGTGATCGGAAGCACGCGGCTGCTGCTCGGCGAAGACATGTTCAAGCGATCGGGCTGGCGGATTCCTTTCCTGTTGTCTTTTGTCCTCCTGGCCGTGTCGCTTTATATCCGCATCAAGATGAAGGAATCGCCGCTGTTTGCAAAGCTGAAGAGCAGCGGAAAATCGTCGGTGAATCCGCTCAAGGAGAGCTTCACCAATCCACTCAACCTGCGCTATGTGCTGATCGCTCTGTTTGGGGCGACCGCCGGTCAAGGGGTGGTTTGGTACACCGGCCAGTTCTACGCGCTCACGTTTCTTCAGAGTGCGCTCAAGCTAAACTGGAAGACGGCGTATGTCCTGGTGTCGATCGCGCTGGCTCTTACAACGCCTCTGTTTATCGTGTTTGGTTGGCTGTCCGATCGGATTGGGCGCAAGAAGATCATGCTTACAGGGTGTGCTCTCGCGACGGTGACGTACGTACCGATCTACATGGCGATGCGCCACTTTTCTAACCCTGCTGGTCTGCCGGTTCCCGACCCGGCGCAGGTGAACCATGTCGCGATGGTGGCGCTCCTTGCGATCCAAATGCTCTATGTCTGCATGGTGTATGGACCCATCGCCGCGTTCTTGGTCGAGCTTTTCCCAACGAAGATTCGCTACACGTCGATGTCGCTGCCATACCACTTGGGGAACGGTTGGTTCGGTGGATTCCTGCCGCTGATTGCGACTGCGGTGACCGCTTCGGCGTGGGCCAAAAACACCTTTGGGGCTGGGGCAATCTACACGGGCCTGATTTATCCGATGGCCGTGTGTGTGGTTACGCTGCTGGTCGGTGGATTCCTGGTCCACGAAACCAAAGATCACAAGATCGACGCCGACCTACACATGAAGTAGCGACGATCCGCTCCGGCTAGAAGGTGTAGAGCGCTCCGAACTCGACGCCGGGCGTGACGCGCTTGGGGTCGGTTCCGTTCATCAGGTCCGCATCAAACAGCTTGTGCTTGGTGACGTAGAGGAGCGGCTCGAGGACCAGTGCGAGTCCTTTCCACGGCGAAAACTGATAGCCGAGGTGAATCGAGGCGTTCCATTCAATTCCTGGCCCCAGTGCCGCGCTGCGTACCGCTGCTGCGGTCAGCGTGGCCGCCGTGTAGCCGGGAATGAGGTCGTCGGCGTTGATGACTGCGGCGGTACCCCCGAGCATATAGAGCGCGTGTTTGCCGAGGTTCGCTCTGGCAGATATGTAGCCTCCCGCATCCTTCATATCTGTACCAAAACGTCCAAACGCCAGATCCAGGGTGCCCATGTTGGCCAGGTTTTGCGCAAAGTAGACTTCCGCGCGCAGGTTCAGGG
>CAYTGC010000358.1:0-5021 GCA_964437195.1 uncultured Myxococcales bacterium | reverse complement strand
GCGAGACGCGAACCCAGGCTGGCATGGTCAAGGGCAAGTTCGCGTACATGAGCCCGGAGCAGTGCACGGGACAGAAGGTGGACCGTCGCACGGACATCTTTGCGCTTGGCGTGATTCTCTTTGAGCTTTGCACGTCTCGTCGTCTGTTCAAGCGAGCCACGCCCATCGAGACCTACGAAGCGATTCAAAAAGGCGAGGTTCCCGACCCCTGCTCGGTGTCGCCGCAGATCACGCGTCACGTTGGTGACGTGATCTTGAAGGCGCTTGCGCGCAACAAGGACGAGCGGTACGCCTCGGCGGAAGCAATGCAGGAAGCACTCGAGCTGGCCATGCGTCGCTCGGGGCTCAAAGGCAGGCCGCTCGACCTGTCGCGGTTTCTCGAATCGAACTTTCAGTCCGAGATCAAAGAGCAAGAAGACCTGGTCAGGCGAATTGCTGCCGGTGAGCTAACGGTGCCGGAAAACCAGCACGCTGCCGAGTCGAGCAAGCTGGCGGACAACTACGCGCACGTCGATGATCTGGAGATCGAAGAGGACATCGACGAGATCGAGGACCCGACGAGCAACGACGTCAAGGCGCCTGATGAAAAGCCGTCTGGTCCGCCGCCTCCGGTGCCGTCACTTGCGAACAAGTCGGCGCAGATCGCCCAGAAGCCGGTGTCGATGGTACTGCCGACCATTGATCCGAAGAAGGCGCTGCAGGACATGCTGTCGGGGAAGGCCCCGAATATGCTTGGCGATCAGCTTCAGGGGCTGGCCAAGGCGGCCAATGTGGCAGCACCAGTCGCCGAAGAGCCTGCTCCGGCTGCGCCCGCACCAAGCCCCGGATCGCCAAGTGGTCAAGGCTTGGCTCCGTCTGCATCGACGCCAACCTCGAACAATACCGGCAATCTGAGTGGTCAGGGCATGGCTCCTGCGCCGCCGCCGTCGGCTCTCCAAAAGCTCGCCGACTTGCCGTTGCCGATGCTGCTCGGCATCGCCTTGGTGCTGGCGATCGTGTCGGCGATCGTTACGGCGCTGATCATTTTCTAGCCTTCGCTTCGGCTCGCAGCCGCGGGGCTGCACTGCGCGTGGATGCTGGACTTGGTTCAGCGCGCAGCGATTCGGTTTTCCGGCTTGACGATGCTTGTCGGCTTTTGGGAACGTCGCCTCTCAAAGCGAGGTGACAAAGATGGGCCGAACGCGAGCTGGTTTCCTCCTGTGGTCGTGGCTGCCTGCGGCACTGCTGCTTGTGAGCACGGTGTCGTGCGATCCACCAACGGGCAAACCCGATGCTGCTGTGGATGCTGGCATGACGGATGCGTCGGCCTGCACGATGTGTGGCGGCGCTTGCGTTGACCTGTCGTCTGATCCTCGCAACTGTGGTGCCTGTGGCAACGACTGCGGGCCCGCGGTGGCTTGCATGGGCGGGCGCTGCGATTCGATGGGGACCAAGGACATGTCCCTGCTTGACATGTCGTCGTCGGATGGCGGAATGACGATGCGGCGGCTTTGTGACGCGACCCCACCGATGGGGGCGAAGCTTGCGCCGGCGCCGCCGGTGTATCAAGGCACCTGCCCGCGGCTTGTGCCGGGCAAGAACACGATCGTTTCGTCGGGAAGCAGCCGCTCGTTCCTTTTGGCGGTGCCGTCGGGCCTTATGCCGGGCGAAAAGCTGCCGCTTGTCTTTATGTGGCACTGGCTGGGGGGAAGCGCCGACGGGTTCTTGAAGAAGGGCGAGGTACAGGCCGCGGTGGACTCGCAGCGATTTTTGGCCATCTTGCCCGAAGCCAAAGGCGACATCACCTGGAAGTGGCCCTTCGATGTCTTTGTGACGGCTGCTCGACAGGAGGTGGAGTATCGCTTCTTCGACGACATGTTGGCCTGCGCCGCCGAGCAGTTCAATGTGAATAACAACTGCGTGTCGTCGGTGGGTGTGAGTGCGGGAGCACTGTTTACGGACCAGCTGGCGAGTGGCCGCAACAAATACCTGGCATCGGCCATTTCTCTTTCGGGTGGCGTCGAGGGCGTCGCCAAGCCGTGGGGAAATCCGCCGCGCAAGCTCCCGATGCTGGTGCTGTGGGGCGGACCGATGGATACCTGCGTGGGGCTTGTGAACTTCCAGACCTCGTCCAAAGCGCTGGAGACGCAGCTTGTCAAAGACGGGCACTTCTTTGTCGAGTGCGTTCACAACTGCGGCCATGCGGAGCCGCCGCTGGAAGCGCCAGCGATGTTGAGCAAGTACGGCGCGTTCTGGGAGTTTGTCTTTGCGCATCCGTACTGGCTGGGGACGGGTGAGTCCCCGTACAAGACCTCTGGCCTTCCGTCAGGCTTTCCGAGCTGGTGTGGCCTGGGCGCCGGGTCGGCCAAGATCCGCACCGGCGTTTGCACCGAAAAGCCGGGCTGCTAGCCGACGCGCTACTTGGCTTGCACGGGGATGGGCGACGATGGCCAGCTTTCCGCGTCGTGCTGGGTGGCCGGGTGCAGCCGAAGTAGCTCGCCAAGTCCCGTCTTCACTTCCCGGAACGTAAGCCCTGGCCAGGGCAAAAACGTGAGCGTCGCCTCTTTGGGCAGGGCCCGACAGACGGCGGCAACGTCTACTTCGCCACTGCCAGGGGGCAGTGCGCCGATCGGGCCACATGCGTCACCGATCATGTGAAGTGGACCTTGTGCGAACGCCCGCACTGAATCAGGCAGCGAGATGAGCCGCATCGTTGAGGCCAAGTGCGCCGACGGCAGATCGAGGCATGGCGCGAGCGGCGCTCCGTCAAACTCTTCGAGGAGAAGCCGTAGCTCGATGGGATGCGGTAGCTCGGTGGCTCGACGCGGATAGCCGAGGAGCAGCGTCTGTCCGCTTCGTACGGCGTGATTTGAGAGCTGTTCGAGCGACCGTCGTACCGCATCAAGATGCCGTGGGAGCAGGGCACTGCGGGCGCGCAACAGCTCTTGGTTTGGTTCTTCGTCTTCGGCCAGGGCACCACGGAGGAAGTGGGCGCGGACCTTGCGCCAAAGCCTATCGAGCCCTGCGATTTCGCCAAGTCGCAGCCGGACAAAGCGCGTCGAAAGACCAGCGGCAGCTTTCATGGCATCGACAGCGATGCGCACAGCCGTGATCGCCTCTTCTTTGTCGAGCGAGCAGAGCTGTGCGCTGGCGCTCTGCGGCTTGCCCTGCACGATGGCACCTAGCTCGGCATCGATGGCGACGACTTCGAACGGCGATTGTGCACGGCTGCGAACTGCCTGTAAGGACTGCAGAAGCCCCGGCAGCGGCACCGCAGGCACATGGAGCACAGTGGCACCCTGCGCTTCCAACGCTAACAATACAGAGTCCGCTTCAGCTTCTGTCGGAGACACACCTTCTGGCAGCACGGAAAGACCGAGCGCGCAGCGGGGCCCGATCCCGTGGGATGGGGTTTGACTTTGCATGACGAGTCAATTTACACCTATGCAGTCCTGTGTAGGGAAATGGCCGCAATCTGTACCCTGCATGACGACTCGACAAAAAGGATAGGAAGCAGCCGATGCAATCGACATTTGGGGCGCACACGAGGAAGCGCCTGGGGACCTTGATCGGGTCTTTGGGCGCGGTCCTTCTTTCCTCTCAGCCGGCGAGCGCGCAGCAAGTCCAAGAAGCTGGATTTACGCAGCCGACCTACAACATGCAGCTGTTCCGTCCGGCGATTGACTCGAAGGGCTACGTGACGCTGAACGCCTCGCAGGTGCTCGGTCACAAGGACTTCTCGCTCGGACTGGTGGGGACCTGGGCTGGCAAGCCGCTGTATCTCGAGGTTCCGGCCGGCTCTTCAGCGCCGTTTGGTGCGGTTGCCAGCGGTCGAACGTTTGAAGTCAGCAACTTGGTGACGGCTCAGCTCCAGTTTGCGCTCGGACTGTTCAAGCACTTCGAGATTGCACTTGGTATTCCGCTGTCGATCATGACCGGCGGTCGCCAAGTCTGTCCGCAAGGGCAGGACTGCCAGGGCTACGCGGGCTCAGGCTCGGCGCGTACCGACCTGACCTTCTCGAAGGTGGGCATCTCGGACCTGGCGATTCACTTCAAAGGCCGGTTCCTCAACACCTCTCGGCATCCGGTGGGTCTTGGCGCGCTGCTTTCGGTCTATCTGCCGGTCGACAAGTGGGGCGGCGGCGATGCATCCAAGCAGTTCATCGCCGAAGACAACGTGACGCTGCATCCGCAGATCCTGCTCGACAAAGAGTGGGGCCGCTCGCGACGGTTCCGTACCGCAATAAACGTTGGTGCGCTGGTCCGCTTCGGCTCGACGACGTTCACCGATCACGGACGACCCAAAGTCACCGATGAGATGATGAACACGTTCTGCTATCCAGCAGACAACACCTCGACGCAGTTTGACTCGGGCTTGTGCGGCACGGGCCTTTCACGCAGCGTCGGAACTCAGCTAACCTACGGACTCGGTGCGTCGCTGGCGATTGTGAAGCAGCGCTTCGAGGTGCTGGGTGAGTTCTACGGCTACGCCGATGTGACGGGCAACGCGAAGGCGTACCCACTGGAAGGACTTGGCGCGATCAAGCTGTATCTGGCCAAGAAGTCGTTCCTGGTGGCTGGCGCGGGTGGCGGTCTGATTGGCCTGTCGGACTCGGGCAAGATGACGGGCGGTCCCCTGTGGCGCGCCTTCATCGGCTTCATCTTCGAGCCGAACATTGGTGACCGAGACGGCGATGGAATCAAAGATGACGTCGACAAGTGCCCGGATGATCCAGAGGACTTCGACGACTTCGAGGATGAGGATGGCTGCCCCGATCCGGACAACGATCGTGACGGCATCCTCGACGTGGATGACAAGTGTCCGAACGAGCCTGAGACCAAGAACGGCTTCGAAGACGAAGACGGCTGCCCCGACAGCGTGGTGCTCGATCGCGATGGCGACGGCATTCCTGACAACCTCGACAAGTGCCCCGATGATCCGGAAGACAAAGACGGCTTCGAGGACGAGGACGGCTGCCCCGATCCAGACAACGACAAGGACGGCATCCTGGACAAGGACGACCTGTGCCCGAACGATCCGG
>CAYTGC010000357.1:0-5030 GCA_964437195.1 uncultured Myxococcales bacterium | reverse complement strand
TTGGCGGGCTTGATGTCTCGATGGATCACGCCTTGACGGTGGGCTTCGTGAATGGCCTCGGCGCTGTCGCGGATGATCTGCACTTTCTGCGGAAGTGTGAGCTGAGCAAACGCTCCTTCGAGAGAGTAGCCATCAACAAACTGCATGGCGATGTAGGCGCGGCCATCCACTTCTCCCACCTCGAAGACTTTGCAGATCGCTGGATGATCAATTCGCGCTTGGGCACGGGCTTCTCGTTGGAAGCGTGTGACCATCTCGGCATCGGTGCTCCGAATGAACTTGAGAGCAACCGTGCGTCCGAGCCGCCGATCACGGGCCTTGAAGACAACGCCCATGCCGCCCTGACCCAGAACGGACAGGAACTCATAGCGATCCCAGTTTTCCACCGGAAACTGCAAATCCCCATCTTCACGGGTGGAAGAAGACTGATGATCCCCCACCAGGGTCTCGTGGCTGCCGAAGTCATCCTCGGCCGGGCTGTCTTTGTCGTCTGACTCCATGCGGACGCTTGTGTGACTCAACTTATCAGTTTCGCATAGTTACAAGGTCTGTGGTCGGTCGCGATCAGCGCGCATGGCTTTCCGTGGCTGAACGACTGCTGTTGTCCGCCCGTCCTTGCCTTGGTAGCTTGGATGAGGCCCAAACACATCACCCCAGAAAGGGAGGTCTGTCATGAAGTCGTTCCTATTTGCCGCTCTGTCATGTTCGCTCGCGCTGACGGTTCCGTGCATTGCTCTTGCTAAGGATGCTGCGGCTCCGAAGAAAGAAGCCGCCAAGAAGGAGTCTGCCAAGACGGACTCGACCAGCGGCGGAAGTTCCGACGCGTACAAGACCCGCGGAACCACCGGTCAGTAGTTTCACTTTGCCGCCGATTTATTTTGTAGATCGGCGCTGATTCTGTTTCTGCCAGCGAGCAAAGTCAGCCGCCTCTTCTCTCGGAAAGAATGCACGCATGGGTATCTCTGCGTGATAGTTCCTGAATGCCAACGCAAACCCTTCGGCATCTTCCTCAAACCAGCGATTGGCCTGCTCGGATCCTTGCACCAGGCGCTCGAAGCGCAGTCTCGCCACGAGCAGTGCAGTCATTCGCAGTCCATCTTTATCGACCTGAGAAAGTGCAGCTGCAATCGGATGGTTTTCTGGAAGCTGTTCACGGGCTGCCTGCATGGCTCGGGCGGGATCGGGATTCCGCAGCACACGATGAATAAGCTCTTCATACTGCCTATGGAGCGCTGAGTCCTTCATGAACTAGTCCCGTAGAAAACCGTGCTGCCGCAGTGTCCGCTTGGCGCGAAACAGTTCTTCTTTCAGAACCCGAACATCGTCTGTGTGGACCGTTCCTTCCATGCGTTCGACGGTCACTCCCCGGAGGTTGTGGCAGCGTGGCAGAACGGACTCGAACAGATGCCAGACCGCTTCCGGAACAGCGCTGTCATGACTATCAAGACGGAGAGAGCGATTCGTCGGAAGCCAGCTCGGATCACTCATCGTTCCGCCCGACAAGTGTAGCTCGATGACTTTGTCGAGATTGAGCTTCGCCACGTAGTCATTCGGATCGAATCCAAAGTTCTTCGCGGATGTGTAGACATTGTGAAGATCGAGGAGCAGATGCATTCCTTGGCCGGACAGCGCGCGTTGTAGGAATGCTGGTTCTGTCAGAGGATCTTCCATCGTGAAGTAGAAAACGCTGTTTTCGACACCGACCGCTGGAACGATCTTCTGAAGTGAACGGAGCCGCCGACGGAGCAGCAGCGCCGATGACTTTGTCTGAAGCAGTGGCAGTGGCAGAGTCGCAGCCCTTCCATCAGGGGCACTGATTCCCAAGTGGTCCGTGTACCACTCGAATCTCAGCAGCTTGTGATCTTCCGCAATGCGATCGAGCCAGCGTTTCCTTCGATGGGAATCGCGCCGACTGCGACCGCAAAGAGACAGTCCCACACCGTGACCAACCACCGGGCGGTTTGTCTTGTGAATGAGAGTCTGCAGCGACCGATGATAGGAATTTGCCTGGAGATGCCCCGCTTCATCCTTCCACCAGAGCGTTTCCGGTGTGACTTCGTAGTAATCGACGTCAGAACACAGGAGTTCATCGAGTAGTCCGAGAAACTCGCGGTCGGGCTGAAGCGAAAGGCCAACGCCAAGCACAGGCATCACTTGGTGAAGAAGTAGAGGAATCGGCTGCTTTTGGCGGGAACGTGGCCCATTCCGCAGGCGACCATCTGGCGATCTTGTTCTCCTTCCACGCGAGTCCCGCAGCCGCCAGACTGGGCCCACTTGCTGCCGGGCACTCGGGAGCGGAGAAGCTTGATTTCGACGGCGGCTCCCAGCTGTTCACGCAGCGCACTCTGTCGTTTGGCCGGAGCGGTCTGGGCAAACCGTGCAACCTGCGCCGCACACAGGTCAAGCTCTTCCGCCGTAAGTTCTGCCTCGCGGCCACCGCTCAGCTTGTCTGCAACGGACTGGACCATCGCTGCGGGCGTATGATTTTTCTGCTGCACGGCTCGTTTGTCGAGGGCCGTTCCGTTTGGGAGTACGGCTTGGGCAACGAGTGCAGCGACACCATCGATGCGTGCATTCACGGCGCGATCCTCTAGCTGACGACGCGCCTGATTGCGACGAGTCCACTTGGCATCGTCGGTTTCGCGACCCTTGGGTGGGAGTAGTGCATCGAGTTCCTTGTCGGTAAACTCGTAGTACTGCCGACGTTCTTGGATCTTGTCTTCAACGCTGATGACTTCAGCCGGAAGCGATTCCGTCTCGATGAGTAGCAGCAGACTGTTCCCTTGTCCTGCGCTTGGCACCAGTTTCTGGACCTGCGCCGACGTTGCACAAATGACTTCACACAGAGCCAGTGGTGCGTGCTGCTGCCGAGTCGCATGGTTTAGGAATTCTCCAAACGTGCGTCCCCGGGAGTACTTTTTGTCATCGCTGTCAGGAATGACCAGCACGAGCAGGGGTTTTCCAGCGCGCTGGGCTCGACGGAATCCTTCCGACACGACTGCGAGTCCGGCATCGGGGTCTTTGGCCCCGGTCTCTTCTGCGAACGCTGTCTGGAGCCACGCAGGCCAAGACGCGATGATCGCCGCACGGCTTGCGGCACCCAAAAACGTGCGACGATTCATTGCTCTTCTCCTTCGAATAGGTCTGGATTCGACGGTCGATTCGGCGGTTCCGTTGCGGGCTGAAACACCTGATCTTCCCAGTGCAGCATGTCAGCGCTTGGCGTGAGGGAAAGCTGCTTGGTGGTCTGCTTGGATCCATGCAGCCACAGCGCGTTGCCTTTCACGATCCAGGTACCGTCTTCGCTGGTTTGACTGGCTCCGCTTCCCTCTTGAAGAGAATAGCCGCCGGCGGCGTTGAGGAGCAGCCGATGATCATCGGTGACATAGACACCCACGAGCGCTGCGGGCTCTACCTCAACAGACGATTCGGTGACCGACGCGACCAGATCGGGAATCCTCGGCTCCGCGCTGCGATTTCCGAGTGCATTGGCCGAGATCGCAACCCGAACCGCGGGGCTAAACAGGTACGCCCAGGAGCCGAGAACTCGAAGCGCAGGCTTGGCCATCGGGACGTCGGGCAGACTGCGTTCGACCTCTGGTACGACGAAGCTTTCGCTACAACCGGACAAAAGCGCAACGCAGAGCAAAGAAGCGCGTGTCACTAGCCGCATCAGTCCCTCCAATTGGGTGCGGGTGTCATGATGGAAGCGGTGCTTCTGTAGACGCCTAGCACTGGCAAAAGTTCTTCCCGTTTTTCACAAAGCGTCCGTCTACTGCAAACGGCCTCATAGATTTTGCAGTATCGGTTCCTCAGATCAGGCTGCTCTTAGCGTAGCGCCCGATCCGCAAACGCGCACGCGACATCTCCACACACCGTCACAAGAGCCGCTGCTTAGTGACCCTGCGCGGATCTGCCCAGTTCGATGAGGAATCGCTCGAGGTTCGGACTGTGAGAGGGAACGGCTACAAGGGGTGGATACTTGTGGGATACCAAGTACTTCCACAGCAGGGACGGGCGTTGCGGTTCAAACCGGAACTCACGCAGCGTCGGTTGCTGCTGTCCGAGATCGATATGTAGGTACTGTCCGAACAGCGTTCCCGGATGCTTCCGCAAAAGCTCAAGGAGAACCGCACGTTCACTCCCTTCGATCTGACTGTCCATCACCAGCACCATGCTTGGATGCTCTTTGTGAATGGACTCAATCTGCCTTAGTGTCCCGATGTTTCCCCAGGTCTGAGGAGTACAAAACGATCGATCCATGTAGTACTCAAACTCGAGGCGGTGCGGCAGATTGTAGGCCGCAAAGCAGCTGGTCTGCGGAGTCAGTCGCGACGCTTCTTTTGCAAATCGCAGCTTTTCCCGCTGCGGATCGAAGTGCTGCTCGCCATGGGTTCCCATCAGAACGCGGCTCTCCAGCAAGTTGCGATACGCATGGGGCACTACTTGCGAAAGGTAGACTCCGAAACACGCCAGTGTGGCCAACAGGGGAATCTGCTTTCGTACTGTGTTGGGAATCGCAGACTTTGCCCAGTTGTCGAGGGAAAATGCCAGGAGTCGATAGAAATCTCCCGCGAGATCGGCAATCGCCAGCGCGAAGAACGTGGAGTACCAAAACACGCGATACAAGTGAATCGACGATGCCGCAGGGAAGAGGAAAATGTAGAGCGTGTTGATCAGGAAAAACAGCAGGATGCCCAGATCTCTGCGGCGCGACCTCCCAAGGAAAACACGAATCAGAAACACCGCGAGCCAGAGCATTCCCAGAAACAGAATTGGCTTTCCGTACAGCAGCAGCAGCCACTTTTCGTGCTGGGCTTTTGCATACGCAAAGGTGGCTGTGCTGCGTGAGTGGAATGATGCTTTGAAGTCATCAAACGCGTGCTTCTGCCACATCAGGAAAAAATGGAAGGCCATGGTCAGCGAACTGACGACAAAAGTTGTCAGAAACCAACGAACAGGGGTCGAACGGGGAACCTCGGGAGAAAGCCGCTTTCCGACGAAAAAGAGGCCGATGCAGTGCAGTCCCA
>CAYTGC010000356.1:0-5065 GCA_964437195.1 uncultured Myxococcales bacterium | reverse complement strand
AGTATTCATGCGTGCCTACGTAAGCACACGCAGGAGCCTGTCAAGTCCGGGGATCTTTGAAGATATCGGTTTGGGTACGCTTCCATCTGCCTAGCGGCGGGACGTCTCTAGCGCCTTTCTCGGCGGCGACGGTATTCAGACGGCGGCTGAACTACCGCGAAACCATTGACTCACAACGGGCACACAAGCTCACAAAGTTAAAGTTGTGGTACACTGACGGGCGTTACCGTCGCTGGATGACTTCGGATAGGTGTCTCGCTGCATACGATCACGCTCCATGCTTACTGCGCAGATGACACCGTACGGGTGTCTCCGTTTCCCACTCGAAGTCCGCTGGCAGACGCAGAGCAGACACCATGCTGGTGTCTGACGAGTCGCGCTCAAATCCCGTCCTAGGATCAGCTCGGGAGAGGTATTGTTACTTTCTGCTTTTTCTTGTGCGGCTCGTGCGATAGAGGGAGCAGAATGGAGCGCATCCCACCATGGCGGTTTCAAAGTCGAAGAAGTCCCGCACCAGCGACACAGCCCCCACTCCCCCACGTACCGCTAGCCACGGACCATCAGACCAAGGGCTTTCTGAGCTACCACCGGAAGACGCATCGCTAGACTCTTTCCGCAATACCCTGCACGCAGTTATCCAGTCGCTGGAGCAACGGTTCAGCACCAGATCAGTCCCTTTCATTGAGACTGGCTTCAAATGCTTAGACGATGATGGGTATCTTCGATTACGACCGGGTGAACTTACCTTGATCGCTGCCAGGCCAGGGCTGGGTAAGACATCATTTCTTCTCTCTTTTATCAGCAAGCTTTGTTTTGACCAAAAGCGCGCCGTCTTGCTCTTTAATTTCATGTCTAGCAAACAGCGGACAGTGGAGCAACTGATTTGCCACGAATCCCATATTGACACAAGAAGATACGAAGCTGGGTTCCTGGTGATTGAAGAATGGAAATCCTTAACAAAAGCAGCCCCCAAAATGGTAGACGCCCCATTATGGATCGAAGACACTCCATTTTTATTATTTAATCAAATCGAAACAAAAGCAGCCGAATGGATCCAAAATAAATGTCACCCGAATGGACATGACGAACTCCATCGGATGATCTTTATCGATGGGATGCGTTCGATCCAATCTGAACAGCGGTATGCGTCCAGAGTACAGGAAGTCGGTGAGGTATCTCGCCGACTTAAGGTGCTGGCAAGAATGCTAAATGTCCCTATCGTTGTGACCACTGGGGTTTCTGAGTGGGTAGAGCGACCGAGAGCCAATCCGAGCTACCTACTCTCTGATCTGCACGAAACGGATGGTGGACTCGAAGAAGACGCTGACAACGTGCTCTTCATTTGCCGCGATGAACTTGAAACCAATGAAGATACAGATGTCCTAAAAAGAAGAATCATCGTGGCTAAGAACCGAAGCGGACCAACCGGGTCCGTATACCTAGACCTGCATAAGCCCTACATGAAATTCATTGAATCCTAGCATAGACCGCCAGGGCCAGAAGCATGATCGAGTTTGGTGTCTGCTCCTAGCCCTGTATGTTCTTCCGATTCAATCGGACTTCATTTGCGACATACAGTCGCGCGTTGAGCCCACTTGAGGTAACCCTTCCCAGCTATCAGACCGACCGCCGGCAGCACCACCATCCCAGCGAAGTACAGCGCGTGCGGCACACTGTCCCACAGCCCGCCAATCCGGCCAGCCATCCAGTAGCCAAGCGCTGTTGAGCCGTACCAGGCCCCGAGCCATCGACCGCCACGGGTAGGCGGAGCGAGCCGCAGCACGAGCGACGGGCCGAGCGCGCCGACCAGCAGTTCGCCCACTGCCAGCAGCGCCAGACAGCCGAGCAGCCGACTTATGCCTACAAGGGAACCGTCGGAACCGAGCAGCGCCGCGACGACCAGCGGAATGTAGGCAAGGCCGGCTCCAGCCACTCCGAGTGCGATTTTGGCAGCAGCCGTCGGCAGGCCGGGCGCGGTCTTCAGGCGCAAAAGGGCGCGACCTAGCAGCGGAAAGACGGCCAAGACAAGATCCGGCTCTTTGCCTGGCTGGAACTCTCGCTGCGACGAGAATGCGAATCACAGATCGATCGATTGAAGGAAGAGACTGCACGGCTGATTCGACGACCGAGGGAGAGGCGGTGATGTAACGGAATGCTGCACAGGTCTGTGCCATCACCGAAGTGCGAGCGAAGGATCCTTGTCGAGTAGCGCTGGTTGACGATTCTCCGACGGCCAATGCAATGGTTGAGCGACTGCCTCGAGCGGGCGGCGCAGTGCGGTGGCAACCCAGCGACTGTGCTGCATGTGGGTGAGCGAAATCGCCCCTTGCTCGTCGATCACGGGCCAATACGCTCAGTTGGGCAGCGTGTCTCTTGACATGGCATGATCAACAAAGTTCTACTTTGGCCCACACGGAGACTCGTCTCATGGCGTCCAAACTTCGATCCAAGTATTGGCACTACCGCCTCAGTAACACCATCGATCCAGTTACCCAAAGGCCAGTGTGGGGAGAAACCCGCCTCGATCTTGAACTCCGCAAATTGCAGTCTGAAATAGTTCAACCTTGGAAAAGTGGACGCCCGTTCAACGTGAATGGCGCAAAATTCTGTTCATCTTCTAGCTATATTCAGATCATTTGGACCTCAAAAGCTTCCAATGACTATATGGATGGCGATTATCAGTGGTTGTTGGTGAAAAAAGCCGCTACCATATTCAACCGACCTAGTGATACTGTAAAAGTGGCAGGCGACACACTCCAAGAAGCGTCAAAAATCAGGAGAATGGCCAGCCAACGAGTCTTTGACGTTAGCGACAAAGTTGATTACACAAATGAGTTACTTGTGAGCACTGATGGGCAACAGCTTTCTCAGCTTCCGACCCGTTCCAAGTCTAGGTCACCTATGCCAATTGATGAAAATAATCCTCTCATTCCGTCAAAAGTATTTATTAGCTATAGCCATAAAGATAAGAAGTTCAAAGAAGAACTCGAGACGCATCTGAAGCCAATGATGCGGAACGGTGTCTCTTGCTGGTCTGACAAGCAAATCCAACCAGGCTCGAAGTGGATGAACGAGATTGAGGACGCACTGGAACACGCTACTGTTGCAGTGCTGCTGGTATCACCGTCCTTTTTGAGTTCGGAGTTTATTCATAATCACGAGCTGAGCCCATTGCTTGAGAGGGCCAAGAACGGAAGCATTCACGTTCTTTGGGTTCTCGTCAGGTCATGTGCATATAAGGAAACATCCATCAAAGACTATCAAGCGGCGTATTCGATCGAAAAGCCGCTCGCCGAGATGAAGGCTGAGCGAGACCGAGCATGGAATGCTATCTGTAATATAATAAAGCAAGCAGCGGCCTCGGACAGCAGAGGTGACACTGGCTCAGCTAGCTTGTTCCGGTAGCATGAGAGGCGATGTTTGATCAAACGCTGACTACTGGACGAGTTGGCAGCAAGTTGCTTAGAATCCACACTTGTCGATACCAGCGATGGTGTCCTCGCCTAGTACGTCACCAGTGCCAGGAATGACACCTGTTTGGTGTCAACCAGTGCTCCATCGTAATCTCGTCAGATCCTCCGGGCTGACACCACAAGGGTGTGCTCCCAACAAGTGCCACCATGGGTCGCCAAGGTGGTCACGCTTAGGATGCAGCAGTGACGCGCTGGACGAGGATGAGTGCGACCAGCGGCAGTACGGCCATCCCAGCGAAGTAGAGCCAGTGTGGCGCTTGCTCCCACACTCCGCCGAGCCGACCGGCCATCCAGTAACCCACAGCCGTCGCGCCATACCAGGCCCCGAGCCAGCGACCCCTACGGGCAGACGGCGCGAGCCGCAGCACCAGCGAGGGACCGAGCGCACCGACCAGCAGCTCGCTCACGGACAGTAGCGCCAAGCAGCCGAGCAGCCAGCCTAGACCCACCAGGGAGCCGCCGGACTCGAGCAGCGCCGCAACGACCAGCGGAACGTAGGCAAGGGCGGTTGCAGTCACTCCGATAGCGATTTTGGCGGCAGCCGTCGGCAGGCCGGGCGCGGTCTTCAGGTGAAGCAGGGCGCGAGCGAGCAGCGGTGAGACGCCCAGGACCAGACCAGCGTGCAGCGACGCGACATAGGGCACCGGCAGCTCCCAGCCAAGCACGTTGCGGTCGGTGTTGTCGCGAGCCCACAGCAGCAGCGTGCTGCCCGCCTGCATGTGTGGGACGGTGAGTAGCACCGCCAGCGAACACAGGCTTAGCAGCGTGAGCAACGACCCGCTTTCGTGTGATTTGCTGGCACCGTGATGGACAGACGGTTCACTCTCAGCGGCCTGAAGGACTCGCGACTGAGCTTGAATGATGAGCCAAGCCACGACGAGGCTCAGCGATGCCAGCGCAAAGGCGGCGGGCCAGCCGAGCCAGGCGCGGGCCGTTTCACCGATGACCGGGCTCACCAGTGCGCTGACGTTGGCGAGCAGGTAAATCAGCGTCAAGCCTCGGTCGTGCAGTTCCGGCTTGGCGGCAAACAGACGGGTTGCGATGGACTGGGGGGCCAACTTCGCTGCGCCAGCTCCGATCGCAACCAGCGTCAGACCTACATACAGCGTCGGGCGACTCTCGGCAGCCAGGAGTACATAGCCGACGACGGCGACGAGATACCCGAGAGAGGCAACACGCACGATGCCGAGCCGACCGTCTGTGAACGCGCCAGCAAGCAGCGGAGATAGATAGGTAGCAGCGATGAAGCAACCGAGAATGTCCGTCGCTTGGGCGGTGGTAAATCCCAGCCGTTCGTTGAGGTAGAGCAAAAGCAAACTGGCCAGGAGAAAGAAACCAAACCGCTCGCAAACCACCGACGCAGACAGGGACAAGAAACCGGGCGGGTAAAGGCGCATGGGCCACACTCCTTGAGTGGGCCGATCGTCTTTTGTTGTGTTCGGTAATATGAGCTGTGGTCAGCTCAGGTACAGGCTGTATCCCCAGGGGCGGTACAGAGGTGGTACAAACGTGGCCGCGAATTGGTACGCCGCAAGATGCCTCGTCTGAGAGCTAGCGCACGCGCTGGTAAAGCAACAGCCTTCTTGGGTGGT
>CAYTGC010000355.1:0-5076 GCA_964437195.1 uncultured Myxococcales bacterium | reverse complement strand
TTCCGTACAAGGGGCGGAAGTTCACGGAGGGCAGCGTCTGCAAGCTGATGGGAGCAAGCAAGGAGACGAAAATCCTGACGCCGAAACAGTACTGTGAGTCCCTGATCCTGCGTACTGGGTCGCGTCCGAGTTTTCCGCATTTGGCGAAGCTGCTGAGCGAGGCAGGTTATCTGACTCCTAAGGGGAATGCGAACTGGTGGCCGGCGCAAGTGCAGCAGCTCCTTCTCGGTCGTTACGATCAGTTTTATGGGAAGAGCAAGCCTGCGCAGGAGCAGCCGGAGCATGTGGTGTGAGCCGGGCCAGCAACTCTGTGATGGACTGTTGACTTCGCTAACTCCGACGAGAAGTGCTTTGGTACTTCGTTGATGTGTGTTAGCAGTCGGGCAACGTTTGGAGGATGTCGTGGAACAGCAAGAGAGCATCCCAGTCAGAACCTTGTTTGCGGAGACGATTGACGTACTGGATCGTCTCCTGAAGAAATGCCCGCCGAAGCAGAGAGCGTCATTGCGGCAGGCCATGGCGACGCTTCACGAGACACTGCCACAAGCCGAGAAGGAGCAACGAGCCCTTCCCTCTGCCGCCATCGCGACGGAACTACACTTGGCTGCTGGTATCGTCGAACCCGAGAGCACAGAGTCGCGGGTTCTGAAAGCCTGGGGCGCGGATCTTGAGCAGAGACGGAAGGCGGCGGGTCTGACTCGCAAGGTACTGGCGGACCGAGCGGGAATTTCTGAAAGTACGCTGCGCAACGTAGAGACAGGACGCAGGCCTCCAACGCGTACCACTGTGATGCACCTTCAATCGGTGCCAGAGCTGCGCATCGATCCGAGTCCTATCGGTGAACACCTCACGGGCCGTCCGCAGAGAGTGCAGGACTTCTCGCCGAACTGCTGGCTAACGCCCGAGTACGATGCACTGAAGCTACACAACGAGCTGACAATGCAGCTCAACGGACGCGGCGGACATCTGGAGCAGACCTACCTGTACCTTGACCACAGCAGCGCCGCCGCTTGGTGCTCGATTGCCGAGCACGAGATCTATACGACCGCCCGCAACCTGATGCCACTCGGGCGCGTGGCCGAGCGGGTCGCGGAGCTAGCGGGTCCGGTCGGGCTCGACGTGATTGGACTCGGCTGTGGCGATGGCAAAGACGAGGTTCGACTGACGCAGCGGCTGCTCGACGTTCATCGCAACCGCAATCTGCGACTGTACCTGCTCGACATCAGCCAGCCCCTTTGCTCGGGGGCTTACCGGCACGCCGCCGAGCTGCTGGGGGACCGGCCTTCGGTGTCCGTGTATGCGATCCAGGGCACGTTCCACAACTTGCAACGATACACGCCGCTGCTGCATACGCCCGAGCGGGCTCACCGTCGGCGTGTGGTCTGTATGTTCGGCAACACCTTCGCCAACTTGCAAAACGAGATTATGTTCGTTCGCAACAGCCTCCTCGGGTTTGCGCCGGGCGACTTCCTGCTCCTCAATGTCCCTGCGGCCATGGCCTCGGTAGATAAGCCGGAGGAAATCATGAGCAAGGACCGTCGCCTTGCTGGTCGGACGGGCCCCTACGAGAAGTCAGCGTATGACCGCCACTTCATAGATTTGCTTCGTCGCTATGTACCAAGCATCAAGAATGTCGAGCTGACGGCCACGCTTGACTTTGAAGCATGTCCGGTCCCCGGTAGCTACGCCGCCGACATTCGCGCCACCGTCAATATGGTGAGCGGTGAGACGAAGCAGTTTTCCATGCTCTACGCCAAGCGGTACGACCAAGAACAGCTCGACGGAAAGATGGCCAAAGAAGGTTGGACCCCGGTTGCCCACTGGCGTTACGCTGAAGAATACCACCCCCGACTGCTGCTGCTCTACCAGCGAGTAAGGACCGACGGCGATGAAAAGTGACAACTGCTGGTAACAGTTGTGTCACCCCGTGTCCGTCCTTTTACCTGCGCGCCGCTTGCTGATTTACCAAGCTGAACTATGGACGCTCGGCCCACTCAAAGGAGTGTGGCCCATGCGTCGTTACCCGCCCGGCTTTCTGTCCCTGTCAGCATCGGTAGCTTGCGAGCGGTTTGGTTTCTTTCTCCTCGCCAGTTTGCTTTTGCTCTATCTCAACGAACGGCTCGGATTTACCACTGCCCAAGCGACAGATGTCCTCGGCTGCTTCATCGCTGCCACCTATGTGTCACCGCTACTCGCTAGTGCTGTCACCGACGGTAGATTTGGCATCGTCCGAGGCGCCGCTCTCGGGTACATAGTCGCTGCGGCGGGCTATTCACTCCTGGTCGCCGAGAGTCGCCCGACGGTGTATGCCGGTTTGACGCTGATCGCTCTCGGAGCTGGCGCAGCGAAGTTGGCACCCCAGTCACTCGCCATCCGTCTGTTTACCGCTGAGCCCGAGCTGCGCGATCGAGGCCTGATGCTGATGTACCTGCTCGCCAACGTCAGCGCACTGGTGAGCCCGGTCATCGGTGAAACGGCCCGCGCTTGGCTCGGCTGGCCCGCCGCCTTCGCGCTGGCGTCGCTGAGCCTCGTCGCAGCTTGGCTCATCCTCCAAGCTCAGTCGGGCGTCCTTCGGGCCGCTGAGCGTGAAACATCTGTCCAGAAAGAGGCCAGCAAGTCCAATGGTAGCGGGTCGCTGGTCATGCTGCTGGGCCTGTGCGCGCTGTCGGTGCTGCTGACTGTCCCACACATGCAGGCGGGCAGCACGCTGCTCCTATGGGCTCGCGATAACACCAACCGCCACCTGCTTGGCTGGGAACTGCCGGTTCCCTACGTCGCGTCGCTGCACGCCGGTCTGGTCTTGGCCGTCTCGCCGCTGCTCGCGCGCGCTCTGCTTTTCCTGAAGACCAAGCCCGGTCTGCCGACGGCTGCCGCCAAAATCGCAATCGGAGTGGCTGCAACCGGCCTTGCTTACGTCCCGCTGATCGTCGCCGCTCTGCTCGGGTCCGGCGGTTCCCTGGTAGGTCTGGGCTGGCTGATCGGCTGCCTAGGGCTGCTGTCGGTGGGCGAGTTGCTGGTCGGCGCGCTTGGCCCGTCGTTCGTGCTGCGGCTCGCACCGCCGAAGCGCGGTGGACGATGGCTCGGTGCTTGGTACGTCGCGACGGCGATGGGATACTGGTTCGCGGGTCAAGTCGGAGGCTTGTGGGAACGAGTGCCGCGCAGCGTGTTCTTCCTTGGATTGGCAGTGCTGCCGCTGGTAGGAGTCGCGGTGAGTCTCGGTTGCCATCGGTGGAGCACCCGCCCTTGAGCGAGACTCCTTTTCCTGTCGCTGAAAAGACACGCATCGCGCAGATTTGCGGACTCTGTTGGCAGCAAAGGAGTCCACAACCCCACGCGGAATGACTCCGAAGCGCCTTTGATCGTGACCATCACGGGCGAAGCGTTCCAGCCCGTGCGGCTTTACTACTCGTTGTCGAGTAAGCCTGTGGCGACGCGGATTTTCACGTAGCTACGTTGTATGGAGGAGAATCGTCAAGGCGCGTGATCGGTCTGGCTGTATCAGGCAGAGGCCACAGGCCTGACCTTTGGGCTTCCGTACAAGAAGATTCCTGCGGAGGTGCACCCTATCGTGCTCGGCGTCTTCCGGTTGCCCAAGGCCTGCGGGATGGTCCTCTCGGTGCGCTCGGTCGATCGCGCGATTCTTGGCACGGGCGAGCCCCCGCACAAGGTCCGCATAGGCCAGGGCCGGCGCGCGGTGACAGGCCGTGCGTTCATCCCATAGGACGCCCGGCAGCGTCGCAGCCTCCGGCCCGAGCTTGCGAAGTTCCAGCGTGCCGAATGAAAAGCGAAGGGAAACGGTCACCGCAGCCATCCTAAAAGGGGCAGTCCTCGGGAGTCGTGCGAGCTCGTCCTCTTTTCTTGCTGCGCGGACGGGGCTGGACAAGATCGATCAGCAGATTCATCAGTTCCTCTTCGGAGTCCTCCGGATCGTCAAGGAAGGAGGGGCCAGAAAGAAACTCGTCGAGACCGATTTGTCCATCGCGGAAGGATGTGACGAAGCCGACGAGCTTTCTCAGGTGATCGAGCTGGGCGCTGGCGTCCTGTACCATCCAGTCCACAGGAGTCATTCCGGTTCCTTTCGCAGCTCTCTCGGCATGGGAAAACAGCTCCGCTTGAGGCGACCGGCGCAGATCCTTGAGTTCCCACGTCAGCTGATCGAGCTGCGCCCCTAACGCTTCATTGGTCCGTTCCTGCGTCGCCACGCGCCGCTCGATCTCGTCGACTTCCTCCTGCGCAAAAGACATCTGCCCACCGACCATCCACGTCCGCTCCAGCTCCAGCAGACGGGCCAAATCGCCGTCTTGGTAGGCGCGCGTGATCTCCTTCATCACCTCGGTACGGCGCTCCTTTTCTTCCTCGACCTGGACTTTGTCCGGGTGCAGGGCCTCCGCCAGTTTGCGAAACAGGCCGCGCACCGACTGACCGATCGCTCCGTCATCTGGTCGACGGGCCGAGACACCCCCTTCGCCGTGCGGTGGGCGCGGAGGCTGGTCATCCCAACCAAAGTCCGGAATCGGGTCGGCACTCTCCGTATCCGACTTTCTGTTCGCCCGCGCCGGACTCCGAAAGGACAAAACACCTGTGCGCTGCAGCTCTTGGTAGATATCCCTGATGTCCCGCACAACGCCCCGTGGCTGCCGCTTGCGCGACAGCAGCTCTGCGAACAGCGCGTGGCCTTGCTGATCCAGCTGCTCCATCTCCTGAAACAGGGGCTGAAGCCGTACGAGAGCAGTGGTTGCCGTGGTCTGAATCTTCTCGACGAGCCGCGCGAGATTCTGGCGCTTCGCCTTGATCTTACCGAGCAAGTATTGATTGGCCTTGAGCAGCGCCGTCAGCCGCTCTGGCTTCGCCTGCACGCGTAGACCCGCCTCGGACGACCTGCCGGATGTGCGCTCTTTCCTTGATGAGTTCGGTGGTGTGGGGTGCGGTGATCTACTGCGAACCATCGGCGGACCATACACGAAATCCAGGCTTGGTCGAGGTCCGCGCAGCCGTGCCCGCGCGAAAGCTTGAACTTGTGCACCGCCGGCAACCCTTCGCCACAGGCCTATTTCGCCTGACCCGCCGTCGCAGACT
>CAYTGC010000354.1:2769-5091 GCA_964437195.1 uncultured Myxococcales bacterium | reverse complement strand
GTGCAATCCGATCAGTCGGCCCATCACGCATCTTCCCTCTGACCCGCCGCGTCCGAATTGGAATTGCCCTCGCATTGGGGACCGCCGTCGCCGCAACAGCTGGCTATCGTCTGTATCAGATGATCTGGCCCGCACCGCCTGCCATCTTGTCTGCCACCATGGTCCATGTTCCCGAAGGGGACATGCTAATGGGAAGCACTCCGGGGGAAGTGCAAGCGGCGTACGCGCGCTGTCAGCAGGAAAAATCGGACGATTTTGTTTGTCGTCCCGACATGTTCGAGCAGGAACAGCCGCAGCGGCGTGTTCACATCTCCTCCTTTCGGGTCGATCGAACACTCGTGACCGCGGCTGATATGCTTCGCTTTTTGCGCAGCGTACAGTCGCGTCTGAAGGTTCGGTTGGACAGCGATTCCCACCAGCCGCGCTTCGTGGAGCTAGATGGAAAGACGATCCTCGATATGGACGAGGAAAATGGCTACATCGTGTTCGATCCTAAGACCAAGCAGTATTCATTGCGACTAGGAACCGAGCAGAAAGCCATCGAGCAAGCAACTTGGATTGGCGCCGCACTCTACTGTCGCTCCGTAGGCAAGCGCCTCATCACGGAAGCGGAATGGGAATACGTCCACAAACTGCTCTCTACCGAAGCAGGCCGCAAGAAACTACAGGGCCAGATCGTACTTCCTGGAGACATCCATGAGTGGGTGTTTGACGAGTATCGTCAAAACTACGAGGACTGTGGAAGTCGATGTACCGATCCAGCGGTTGGCAAGCCGCCAAGCGAACGCGCTGCAGAGGTGTTTAGCGTCGTGCGAGGATGCATTCCGAGAATCGAAAGTGGAGTCTTTTGTAGAAGTGAGACACGAGGCAAGCAGCGGACGGATACCGGGGCCAAGCGGCTTGGATACCGTTGCGTAGTTGAGTGAACTCGTTCTGTGGTCATCCGCTACATTGAGCGGAACGCAAACGGACCAAGCCGGAGCCGTCAGCCGCGCAAGATGCCTACGGGCGGAGACTCTTCCGTTTCATTGCCGCCGCGGACGATGCCACCGGTGTGTGCTTCGTCGCCATCGTTTTGATCCTCATTCTGACGGAAGCCCGTGCCCATGGTCGAGACGTCCATTCGGCTGGTCTTGTCTCCTCCGCGCTGCACACCTTCGGGTGGCGGCTCGGGAATCACTTGGCCACGGCTGCGGGACTGGATGGACAGGCTGTCTTGGGTCTGATTGTGCATTTGAGCACCTCCTTGCCTGGCTACTTATGCAATCACTTTGCCAACTTAGCGGAAACGGCTGAACTTTCTTCTGCGCCCTCGAAGAAGCGCAAGACTTGGATGTAATCCCAGGCAGCCGCTGGTTGGTTCCGCGCCCATGGGCAGCCGCGCCCTGAGCATGGGCAAGCGGTTGTGTTGAGCCGCCAGAACGCCCGGTCTCTCTATCTATCTTGGGCCGTTCATCTGCTGCGATTTCTTCGTCGACAGCTGTCGTTGCAAGGGGTCTGTGGAATGCCCGTTTCCGTCGACAAAATTGGGCTGGCACATCCGTTGCTTTTGGCATGGTCAGGAAAAGGACTTGCTGCCGTGTCCCCACCGCAGCAGGCGCGCGCAGTGCGTGTCTCGGCCTTTTTTACCCCCCAACCGTAGGAGCGTGCCTTGCGTACCAAACTTCCTCTCTTTGTATCGCTTCTGTTTCTGGGCCTGACCGAGCAGTCAGGCCTTGCGCGTACCTCCGTTCTATTGACCGGAATCCAGAGCAATGGATCGGCCAGCGACCGCGCGGAACAGGCCATCGCGGCACGAATCAAGCGTCTGGGTGACACCATGATCGTCACGCCGCGCCATCCCATCGGCAGTGAATACGTCGGCTGTGAGGAGGCACGCTGCTTCGAGCCAATCGCCGCGCGGGAAACGGCGGACTTCCTGATCAGTGGAAAGGTCACGAGCTCGGAGCATGCACGGCTTGCGAAGATCTTTCTCTATTCCACGGCGCGCAAGGAAGTGTTCTCAAAGGAAGAGGGCTGCGAGAACTGTCAGGAAAAAGCGATTCTTGATCTGGCGGCCAGCCTGGCGGCCTCTCTGCTCGACCAAGCCGTGTCCCAGCCCGTTCCGGTCGCCATGACGGAACCGACGCCTTTTGCACTGGCACTGGACGCATCGCAGCCCGCCGCCAGAGCCTGTCCGGTTTGTCCGGTCTGTGCAAGCTGTCCGCCCGTCACGGCCAAAGAAGGATACCGTCCACTCCCAACCTGGCGTCGAGCCTTGGCCGGAGTCCTCGGCATCGTCGCCGGAGGCGCCTTCTCCGTCGCCGTCACCGCCTCTTGGGC
>CAYTGC010000354.1:0-2669 GCA_964437195.1 uncultured Myxococcales bacterium | reverse complement strand
TCCTGGTTCTGGCAAAGCGTCGCTCCCTTTGGCTGGTAGCGCTCTCAACCAACGGAAGGGGGCTCTGCTCGCAGAAGGAACGCTGTCCTGTGTGTACGAGCTGATTGAGTATCAAGGCGCTCCGGTTTCTCGACCTTTGGTGCTCAAGCAGATCAAATCCGCATATGTTCACGATCCGCAGATTCGCGAGCAGCTGACACTCCTGCGAGAGCGACGCAGCGAGCTTGCCCATCCCAACCTGTGTGAGCGCGTCGAGGTTCACCTGGATGAACAGGAGCTGTGGATCGTTGAGCAGCGCGTCGAAGGACAGACTCTGGCGACCCTTCTGGAAGAACGCGGACGGATGAATCTCACGGACGCGCAGCAGATCTGGCAGCAGCTGGCCAAAGCGCTCCAGTTTCTGCATCAGCAGGGACTTCGGCACAACGACCTAAGGCCAGGACACGTGATGGTGGCCAAGGCGGGTGATGGCTACAAAGTTACGCTGATCGATGCGGGACTCGGGCGACCTCTTTGTGAAAATCTCGTCGGCACTCCTGCGTATCTGGCCCCCGAGCTGGTTCGTTCTGCGAGTCCGCGTCCAAGTGCGCGCAGCGACATCTTTGCGTTCGGCTGCGTCGTCTATGAAATGCTGTTTCGGCAGCGTGCGTTCCCTGTCCAAACTCTTGCAGAGCGGCGCAGCAACTTGAATGCAGATCCGGGCCACCACTTCCTGACCGGAGAAGATCAACCCAAGACAGCCGCGGTGCGGAGTGCTCTGTTTTCTGCGCTGGAGGAGAGTCCTGAACGTCGACCTGCGAAGATTGCGGATCTAATCGCAAGGCTCGATGCAGCCTGCTCTGCGACAGAAACAGCTGCTGTCGGCACACCGCTTCATGCGTCACCAGCTCCGGCCAGTTCGGCAGGTCATCGGATCCTGACTCCTGTTCGGGAACCCGTGAGCCCTCCACCCAGTGACTCAGGGCAACTCACACCTCCCAATCCAAACATTCATCGGACGCCTGAGCCTCGACCTGCGATTCGATCACGGATTCCCTACGTGATTGCCTCGACGATGCTGCTTCTGGGGGTCGGTGCAGGAATCTGGGGCTGGCACTCGGGCTCAAGTCCACATCCTGGAGTGCTCACCGATCTGGCCACCGCAGATGCGATCTGGGCAGATGAGACCGGTGATCTCACGAGCGCAGTCAGTGAAGAGATTGCAGACGGTGGTACAGATGCTAGAGAGCGGGCCATTCCTGATCTCATCGTGTTACCGAGGCACAAGGAAGAAGAACGTCGCGAGCCACACGTTCAGAGACCCAAGCTGCGCTGCTCGCTGAAACCACCTGCCGGGATGGACAAGAAAGACTCGGAAGCCATTCTGCGCTGCTGTCACAAGCTTCCATCCTCACCGCGCAGTCCGTATCGCGTCGTGCTTAAGCAGCTTCTCAAAGAGGTCGTCCCAAAAGAGTTTCCGGACTCCTTTTTCGACAACTACAAGTCCTTTTTTGAGTGCATCAAGAACATCGAACTTGCGGGGTTCATTCCCCCCAAAGGAGTGAGTTATGTCTGTGAGTAGTCCGTCTGTCGACGCTCCGTTTGGCTCGAAGGGGAGCGGTCGCTGGTCATCATGGAGCCGCATCCTCTGTGCGGGGCTGGCTGCGCTGAGCTTGAACGGCTGTGTCCCGCTGGATGAGTATCTGGCGCTGCAGTCCGAGGTAAAGAGGATTGAGCGACGACTGGATGCCGCTGAAAAGAGGATTGACGATGGCAGCAGCAACATACGCTCCATCGTTCTCCGGGTCTTCTGCCCGTCTGTAATCGGCGAGCTGGTGCGGAAGGTCAAGAAGGTCTGCCAGCAGTCGGGGATTTGCATCGGAGAGTCGATCAGTCTCGCTCTGTTGAGCGTCGATCCGAGCAGCCGCGGTCACTTCCTCACGCTGACCAGGACGCAGCCGCATGTCCCACTTTATCTGCGCGCGGATCAGGAAGCGCTCTCGGATTCCCAGCGCAAAGAGCTTCGCACGCTGCTGAAGCCACCTTGGTTTGAACAGACGCACTTCCTGGTGGTTGCGAGTCCCGATCCGCAGGACAGCGCCGAGATGAGAAATGGCGTTGCGCGGCTAAACAAAATTGTTGCGGAGATCAAGGCGACCAAGTTTCTCAACGAGGAGAACCTCGAGAACTATGTGTCTCCGGCTGTTCCCGACGACAAAATCCTCAAGTGGGTCTTTCCTTTTGTCAATCGTAGCGAGCGCATTGACGCCAAAGATGCGCCAAAAAACTCTAGCGAGACGCTCTATCGAAGCGTCTGGGTGTTCCGTGTGGACTGCGACACTTAACTTCATTCTGAGTCTGTCACTCCTGTCACCGTGTCTGGATGCTGGACCGGTGCTGGAAAACTTCAAACTCGAGCGAACGATTCTGAATCGTACACTCCCGATTCGGAAGCTGTCTCGGTTCGATCATCGCGAGCAGCAGTGGAGGGAACAGAGCGTTGATATCCGTCCCGGGCAGATTGTGCTTCTGCATCTGTGGGCCGTCGAGTGCAAGCCATGCCTCGCAGAGCTGAAGACGCTGACGCCTCTACTTAATGGGCTGCGTGATGATCGTCGATTGAACATTCTGTTTATTACAGAGACGCAAGACCGTCAGGTGTTGGCGAATTTTTTCCGAACCAATCTGGC
>CAYTGC010000353.1:0-5092 GCA_964437195.1 uncultured Myxococcales bacterium | reverse complement strand
CGCGCGTCGGCAAGTGGTTTCAGCTCTCGGGGCGGTTCGACTCCCGGCGCCTCCATGAAAGCCCACCGGACATCAAGTTGGTGTTCGGTGGGCTTTTTGTTTTTTTGGCGCGCGACGGTGGGCTTATTTTGCTGCAGTCGGTGGGGCCGCGGGCTTCGGTCGGCGACCGGGAAGAAGCATCAGCAGGCTTCCGCCAATCGTCAGACCTATGCCGGTGCCGATGAGGAGTCCGCCGATGGGAGCGGTGCTGTAGACAAGCTCACACGGAATGCCGTCAGAAGGCGCGGGCTTGTCGCCACACTGACCGTTTTTCGAAAATGCCCAACCACCGAGGGCGCCAAGTGAAAGACCCATGCCTACTGTGATTCCGCCGAGCACCCAGCGAGCAGTTCTCGAGCGGCTCGATTCACCAGGGATGAGCACGAGCTCTGGCGAGAGTGGTGGCGCGGGCTTTTCTTGTGCGGTCAAGGTCAGCGTGACGGTTTCGGTTCGGCCCGCTGCGAGATTGACTTCTCCATCGAAGGGCACAAAACCGCTGCGTTCGACGCGGATCTTGTGTTTGCCGACAAGTGAGATGCGCTCGAAAGGTGTCTTGCCGAGAACCCGGTCGTCGATGAGGACCGTGGCTTCACTGGGCGTCGAATCGACTTTGATGGTACCGCGCGCTCTCGTGAGAGATGCCTGAAAGAGTCGGCGAGTCAAAGCCACCATGGCTGGACCGAAGGTGTCGGCAGGGAGGCTGTCTTCCACTCGTTCGGCGAGCAGGCCACTGGCGACATCGAATAGTTCGACGACGGCTGTGATGTTGGGGCTGGCTGGCTGTGAATGGAGCGCCACGCGAATGCGATAGCGAATCTCTGCCTTGGCTGCGACGCGGTCGAGACAAGCGGCTTCGTCGATACAGCCTTTCGGCTCATCCTTGGTCAGTTCCTGCAGTTTGGCGGCGGGCAAAAATACCGTGTGTTCGTTGCGAGCGGCTGTGACGACGGACTCTTCGGCCAGCTTGGTCTTTTCCGCTGCGACGTCAGTGCTCGACACCGTCAGCACGGCCAGCGAGTTTAAGGTCAGCACCGCAATCAAGGAGCCCGCCGTCCCCGGGGTCAAGTGCAGCTCGGCGGTGCGCCCCTCGGGAATGGTCAGTGGATCGCTCTCGAAGTTGGCGCCCTTTGCTTCGATCTTGAAGCGATGTGGACCAGGCGGAAGCAGAAGCGCTCGGTTGAGCGGCAGAATGCCCAGGAGCCGCCCATCCACCGACAGCAGACCGCCACCATGGCCAGCGATGCTGACCTCGCTGGTTGATGATGGAACATCCTCGATTCGTTTGCGCAGTGAATCCGTCGTGGCATCGTCTGTCGCCTGGGAACCTGATTCAAGGTAGCGACGGAACAGATCGAGAGCCGTGACTTTTTGACCCTGTGCGTCAGCCACCTGTCCCATCAGGAAGAGCAGATCGGGAGAGGATCGAAACCAGTAGGCTTGTTCAAATGAGCGCTGTGCCCTGGACAAATCACTGGCTTCAAGCGCCGCTTTTCCGTCGGAAATCAGCTTCGCGATTCGGTCATTGTAGGCGGAAACGGCCGTTGGACGAGCAGGTGGACTGGTTGTAGCCGCAGGCTTTGCCGGTGCAGGAGTCGGAGCGCTGGGCGGCGAAGCAGCAGCGCTGGCGCTGAGGGCAAGCGCAAGCAGCGACGGACACAGGTTCATCCGTCGATGGCGCGGAGTGCGGCTTCCTACGGACATTGCCTCACTGGCGTCGTCACACCGGCGTAGATCGACAGCACTTTCGACTTGCCACCACCGAGGCTGATTAGGTGCTCGCCTGGTGGTAGGTAATACTCCTCTGTCAGCTTACACTTTCCCTCGCGCAGGGTGAAAATCTGGATGCGGCCCATTCGTGGAGCCAGCTTGGCGACGGCGGACTTGACCAGCGCGGTTGTTTCGGCGCGCTGGTGACCGATAGGAAGACTCAGGTATTTTCCGTACTCATTCATCGCCTCGCGGTACTGCCCGCGCATGTCGAAGAGCTTCGCCTGAAGGTAGATAAGCTCGGACAGAAGTTGTGGTCGAGCACCAGCTCGCAGACCGACCCTCCGGGCCCGTTCGATGAGCGACTGCGCCTTGTTGAGGTCTTTGCTGCGCAGCGCGTCAGCGGCATCGTGGGCAAGCTGCTCGGCCAGTGTGCCCGGCACTTTGACCGATACGGTTGCGCCCGCCGCAATCTGGACATCGTGGAAGCCGCCCACCGCGCCAACCCGGTGCTTGCCAACGGGGAGTGGTATCGGTTTGTCCGACAGAAGCTGCGACGGACCCTTGTCAATTTGGACCCGAACACCATCTTCGCCCATGAGCTGGAGGAAGCCTGTTCCCGACGGATTTCCATTTTCCGGCGGCTTGGTTTCTGATCCAGGAGAGGGCGTCTGCTCGGGCGGCTTCGCAACATGTGTCGGTTTTTCGGTCGATTCGGGCGTCGGTTTTGCCGTCAGCACCTGAGGATCTTGCTTGGCCAGCTCCCCAAGAAGTTGATTGGCTCGCGAGCGGACCAGGACGTCAGAGTCGGCGCGCAGGCTACGCAGCATCGGCAAAAACGCGGTGTCCTTCGTGCGCTGGTACAGGCTGAACAGGACTTCGGCGGCTCGACGACGCACCACGACGGAGGTATCGGTGACCAGGCTGGGCAGCAGCTTCTTTGCCGCTTTCGGTGGCAGCTCAGCGATCGTCGAAAGGACTTGATGGCGCTCTGCAGTCGTCGCTCCGACAAGGACGGTCTGGGGTGGTGGCTCCACGTCCTCACCGAGCTTGACCAGCAGTTGGTAGGCAGAAACCGCATCGAGGTCAGACGAGGCCGCCGCTTCTTTGAGCACGGGAATGGCTGCCTTGTTGCCTTTTTGAGCCAGCTTCTTCGCCGCTGCCAAGCGAACCTTGCCATCGCTGTCTTCCAGTGCTTTTTGCAGCACATCGTCTTCGACACCTTCCTGTTCGACGATCTGCCGACGGACGCTTGCATCTGCAGACTGTACGCCGCCGCGAACCACAGCCGCCTGACTGCGATCACCCATGCTCAGCAGTGCGCCACTCGCCGCCATTCGCTCGCGCTCGTCTTTGCTTTGCAGCAGCTTGCTGACTTTTTCGACGGCAGCCTTCGTGGATTCGGTCTCGCCACGACGAATCATTGCCGACGAAACCCGGCCAATCGCGTGGGCAGCAGCGACGCGAACTTCTTTGTCGTCATCGCCAAGGCCGACTTGCAATGCCGACAGTGCTTCCTTTCCGCCACGATCCGCCAGCGCGGAGACTGCGCTCTTGCGAACCGCAACGGACTTGTCACTCATGGCATTGCGAAGCGCACCTAGGCTCGCGCCGCTCGACTCGCTCCCGAGGAGCAGAACGGCCAGCTCGCGCGTGGACTCGCTGTTGCTGCGCAGCGCCGACTTCGCCCAGCCGAGAGAAAGCTCTTCCGGTGGAGTCTGATTTCCCGTCGCCAGGAGCAGAATTGCGCCTGCCGTGGTGTAGCGCAGTCGTCGACTGATGTTGCGTTCCCCGAGAACCAGCGCGAGGCGACTTGCATCTTCCGACTTGCCGCAGTCGGCCAGTCCTTCGACGGCGACTTCACGAGTGTTGTCGGGTTGTTTGTCGTCGGTACTGCTCTTGGAAAGCAGACTCACACCGCTGCCATCACCGAGCTGGGCGAGGAAGCGGCTGGCCTTGATTTGTTCCGGTCCATCGGTCTGAGCGGTTTTTTCCAGCCACTCCCGAGCGGCAACATCGCCAAGTCGGGCCAACTGAAAGGCAATCCGCGGTTTTTCCGACGCGGCAATTTTGCCGTCGAAGAGCTGGCGCAGCTTGGCCTGGGCTTGGCTGTCTCCGCCACGGGACAAGGCGAGAAGCAGCGGCAGCATCGTTGGCTGTGGCTCTCCCTCGGTCGCTTTTTGCAGCAGCGTCATGGCACCCGGTTCGCCCTGTTCGGCCAGACGAAGCGCCGACTCGATCTTGGTCAGCTCGTCGCTGTTCTGAAGAAGATTGCGCAGCGTCTCAGGCCCACGAGGATGCGACAGCTTCGCGAGGGCGGCGGCAATCTCGATCGTCGTCTTGGGATTCTGACTCTTGTCGAGTGTCGCGACGAGATCCGGCTGCAAATCGACCGCCCCGAGTTCTCCGATGGTCTTTGCCGCGGCAGCCTGAACCGTCGTCTGTCCGTCGGTCAGAAGCGGCTGTGCGAGGTTGGAGAAACCGGGATCGTGGCTTAGCTCGATTGCCCGCAGCGCCAGGCTTCGCTCCGCTGGATCGGCCGCAGCAAGTCCGGACTCCACAACCTTTAGCGCTCGCGCTCGCGCTTCGGCCAGCGTCGGGACATGAACGATTCGCCAGATGGCAAAGCCAGCCACGGCCGCGATGACGACAAACGCCGCACCAGCGAGCGCGGTCAGCAGTGGGCTTACGCGGCGCTTGCTGGCTTTGACCAGCGTACCCAGCTCATCGGCGACCTCGGCCATCGTCGGCCGTTGGGTCGGCTCCATCGCCATCATGCGGGCGAGCAGCTGCGACAGCTTGAGGGGGATCTCTTTGTTTAATTCGTGCGCCTGCTGGGCTGGCTTGGCAATCAGCGCCAGCGAGTTGGTCTCGTAGGGGAGCTTTCCCGTAAGAAGCTCGTACAGGACGAGTCCGAAGGAGAACACATCGGCTCGACCATCGACATCCTCGGCTCCGCCGTGCTGCTCCGGCGACATGTACAGAGGGGTTCCCAGATACGATCCGGCCCCGGTGCGAACAGCGCGCTTCCCCGAATCGCGAGCGCTTTGGGACGCAATCGGTGTGCTCCGTCGAGACACCTTGGCGATGCCGAAGTCGAGAATTTTCACTCGATCTTCCGTCGGGCGCACCGGATCGGGAACCAGCATCAGGTTTTCTGGCTTAAGGTCTCGGTGGACGACGTGCTTTTCATGCGCCGCAGCGAGCGCCCGCGCTGCCTGTTCCCCGAGTCGGGCGGCCTCGATAGGCTTGGGCTTAATCCCCGGCTGGATGTAGCGGTCATAGAGCGATTTCCCCTCGAGGAACTCCATGACGATGTACAGCGAGCCGTCCATTTCCTGCCCGA
>CAYTGC010000352.1:0-5103 GCA_964437195.1 uncultured Myxococcales bacterium | reverse complement strand
GGAGCGGCAGCCGACTGGGTCTGCTGACGCTGGCGATCCCGGTTCTTCTTCTTGTTGCCCTTGTGTCCCACGGAAACCGAGGCGGCCCCACTCGACTCTTCGACAGCTACCTTTTCAACCTTGGCTTCGACCGGTGGTGGCTCGATCGCGGCCTGCACGATCGCTGGCGCTTCCAATGGAAACGGCGCAGGTTCCGCAACGACAACGGGCGATTCGTCGGCTGCCGCAGGCGGCTCCACCGCGGGGGGGACGGCCACTTCAGCTTCGACGATTACCGATGCAGATGGAGCCGCAGCCACGGGGCTGCTGTCCACTGCAGGAACGCTCGCAACGACAGGCGAAACCACCGGAGCCGAGGTTTCCGCAACTGGTGACGCGACGGGCGCAGGTTCCACAGCGGGGGCGGCATGCACGGCAACCGGCGGCTCGTCTGAGATGATCTGCGTGGCATCGACTTCCTCTGGTGGAACCAGCAAATCCCACTGTCGACTGCGAATCGAGCTCACACGCTGGTTGGCTCGCACGATGAAATCGTCGAGCAGATCATCAATGCTCAGCCGCCGCAAGTTGGGGCGACTGTGCGAGGCCACCGGCGGGGGCGGAGGAGGTACCGAACGGGGTTGTTTGCCTTGGTTCTGCGTGGACATCGTGGCTGCGCCTTCCAGTTGCCGCCCATTTGGCGGGCACGACCCCCACAGGACGAGGGACGCTAGCCGGAGGTTTTACCTTTCGCCGCGTAGCCATTTCAAGCCAAATGTACGCGCGACCGCACCCGCACACACAGCCGCTTACCCCTCTTGCGGGTCTTTGGCCCAGCCCGTATGCTGCGCGCCATGTCAAGTTACGGTCCAAGCGACCATTCAGACGAGAACTCTGCGCGGCCTAGGCGACGAGTCACCACGTTCGTTGCGCCTCCGCCGCGTCTGCGCAAAGGAAGCGTTCGGCTACCGTTCGAGGCAGCGC
Source organism: uncultured Myxococcales bacterium (assembly GCA_964437195.1). Lineage (GTDB taxonomy): Bacteria > Myxococcota_A > Polyangia > Palsa-1104 > JAEUJZ01 > JAEUKA01. The sequence continues at coordinate 4,140 of CAYTGC010000352.1, read as the reverse complement.
GGCGACTGGCCGCAGGTCACCCGTGGGTCTTTCGCGACACCATCGGTCGTCCTTTGTCGAGTGATTCAGGCGACGTGGTGGAGCTCTTCGATCCAGAAGGCAACTTCATCGCACGCGGCATTTACGATGCAGAGGGGCCGATTGCGGTTCGGGCGTTTACTCGTGATCCCGATGAGGTGCTCGATTCGAGTGCGCTTTCTCGCCGGGTTCGGGCGGCGGCCAAGCTCCGCAAGACGCTGCTTCCCACGGACGAGCTGACGGCGTACCGGTTGATTCACGGCGAGGGCGACTTTCTGCCGGGAATCACGGTCGATCGATATGGCGAACACTTGGTCGTCCACGTCTTTTCCGCGTCGCTGGCCAAGCTCACCGACCAGCTTGTGCCCGTGCTGCGCGAAGTCCACTCGCCACGATCTATCTATGTGCAAAAGCGCTATCGCCCCCTCGGCGGTGAAGCGCCACGCGAGCCGGCCGAGCTGGCCTGGGGCGAGGTTGCTCCGGTTGAGATTGAAGTCCGCGAAGGCAAGCTGCGGTTTGGCGTCGACGTCACTGCACCACTCGGAACCGGTCTGTTCCCCGATCTGCGCAATGGCCGCAATGCCGTCTTGGCCCGAGCGAGTGGCCGTCGAGTGCTGAACCTGTTTAGCTACACCGGAGCACTGTCGCTCGCCGCAGCAGCAGGTGGCGCCAAGGAAGTTGTTTCCGTCGACATTGCCGCCAAAGCCCACGCCCGCGCGCGCCGCAACCTGCAGCTATCCGGCATGAACGAGGACCTACACGAGTTCATCGCCGCCGACGCGCTGACGGTGATGGCACGGATGGCGGATCGCAAGCGGCTGTTCGACATGGTCATCATGGATCCACCGGCGTTCGCCCACTCGCGCGAGCGCTCATTTTCCGTCGAAAAAGACTATCGAGAGCTGGTCGCTTCGGCGCTCAAGATCTGTGACTCGGGCGCGCTGCTTTGCTGCGCCGTCAATGCCCACCGCTTCTCGCTGGATTCTCTGATGATGGAGCTTGGGGAGGGTGCCAGTCGGTCACGACGGCTGGTGCGGATCGTCGAGCAGCTTGGACTCCCCGCCGACTTCCCGCTCCCGGCGGGATTCCCCGACGGAAACTACCTGAAGTTTGTGATCTGTAGCGTGGTGTGACGTTGCCGACCGAAGCCTCGCTGCTGTCGCGATTTGCCCCGCCGTGTCGCCTGGCGGAGCTGACCTATCCCGAAGCGGCAGCGCTCAAAGTGGCACAGCCGGTGGTGCTGATTCCAATGGGATCGACCGAGGCCCATGGCCCGCACTTGCCGCTGGGAACCGACTCTTTCTTGTCGGAATCGCTGGCACTGTCGGCACAAAAAGAGCTCTACTCTCAGCAAATTCCGTCGGTGATTGCCCCGACGATTGGCTACGCACTCACGTTCTTTGCGTCGGAATTTGCCGGTACGGTGTCTCTGTCAGCGGCTTCTGCGACAGCGCAGCTCCAAGGAATCATTGAAGCCTTTTTGGCCGCCGACTTTTCGCGCATCTGTCTTGTCAACAGCCACCTCGAGCCTGCCCACATCCAGGGCATTCGCTCACTCGTCGAGTCACTTTGCGCACAGCGCGGCCCGGTGGTGGCGTTTCCCGATCAGACGGCAAAGCGGTGGGCGCGGACGCTGTCTGCCGAGTACAAAAGCGGAAGCTGTCACGCCGGGAACTATGAAACGTCGCTGCTAATGCTTGCGCGGCCCGAACTGTGTCGCCAAGAAATAGCCCACAAGCTGCCCCAGAATCCGAGCGACTTTCTGGCCAAGGTCCGCGCTGGAGCCACCACGTTTCGCGAGGCAGGCGGCGACGAGGCCTATTTCGGTCATCCCGCCGACGCGTCGCTCGAGGAAGGAGCAGCGCAGCTAGCCCTGCTGACAACGATGGTGGTCACCACCATCCGTGAGACTTGGCCGCCGCCCCTGTAGGTCGGCGCGACGCTGCGGTTACTTCGTTGGACTTGCCAGAAGCTGTTCGATCGTTGCCCTCAGCTTGGCAATGTCCTCTGGCCCCGAAAAGCCTTCGTTTATCAGCCGGACGTTGCCCTGCGCGTCGATGACATAGGAAGTCGGCATCTTCGGTGGGTCATACAGCTCGACGGTCTTGCCCGCCGGATCGAAGACGTTCGGAAACGTCAGCTTGAAGCGGGTGATGAGCTCACTCGCGTTCTTGCGCTCGCGATCGATGTTGACGCCGATCACGACAACACCACGCTTCTCGAGCTGGCGGTGCAGCTTCTCTAGTTCGGGTAGCTCGCGCAGACAGGGCTCACACCACGAAGCCCAGAAATCGACGAGAACCACCTTGCCGCGCAGCTCGCCGAGGCGAATGGTCTTTTGTGCTGCGTCAGGCAGTGAAAAATCCGCAGCCGACTTGCCCGCTTGCTGTCCCGCCAGCGCGGAACTGATGGACAGCGCCATACACAGCGAGGCAGAAGCGAGCCGCAGCCACCTCATTTTGCAAGCTCCGCTTCGATGTACGACTTGAGTTCCTCGATGGAGCCGAGCCGCGCCTTGCAGCCGTTGATGAGCACGCCCGGGGTTCCCGTCAGCTCGACCTTTTTGCCTTCGGCACGGTCTTTTTCGACACGATCACGCGCCGCCTGCATGTCGGCCTGGAACTTGTTCACGTCGAGCTTCATCTCCATCGCGTAGCGAACCAAGTCGGCCATCGTCTGTTTGTCTTGGTTGTCAAACAGCTTGTCGTGGTAGCTCCAGAACTTGCCCTGCTTTCCAGCAGCGACGGCAGCCATTGCGGCGTTCATCGCATTGGGGTGCATCGGCAGCGGATAGTTCATAAACACAAGCCGCACCTTGCTGTATTCGGCCAGGACTTGCTTGAGCATGGGCTCGACGGCGCGGCAAGCGGGGCACTCGAAGTCGGAAAACTCGATGATCGTCACCGGCGCTTTTGCATCGCCCCGGACAGGCGCCTGCGAGATATCGACGCTGTAGCACTTCTTTTGGAGATAGCGCTCGCTGTATTTTTCCTCGACTTCACTCTCGAGGAATCCATCGGTGATCAGCTTGAGAATCCACTTCGAAGCGACGAGCGACAGCTTGCAGCTCGGGTCGTTTCGCAGCGACACCGCCAGAGAGTGAGGCTTTCCACACGCCGACGGGAACTTGTCCAGCAGCCGCTTGAGCAAGCCGCGATCGCCTTCGGAAAGCGTTTTGGTGTCGAGTCCAGGGTACTCACCGCCGACCGCGGGTGCGGGCGCCGTCGGCTTGGGTGCTTCGCCCACTGCGAAGGCCGACGAGGAAGCAAGCAGGCCGAAGCCCAACGTCATTGCAAGTGCGGTACGAAAGGAAGAAGCGCTGTGCGTCATGGTGTTGTGCTGTCTTGGACGGCTGAACGTCCTTTTCTATCACGAAATACGATCTCAGCTTGTGGGCTTCTGTCCTTCCAAGATCGCCAAAATGGGATTTAGGTATCGCGCATCACGGGCAATCACCCCGTCCAGCCCTCGGCCACCGTTTTCCGGGCGACGGACATCCGCAAACTCCCCAGCCGCAATCGCCGCGAGCAGCCCTTCTTGGGCGACTTTGCGCAGCAGCCCCACCGCTTCACCAAGTACCAGCTGGGCGCGCCTCACGACCATGCCTTCCGGGTCAAAGCGCAGCTCATTGCCCAGGCTGCGCGCCGCCGTAAACACATAGTCGGCCCCCTTGATGGCAGCCCAGCGGTCATGCAAAAGCGGCGTGTGAATGGCCTCGGTCATCATTCCGAGCAGTTCTATCGTCTGTCCCGTCATCACACCGAGCAGATCGAACAGTCCATCGACGCGATGCGACCAGAAGATGTCGCCGGTCTTGTGCTTGGTCGCCGGCATCCACTTGATCGGATGGCGGGGGAAGAGCTGACGAACCAGCAGCGCCTGCGAAAGCTCCAGCACGAACGAATCCGGCAGCGACTTGTCGATCTCGAAGGCGTGGCCCAGACCCATCTGCTCTTCTTGCAGACCGGCGCGAAACGCAAACGCTTCGTTGATGAACTGAGAAGCGAGCACAGTGTGCGCTTTCTCGACGGCATCCGCGGTGGTCAGGTAGTTGTCCTCGCCGGTGTTGATGATCATCTTGGCGCGCGCGATGATCCGTCGAGAAAAGTACTGATCACAGAG
>CAYTGC010000351.1:0-5111 GCA_964437195.1 uncultured Myxococcales bacterium | reverse complement strand
GGAGCAGCAGCGAGCACAGCGCAAACGTGGAAAACTTCATAATCTGCGAATGCTAGCGAGGAAATCGGGGAAGCGCCAGTGTCGCGTATGTCTGCGACTGTACCGAATGGGGACACCTCGCAAAGCTGGCGCAGTGAATCGTCGGTGCGGTTAACGACGACGGCGTGGAAGTGGTGTCGTAAGCATCAGCCACATCAGGTAGACCAGCAGCCCGATGCTGACGTAGAGCGCGTAGTCCGCTTGCTCGGTAAGCCCGCGTCCGTCGAGCTGAAGCCACGTCACAAACGAGGTGATGCCAAGCGCGGTCACGATAAGCTGCCGGGCAACGGCGTGGATCAAGATCGCTGTGTCTTCTTGGCCTCGGAATCGGACCTCGATTTGGCCACGCTGCGCCCGGTTTAGGAACTTGCGTAGCTCGCCTGGAAGCTGCGCCGCCTGCGTGACCACATCGCGAGTCGTCTCGACGAGAAGTTTCGACCAGTCACCGTCCTGGCCGAGCACCATTTCCTCGACGTACGGTCGAATCACCTGCATCGGATTGAGCGACGGTGCAAGGTCCGTACACAGCCCGAGCAGCAGCAGCAGCGTTCGTTCGAGGAGAATCCACTCTTTTGGGACGTGGAAGTGCTCCATCAGGTCGCGCAAGTTCACGTCGAGCTTGCGCAGATCGGCCAGGTCGGCCAGGGCTCTTTCCGGCGACAGCTTCACTTCGTTCAGCGACAGCGATTCAAGCTTGAACTCGGCCTGAAACTTGTCGTGGAAAAAATCGACGACGCGCTCAAAGATCTGAGGATCGGCGCCTCGGGCGATGAAGCCCATGTCCTTCATCGCGACGATCAGCCGTTGGGTGTCGCGAGTGAGCGCGGCTTGCAGCACGTCGACAATTCCGCGTCGCATTTTCGGCGACAGCTCTGCGACGGCACCAAAGTCGAGGAAGACCAGCTTCGCTCCACCGAGATCGAGCCACGGGGTCGGGACGCTCGCTGGTTCGACGGGGATCTCTGCTCCACCATCGGCGCTGGGCTTTGGTGCGGGCAAAACGAGCAGATTTCCCGGATGCGGATCGGCATGGTACAGGCCATCGCGAAAAATCTGCTGACAGTATGCCGTGACGATCGTGCGGGCGAGCCTGTCGCGATCGACCCCAAGCTCATCGAGTCGCCCCAGGTTTGACACCTTGACGCCCTCGATCCACGTCGTCGTGAGCACGCGCGGCGTCGATAACTCGGCAATCACTTTCGGGAAATCGACTGGCAGCGGCGGTTTGTAGCGGCTGAAGTTTTCCGAAATCCGCGACAGGTTGTGGGCCTCGGCGGAAAAGTCGAGCTCCTGCATCACCATCGCGCGAATCTCGACAAAGACCGCGTCCAGACCGTGCGCCGGCGCAATGCGGTGCAAAAGCCAGAAGATGCGACCCAGCGCCGCCAGATCGATGCGGACAATTTCATTGATGTCTGGGTATTGAACCTTCACCGCAACGTCGTGGCCGTCTTGGGTGCGGGCGCGGTGGACCTGGCCGATCGACGCGGAGGCGACAGGTTCGGGTGAAAAAGATGCGAAGACTTCCGACGGGCGGCGACCGGCAAACTCTTCGGTGAAGCGCTGCTCGATATCGGCATAGGGACGCGCTGGTACGCGATCTTGCAGCGTCTCAAGCTGGGCACGGAATGGCTCGGGCAGCACGTTGGTCATGATGCTGATGAGCTGACCGACCTTGATAAACAGGCCGCCGAGTCGCTCGATCGCGACGTGAATTCGACGGGCGTTGCGACGGTGAGCGTCGAAAAGAAGTCGGGTCGCAGCATCGGGACCGGCGATCCGCAAGCGGAAACGCAACAAGTAGTACGACAGGATGACCCGGATCGTGACGTAGTACGCGAGGAGCAGCCGCCGGAAGCCGCGAGGCAGCGGATCGCTAGTCATGGTCGTCGGCTGAGCCATTGTCCGTGTCCCCGTCGCCATCACCGTCCCCGTTCGCTTGCTTGCCCGCTTCCTCTAGCTTGCGGTAGAGCGTTTTGCGATCGAGCCCGAGCCGCTGCGCCGCCCGTGTCTTGTTGCCGCTTTCTTCCTTCATCACACGCAGGATGTATTCGCGCTCCAGCTCCTCGAGCGTCATGCTGCGAGACAGCGCGTAGGCGATGACATCTTCCCGTCGCTTTTCACGAAGCTGCGGTGGCAAATCGTGCGCCATCACCTGCGAGCCTTCACAAAGCGCCACGGCTCGCTCGATGCTGTTTTCGAGCTCGCGGACGTTGCCCGGCCAGCCATGCGACAGAAGCAGCTTCGTCGCTTGCGGATGAATCGCCGTCACTCGCTTGCCACCGCGCTCGCGGGCTTTGGCGAGAAAGTGCTCAGCGAGCGGAACGATGTCCTCGGACCGCTCACGCAGCGGCGGCAAGTGGATCTGCAGCACGTTCAAGCGGTAGTACAGGTCTTCGCGGAACGTCCCGGCGCGCATTCCCTGGCTTAGGTCTTTGTGCGTCGCTGAGATCACGCGGACGTCCACCTTTTCGGGACGCGAAGATCCCAGTGGTCGAATCTCTCTCTCGGCGAGCACGCGCAGCAGCTTGGCTTGTAGCGCAGGCGACAGATCGCCAATTTCGTCGAGAAACAGTGTGCCTTGGTCGGCTTCGACAAACAGACCGCTGCGGTCACTTCGTGCGTCGGTGAACGCGCCGCGCTTGTAACCAAACAGCTCGGACTCGAGGAGCTGGTCGGGAATTGCTGCACAGTTGACAGCGACGAAGGGTTGCTTGGCTCTCGATGAGTGGAAGTGAATCGCGCGCGCTGCCAGCTCTTTGCCCGTACCACTTTCCCCCGTAATCAGCACGTTCACTGACGAACCAGACAGACGCCGAATCAGTCCAAACACTTCCTGCATCGCCGACGAGCGACCAATGATGTTGTCGAACTGATACGGACGCTCGACTTCCCGTCGGAGCCGCGAGACTTCTTGCCGCAGGCCGCGTTCTTCGAGCGCTTTCTCGACGGCAAGAAAGAGCGTCTCCATGTTGAACGGCTTGGTGATGTAGTCGTGTGCACCGAGCCGGACCGCTTTGATAGCTGTATCGATGGAACCAAACGCAGTGATAACAATCACATGCGGTGGCTGATCGAGCGGGGCGCTTTTGATCTCGCGCAGCATGTCCAGCCCGTCGAGATCTGGCATTCGCACGTCCGTGACGACCAGATCGATGCCGCCTTTTTGCACCCGAGCGACGCCTGCATGACCACCAGCCGCCGTTTCGACACGGTAGCCCTCGTCGCGCAGTGAATCCTCAAGGAGATCGCGCATCGCCGAGTCATCTTCGACGACGAGGATTGTCTGACGGCTGGCCCGATCGCTCGCTGCGTCACTGGGCAGCGGTGGTGGCTGAGGTCGCGGAGCGGTCTTCCCCGCGGGCAGCGGCACCTGTGGCAGCTTGCTGGTGGTCTTCGGTGGCTGGGCCATCAGTTTTCCGTCTCAGTTTGGCTTAACACGTCCGCCGGGGCCTCTTCAAACGAATTGCCCTCGCTGGTCGGTGCGGCGACGCTCGATTTCGGTCGGCTTGGCGGTCGGCTGCGCTGCGTTCCTGTCATCGAATCTTCTCGCTCCGGTGCGGGCAGAAAGACGCGGAAGATGGTTCCGCTGGTTGGGCGTCGCTCGCACTCGATCCATCCGTCGAGGTCTTTGACGATGCCCGCTGACACCGAAAGGCCTAGACCGCTGCCCGAAGGTCCGTCTTTGCCGGTCTTGCCATCTGTTTTCGTCGAGTAAAACGGTTCGAAGATGCGTGACAGATCCGCTTCGTCGATTCCAATTCCAGTGTCAGCGACGGCGAGCATGACGTAGGCACCGGGTGGCGCCTTGTCCAGGCCTGGTTTCCGACGGACAATTCCTTCCAGATAGAGATCGAGCGAGCCACCGTCGGGCATTGCCTGAATCGCGTTGATGCAGAGGTTTAGACAAACCTGCTGTAGTTGGTCCGAATCGCCGACGACAATCGGCTGCGCAGGTGGCTTTAGCTCATCTGCTGTTTCGTCGCCGCGTACGGCTCGTTCGATGTGGCTCTCCGGTTGCGGTGGCGTCGGGACGGCAAACGGATGAAGCTGTGCAGCCACATGTCTCGTCGTAAGCTGCACTTCGAGAAAATCGAGCGTGCTCGAGCAGACTTTGCGCAGATCGACGTCGCTTCGTGCTGGTGCTTTCCGTCGCGCATAGTCGAGGAGCTGCTGGATGATCTTGGTGATTCGCTCAGCCTGCGTCGCAATGATGTCGGCGTTTTTTTGCACCGCTGTTGGGTCCTCTGCTCGACGGGCCATGACGCGCGCTCGACCGCCAATCACGTTGAGCGGAGTTCCGACCTCGTGCGCAATGTTGGCCGCGAGCTGACCAATCGTCGCCAGCTTGTCGGAGTGACGCAACCGCTGCTCAAGCTGAAGCTTTGCGTCGACGCCAGCGAGGATTTCATCGCGCGCTTCGCGCAGCGATTGGGTCATTTCGTTGAAGCGATCGGCGAGCAGCCCGACCTCGTCATTTCGCTCTCGCAAGATCGCGCCCGTGTAGTCACCGCGGGTCACTTCGTCGATGCCACCGACGAGACGGAGCAATGGCGCCGAAAACTCCTGCCTCACCGTCAGGCTGACCAAAATCGCGAGCAGTGCCGCCAGACCTCCCAGCGTCAAGCCGACATCGCGAGTCGCTCGGAGCATTTCTTGTTCAAGCTCGGCTTTGTCGCGCTGAAGGTCGATGATGGCGACCATGCGATGTTTGCTGTCGACGATTGGCAGCGAATAAGCGTAGACCTCTCGGCCACTGATGTAGATGTGCTGTCCGTAGGGCTGACGGGTAATTTCGACCCTGCGGCGGCGCTCTTCTCGACCGACATCAGGAACTGGCGGACGGACGAGCTTCGCAGAGCCCGTCGCAGCAGCGTTGGCACCCGGTGAAAAAACCGCATCTTCACCCGGCTGGAGCAGGTCTTGATACGTGACCTCGATGGTCCGTTCCGCGGCCTGCATGCGACCGATCAGACCGTGGAGATCTTCGTACAGACCGTCTTGCACCGCCGCCTCAAGCGCGACCTTGAGCGCCGAGCCGAACAGCCACGTCTGCCGTTCCAAGTCAGCGG
>CAYTGC010000350.1:0-5129 GCA_964437195.1 uncultured Myxococcales bacterium | reverse complement strand
GTAGTCTGGTTCGCAATAATTCCCTACCGTGGCAAAGTTTCGTCTTCTTGATCGGCTGCGCTATCGCCTGGATGCAACGCTGTCGCGAGGTCCGGGCGGCCTCGTTGGCTGGCTTTTTGTGATAGGCGCGCTGCTCGCGCTTCTGAGCGCCGCCTTCATCACCGCAACTGGGAGTGCTCCGGCTGGACCGGGCGGCGTTCGTCCTGGGTTCTTTCTGCTGTTTTGGCAGGGCTTTCAAAAGACCCTGAACCTCAACGTCGGCGTCGGATCGCTGCTGTATGTGATCGGACTCCTCCTTCCGACGTTTGGGAGCCTGTTCATCGGCGGTATTTTCATCGGACTTCTGACGGGTGGAATCCAGAATCGAATCCGCAACTTGCGCAAAGGTCGCTCGGTGGTGATCGAGAGGAATCACATCGTGATCCTCGGCTGGTCACCGCAGATCTTTCAGCTCATCAGCGAGCTTTTGCTCGCAAACGCCAACAAGCGCGATGCCTGCATCGTCATCTTGGGTGACAAAGACAAAGTCGAGATGGAGGACTTGATACGTGAAAAGGTCACTCCGGTTTCCCACACGAGGATCGTGTGCCGGACAGGGAGTCCAATCGATCTCGTCGACCTGGCCTTGGCAAATCCCACCGACGCGCGCGCCATCATCATCTTGGCTCCTGATGTGAAGGATCCCGACGCGCAAGTAATCAAGACGATGCTGGCACTTTCCCGACGGAAAGAGAGTGATGCGATCTCCTGCCCGATCGTGGCCGAGATTCGCAGTCCGCGCAATCGGCCCATCGCCGAAATGGTGGGAAAGAGTCACGTCAAGGTCTTGCTGGTCGATGAGATCATCGCGCGCATTACCGTGCAGACCTGTCGGCAAGTTGGCCTCTCAGCCGTGTACGCCGAGCTACTTGGCTTTGATCACGACGAGCTGTACATCACCAAGGAAGCGCGGCTTGTCGGCAAGACGTTCTCTGAGGCACTAAGGCTCTACGAAAACTCGACACTGGTCGGAATCCAGCGCGATGGCCGGAGTCTGTTCAATCCACCGATGGACACAGTCATCGGCAAAGGCGATGCGATCATCGCAATCTCGGAAGATGACGACACCGTCGCGTTGTCAAACAGTGCACCGCCCAAGCCGAACCTAAGCGCCATCTGTTCTCCGTCGCAGCGGCCTTCTGTTCCAGAACGGACGCTCATCATCGGATGGAATCGACGGGCACCGCTTGTCATCAAGGAATTGGATCAGTATGTCGCACCAGGATCGCTGCTCCTGGTCGCTGCAGATCTGGCCGATGGCGAAGCCGTCATGGCGAGGCATCGCCATCTCCTACAGAATCAGACCCTCTCTTTTCGCCACGGTGATACGAGTGACCGCGCGATGCTCGACGGCCTCGATGTTCATACGTTTCATCATGTGATCACGCTGGGATATGGCGATCGACTTGGACCCCAAGAAGCCGATGCACTTACGCTGGTGACACTGCTGCATCTGCGGGACCTGGCGGAAAAACACGGCAATCCGTACACGATTGTCAGCGAGATGTACGACCCACGGAATCGCGAGCTTGCCGAGGTTGCGCGCGCCGATGATTTTATCGTTGGAGACAAGCTCGTCAGTCAGCTTCTGGCACAGCTTGCGGAGAGCCCAGACTTACAACTGGAAGAGCTGTTTGATGCAGAGGGCTGTGAGGTCTATGTGAAACCCGCGAGCGACTACGTTCGTCCGGGCGAAGCGGTGGACTTTTACACCGTACTGGAATCGGCCCGTCAACGCGGCGAAGTGGCGATTGGATACCGCTTGCTCGCCGAGCAACAGACCGCAAGCTACGGCATGCACATCAATCCCAAGAAGTCCGAACGCGTGACCTTCACCGCGCAAGACAAGATCGTCGTCATCGCCCAGTCCTAGCTGTGCTGCGTGCGCCGACCTACGGCTCGGTCTTTTCCCACTGCTTGTTTCTCAGCTTGAACTTGTCTGGATAGCTTGTGTCATCGTCGTTGGGGGACACCTGGCGCTTGAGCACCGTCTCGCCGTTTTTTTCTTCGATGGACCACTTTTCATCCCACTTGCCGTTGCGGTTCAAGTCGACCTTGGCACGGACGTACTTTCCGCCCTCTGCATAGAGGTTGACCTTGTACGGACGGTTTGGCGTCGCATCCTTGGCTTTGTCACCGCTCGGGGTCTGTTGCAAAAGTCGGATGATCTCGTCATCAAAGGGTCGCATGGCCAGAAGCGGATGCCCTTTTGCGGTCTGCTTTTCACTGCCGCTCTTTGCTTCAACACTGGGCGCTGGCACCTTGTCTTCTGCTTGGGCTAGGGGCTTGTCATCCGGTTTGGGGGCAGGTTTGTCGGCTGCCTTGGGTGCGTCCTGTGCGCGGGTTTCCACGGCGGCTTTGTCAATCGGGGGCGATGGGCTCTTTCCGCAGTAGTAGACAGACCCAAACAGACCGGAAACAGCACCACCCAGGATCAGGTTGCGAAAGGTTGTAAATCTCATGGCTCGCCTTGTACGTAGTGTCCACTTGGGGATGGCTTCTGCATGAGTCCTCGCTCGATAGGCACTGTGCAGTAACACAGCGGATAGGGACAGGGACGCGGGGACTCGAACAGCGCAAAGTGATCGGACAGAAAGTCTCCCAGTCGTTCCATCTTATGACGACGGGCGGGGTAGCAGCGATAGGCGATGCCTCGGTCGTCGAGAATGAAGTAGCGCGTACCGGACCAGCACAGCTGCCCGGTGTAGGCGTGGGCGATCTGTCCGGTCCGGTTGTGGCCGCCCAGCTGAACGAGCTGCGTGCGCTCAGACTCGCTGTATTCGATGATTCCACCGTCGAGCTTTTCGGGCTGAATCTTGAACGTCACACCCGCTTCGGCAAACTGCTCGGAGAGCTTGGTCAGGTGGGGCAGGGCAGTGCGCGTGGCCACCGTCGTCACGTTCAGGCTCGGCGGCGGCAGCGCTTCATCACGGGCAGCGAGCAGCGCATCGCGCATCGTCCGGGCCTTGGCAATAAAATCGCCGACCGCCGAGACATACTCTAGGTGGAGGCTGCAGGAAAATACGCCAACCCGCCCGCGCGCAGCCTCGACGAACGAGCGCAGCTTTTTTTCGCTCGCAGAGAAGTTCGTCACGATCGAAATCCGGTGGCCGATGCTGCAAATGCCAGTGGTGATCTCGTCGAGCGTGGGATGGACAAACGGCTCTCCGCCCGAGAGCTTGACTTCCCAGCGTCCAGGCAGCTTGGCAAAACTGGCGACAAAGCGTGGGGTGTCGCGGCTCCAGCGGCCACGGTCGTCCATGAACCGCTGCGTGCAGTAGCTGCACCTGTAGTTGCACGCGGTGTTCACGTTCCAAGACACCACGCCTTCGCTCGGCATTGGCGGTGCAGTCGTCATGACAAGTCATCGTAGCGTGACTACGTTGTAAGTGAGGAGAGGGGAAAACGAGAAATGGGCAGACTGGTTGACCTTCAGCCGCTCGAAACCTGGCTCCCGAAACGGAGCGCATCGAAAAATCGTGTCCTCGACGCCTTCGAGGAAGCGGTGGTGCGCTTCGGAATCGCTGGTGCCTCGTTTTCGCGGATCGCCGAGATTGGTGGCTTTCATCGATCCTTGGTGCAGCATCACTACCGAAGGAGAGAAGAGCTGATCACCGAAGCGCTCGATCGAATCATCGAGGTCTACATTGCGCGACAGGCTCTCATCTTGCACAACACAGAGCCGGACAAGCACAGCGAGGCGCTCGTCGATTGGCTGCTTGGTCCCTTTGGCCCCGAAGGTCCGCTGCGCATCGGACAAGTGCTCGACGCGTATCAGGCACTGGCCAATACGGACTTCGAAGTCGGTCGTCGGCTGCGTGGCTTGTACGAGCACCTTATCGACGGCATTGATGCTGCACTGGGCCACAGGTATCCACGCGCGGGACGGACGCGCCGACTCAATGTGGCTTTCGCAGTCGTCTGTATGTCGTTTGGGCGGGCCGGACTGGACCTGCTGGGTTCTCGGCAAGCGCGCTCACTTGTCGCGAGGAAAGCGTGTGAAAAGCTGATCAAGGAACTGGAAACAGACTAGCTGTCTAGTGCACGGCCTTGCAGGCGTGATAGGGGCACTACCTTTGCCGCAGCGGTCGTGTGTTCTTCGTCGCTGGGATCAGGTTCGTCGGTGTACTTTCGTTGCGCCTTGCGGATTCCTTCGATCATGCCTCGGTTGGCCGGAACCGTGCACGGACAGATGTGGTACGGACACGGGGAAGCCGATTCCCAGAGCGTGAGCGTGCCGGAAAAGACATTGCCCAAGAAACCTTGCTTGTACCGACGAGCGGTGCGACAGCAGAAGCCGTCTCCGTTTTGCAGCAGGACAAAATACTCCACACCCGCATAGCAGATCCGCCCGTGATAGCTCGGGGCCATGTTCGCGCGATCAGGGGTTGGGTCTTCTCCTACCAGCTCTTTGATGATGTCCTTTTCTTCCGGACCGTAGGAAGCGATTCCACCGTCGACCTTCATGATCTGTGGAAACAGCTTGAGCCCGGCGCGGTCTAGAACGTCGCGCGCTGCGAGCACTTGGGAAAGTCGTCCCGGCACCAGCACGCTGTTTACGGTGAGGTGCGCGCGTGGGTCCATCGTTTGGCGCAGGACGATGGCTTTTTCGACGAAGCTCTCGACGGTGGTAAACTCTAGGTGCAGACTTGCGGAAACGACTCCCAATCGACCGTGCGTAAGCTCGGCGAACCGTTTCACAATAGGCAGCGGTGCCGACAAGTTGGTCAGGCAGCTTATCGTGTGCGGTGTGCGCTCGATAAGTCCCGGCACAATCCGTTCCATAAAGCCACGGAACGCGAACGGCTCACCACCCGTCATCTTGATCTCAAAGCGCCTGGTGAGCCCGGCGAAAAAGGACAGAAACTGTTCGACCTGTTCTGGGCTTGGGTGTCCTTGGCGGTAGACCTTGCTCTGGATGCAGTACGAGCAGTCGTAGTTGCAGATGCCGCAGACTTGCCACTCGATCGTCGGATGGCGGGTCATGGCTTGCGGCCTGTGACTTGATACAGTCGCTCCTGTCCGAACGCTTGCCGAAAGCGCTGCGACAAGGTGTGGTTCATGTTGAACTTGCCGCACTGGTGACAGGC
>CAYTGC010000349.1:0-5147 GCA_964437195.1 uncultured Myxococcales bacterium | reverse complement strand
AAAAGAGGTGAAAACATGACGAGCTGTGCCGCGCCTGGCCGTCGCATTGTGCGATCTGGCCTCATCCAGTGTGCCAACCCCCTGAACGACGAAACCCGTCCCGTCGCCGAGATCCAAGAGGCGATGTTCCAAAAGCACCTGCCGCTCATCGAGCAGGCTGGCCAGCGTGGCGTCCAGATCCTCTGTTTGCAGGAGATCTTCAACGGCCCCTACTTCTGTCCTTCGCAAGATCGCCGCTGGTACGACGCTGCAGAGCCCGTTCCCGGCCCGACCGTCGAGCGACTCGCCCCCATCGCCAAGAAGTACGGCATGGCCATGGTCATCCCCGTCTACGAGCGCGCGATTGCTGGCGTCTACTACAACACCGCCGCGGTCCTTGACCACGACGGCACCTACCTTGGCAAGTACCGCAAGATCCACATTCCCCACACGTCCGGCTTCTGGGAAAAGTACTTCTTCAAGCCGGGCAACCTGGGCTTCCCTGTCTTCAAGCTCAGCTCGGGAATCACCATCGGCGTCTACATCTGCTACGACCGCCACTTCCCCGAAGGCGCCCGCGCGCTGGGTCTGCACGGCGCCGAGATCGTCTACAACCCGTCCGCCACCGTCGCCGGTCTTTCGCAGTACCTGTGGAAGCTAGAGCAGCCCGCGCACGCCGTCGCCAACGGCTACTACATGGGCTGCATCAACCGCGTTGGCACCGAGAGCCCGTGGAACATCGGCAAGTTCTATGGCACCAGCTACTTCGTCGATCCGCGCGGCAACTTCCTCTCCGTCGCGAGTGAAGACCAAGACGAGCTGATCGTCGCCGATCTTGATCTTTCGGTGATCGAGGAAGTCCGTCGCGTGTGGCAGTTCTACCGCGACCGTCGGCCCGAATCGTACGCAGACCTCACCGCCGAGCTGCCCTAAGCAGCTTGGGGGGGAGGGCAAGTCTGGGGAAGATCAAACAGGAGAGGACAGGGGGGATGGGGCGCCTTCGTGCGCTGCCCCCCGAGCGGAGTCGACGTTACTCGGCCTTGACGCCCGACTCGATCCGCATGCCGTAGAAGCTGCGGTGGACGAAGAACACCGCGATGCCAAGGCACAGAGCCGCTGGAACCAGTCGCGCCGTCAGACCATTCTCGCGTCCAAGCACTTCAGCCAGTTCCACCGCCAGCAGACCAAACAGCGTCGTGAACTTGATCACCGGGTTCATCGCGACCGACGAGGTGTCCTTGAATGGATCGCCGACCGTATCGCCCACGACCGTCGCCGCGTGTAGCTCTGTACCCTTCGCCTTCAGCTCGGTCTCGACGACTTTCTTTGCGTTGTCCCATGCACCGCCGGCGTTTGCCATAAACAGTGCCTGGAACAGACCGAACAGCGCGATCGAGATCAGGTAGCCGATGAAGAAGAACGAGTTGTAGAACGCGAACGCCAGTGTCGAGAAGAACACCGTGAGGAAGATGTTGAACATGCCCTTCTGCGCGTAGACCGTGCAGATCTCGACGACCTTCTTCGAGTCGGTCACCGATGCCTTCTCCACACCTTCGAGCTTGATGTTCTTCTTGATGAACTCAACGGCGCGATACGCACCCGTCGAGACGGCCTGCGTCGAAGCGCCCGTGAACCAGTAGATCACCGCGCCACCCATGATGAGGCCGAGCAAAAACGGTGGGTACAGCAGCGTCAGGTTCGACAGCGCCTGCGCATCCTGCAGGTGGTTGGTGAGCATCATGATGATCGAAAAGATCATCGTCGTCGCGCCGACGACCGCGGTTCCGATGAGCACTGGCTTCGCCGTCGCCTTGAAGGTGTTGCCGGCGCCGTCGTTCTCCTCGAGGAATTCCTTGGCAGTCTCGAAGTTTGGCTCGAAGCCGAAGTCCTTCTTGATCTCTTCCTTGATGTTCGGCACCGACTCAATCAGCGACAGCTCGTAGACCGACTGCGCGTTGTCCGTCACCGGGCCGTACGAATCGACAGCGATCGTCACTGGGCCCATGCCGAGGAAGCCGAACGCCACCAGACCGAACGAGAAGATCGCCGGGGCGATCATCATGTCCATCGGGAACGTCATCGACACGTAGTAGGCGACGCCCATCAGCACCGTGAACACCAGGCCCATCCAGTACGCCGAGAAGTTGCCCGCCGTCAGACCCGACAAAACGTTCAGCGAAGCGCCGCCCTCGCGCGAGCTGGTCACGACTTCACGAACGTGGGCCGAGCGCGTCGAGGTAAACACCTTGATCATCTCGGGGATGATCGCGCCCGCCAGGGTTCCGCAGGTGATGATCGTCGACAGCTTCCACCACATCGTGCCATCGCCGAGGTCCTTGATGAGCAGGTTCGAGACGAGGTAGGTCACGCCGACCGAGACAAACGAGGTCAGCCACACCAGGAAGGTCAGCGGGTGCTCGAAGTCCATCTTCGCGGCGTTGCCGTACTTGCCCTTCGCAATCGCTTCGTTGATGAGGTACGAGATGCCCGACACGACGACCATCATGATGCGCATCGCGAAGATCCAGACGAGAAGCTGGACCTGGATCTGTTCCGAGGAAACCGCGAGCAGGATGAAGGTGATAAGCGCAACGCCAGTGACGCCGTAGGTCTCGAAGCCGTCCGCCGAGGGACCGACCGAGTCGCCCGCGTTGTCGCCGGTGCAGTCGGCGATGACGCCCGGGTTTCGCGCATCGTCTTCCTTGATCTTGAAGACGATCTTCATCAGGTCCGATCCGATGTCGGCGATCTTGGTGAAGATGCCGCCGGCGATGCGCAGTGCTGCCGCACCCAGCGACTCGCCGATGGCGAAGCCGATGAAGCACGGACCCGCGTAGTCACGCGGCACAAACAGCAGAATGCCGAGCATCAGCACCAGCTCGACCGAGATGAGCAGCATGCCAATCGACATGCCGGCCTTGAGCGGAATCGCGTAGGTCGGGAACGGCTTGCCGCCGAGCGAAGCAAACGCTGCGCGCGAGTTGGCAAACGTGTTCACGCGAATGCCGAACCAAGCGACGCCGTAGCTGCCAAGGATGCCGACGACCGAGAAGGCGAGGATGGTGATGATCTTGGCGGCGCCGAGCTTTTCGAACACGCCGAAGTAGACCGCCATGATCGCCGCGATAAACACCCACAGAAGGGCGATAAAGCGGCCCTGCGTCTCTAGGTAGGTCTTGCACGTCTCGTAGATCAGCTCGGAGATCTCCCGCATCGAGCGGTGGACCTGCATGTTCTTGAGCTGGTTGTAGATCGTGAGTCCGAAGACCATTCCGAGGATGCAGACGATAAGGCCGCCCATAAGCAGCGCTTTGCCAGACATCCCGAGGAACTGCACCGACGCAAGATCGGGCAGCACGAGGGTCGCCTCACTGACGTGCTTTGAGGGCTCGGGGGATGCGGCCTGCGCAACACCGCCTAGCAGCGTCGCCAGTGCCAGCGTCCCCGGTAGCAGGGGGCGCAGCAAATTCTTGACCATGTCTTTTTGGGTCCTCCACATGTAGGTATGAATGCTTGCGCCGCGTTATAGCCACGTCGGCCTACCAATGTAAATAGGGTCTCTGTGGGCGCGGTCTGCCTCCCTTTCGGTCGTTGCCTGCGGAAGTCGGGGCAGGGTAGGCTCGCCTCCGATGACGAAAGAGCCACTCCCAAACACGCCCTTGGTGCTGGCCGAAGCGGTGGTCGATGCAGTCCTGGGCCAGCCGCTTTTGTCGCTGTGTCCACCGGACAAGCTCGTGACCGTGCTTACGCAAGCCGCGCGGCTGCACCTGTCTTCGCCCCTTGCGGCGGAGCAAGCAGACCGCCTGTGGCAGTGGGTGAAGGGGAGGCTGTCTGTGCCCGGAACCCTGCGGCAGCTTGTGCCTGCGCCGCTTGCTGGCCTTTTGCGCTCGCTTGTGGCGCGCCCCTACAGCTTGCCCAAAGCGCAGGTGGTGGCGCTCCTGGGCCGTCCGCCCCTGCGTCGGCTCCAGCGCGAGCTGATGCTGGCCACGCTCGTGGACTACAGCCGCAAGGTCCGTACCCAGGTCGGCGAGGTGTCCCAGTCGCGCGGCGGCATGCTCGGGCGGCTCGCGACCGAAGCGGTCAAGAAGAGCACGTCGGCGATAGGCTCACTGGCCCCCGGAGTAACCGCCGCCGTATCCGACGAGCTAGAGCGCCAGTTTCGCACCCGTGCCAGTGAGTTTGCCGACTCTGCCGTCGATGACCTTGCGCAGCGGATGGCGCAGATCCTGACCGACCCAACCCGCCAGGCCGAGCAGCGCGAGCTGGTCTTGTCGATGCTCGACTTTGCCCTCGACCTGCCGCTTGCGACGATTCGTGATGAGCTGGCCAAGATGGACCCCGTGACGATGGCCGCCGAGGTCCGCAAAGGGGTTGTCGCGTGGCTCTCGCGTCCCGATTCCACGGCGGACCTGGCGTCCCTTTTGGCGCAGCTTGCGCCGCTTGTGCAAGACCAGTCGCTCGCCGCGCTGCTCGGGCCAGCGCACGGGCCGGTGCGAAGCCTGCTCTGTGACATCCTGTCGGTCCAGCTTGCCCGGCACTTGCAGCCCGCAAGCTAAGTGCTACGGTTTGCGCCATGTCTTCGCTTTCGTTTCAGACTCCGAAAGTGCAGCTCGCAACCTTCGAAGACCTGCTGCGCATCCCCGAGCCCGACCGCTTCCACGAGGTTCTCGATGGCGAGGTGGTCCAAAAAGCCCTGCCACGCGGCGAGCACGGCGTATCCCAGCTTCGAGTGGGTCGCATGCTAGGTGGTTATGACCGCCGTCCCAATGATCCTTCGCGGCCTGGCGGCTGGTGGTTTGCGACTGAGCCGACCATTCGCCTGTCGGTTCACGAGGTCGTCCAGCCCGACATCGCTGGCTGGCGGCGCGACCGCATGCCGACCCGCCCGTCCGGCTATCCGCTCACGACCCGCCCCGACTGGGTCTGCGAGATCCTGTGCGATGGCGATGCCCGCCGCCGCGACGGCCTGCAAAAGCGCCGCATCTATGGCGACCACGGCATTCCCCACTACTGGCTGCTCGACACCGAGCGCGAGACCCTCACGGTCCTCACCCTGACCGACCGCGGCTATGCCGAGCAGCTCGTGGCCGACAAGGGCCAAAAGGTCCAAGCCGCTCCGTTTGAGCTTCTCACCCTGCCTGTCGGTGTCCTGTTTGGTGAAGACGAGT
>CAYTGC010000348.1:0-5172 GCA_964437195.1 uncultured Myxococcales bacterium | reverse complement strand
GTCGAGCGCGGTGCCAAAGCGGTTGACGACGGTGTCAAAGTCAGTCACCAAGCGGAAGAAGCACTCCGCAAGATCCTCGAGGCCGCCGAGCGGGCGACCCAGATGGTGCGTGACATCGCGCGTGCCACCGTCGAACAGGCGCGCGGTAGCAAGCAGGTCACCGACGCCATCGGCTCCATCGCTGAAACCGTGCAGCAGATCGCGACGGCAACCAGTGAGCAGGCGCGTGGCTCCGAGCAGATCCTCAAGGCCGCCGAGCGGATGAAGAACATCACCAAGCACGTCGAGCGCTCTTCACAGGAGCAGACGCGCGGCAGCAAGCAGATCACGCGTTCGATCGAATCGATCAGCGAGATGGTTTCTCACCTCCACACTGCCCAGCGCGAGCAGACCAAAGGCGGCGATCAAATCCTGCAAGCGATCGAGGCGCTGCGTGAGCTGGCCCGTGCCCAGGAATCACGCCTCGGAGAGTTCCATCGCTCGATAGAGGTGATTGCGCGTACGGCCGAAGCGCTGAGCGCACTCGCGATCGCTCGTCACCGTGCGGCGTCCGCCATGGATGCGGATTCCGACGACATCTAGCGGCGCATGAGCTTCTTCCGACGAGTGGTGCGTGCGCGCTTGGACTTCGACGAGGGCAAAAACTTGCATTCCGTGGCTGCGGATTGAGCAAGTGATGGCACAATAGGGCCAGACGATGCGGCCCGCTTCCCAAACCGATACTGAGCCCGAGCAAGGTGCGCGCAGCAGCGTACTTCCGGTTCGCGACTGGGGCGGTTCAGGAGACGGGACAAGCGAGCTGTGGCGCTATCTGGCGGTTCTGTGGGAACGGCGCTGGGCGGTGCTGCTGATGCTAGTCTTGTGGCCGTCGGCAGCTTGGCTTTGGACCAAGTCGCAGCCTCGGGTCTACGAAACGAAGTCGAGTGTCATCATCGAAGCCAATGTGCCGCAGGTGCTCGGCAGCGCTGTGCAGGACGTCGTCGACCCAACTCCGGCGAATTTCTACATGATGCAGGACTTCCTGCAGACCAGTCGCAAGGTGTTGACATCGGATACACTCGCACGCCGGGTGGCTGCGCGGCTTCGCCTGCTGTCAGAACCGAGTTTCTCGCCGGGAGCGAAGCTGCCGCAGAACATCGAGGAGGCGGGCGAGGCGCTGCTCAACTACTACAGCGCCGACGTGGTGGCCGAAACGCGCGTGCTGCTGCTGACGGCGCGACATACCGATCCTGAGTGGGCGAAGAAAATTGCTGACGCTGTGGCCGATGAATTCGTCGCGGATGCAGCGCAAAACCGCGAAGTCGTCAATCAGCGCACAAGCGAACAGCTCGCCGACGAGCTAGACCGCCTACGCAAGTCGCTGCACGACGCTGAGGTCGCGCTCTACGACTTCAAGACCAAGCACGATCTGCTGACGGTCAGTGTCGAAGATCGTACGAACCAAGTGGCCCGGCAGATCGACAAGTTCACCGACGCGCTGACCGAGGTAAAGCTGCGCAAACTTCAGCGGCAGAGTCAGCTGACCGAGCTTCGCAAGCTGAAAGAGCTCGACGCGCTGCATGTGCCGGTGCTCGGTGGGGACATGCCGCCGATTTTGGGTGATTTGAGACGAGCGTATACCGAGGAACAGCGACGGCTTGCCGAGCTGAAGTCGCGCTACCAAGACAGCCACCCCCAAGTCCAGCAGCAGACGTCGAAAGTCGAGCAGATCCTTCACGAACTGGCGCGAGAGGTCGAAGTCGCGCTGTCTGCGTCGCAGATTCGCTACAACGAAGCGCTGTCCGACGAGCAAAAAGTTCAGAACGAGCTGCAGCTGGTCAAACAGGAAGGCATGCGGCTGTCTCGGCTGGAAATCGAATACAACAAGCTCAAGCGCGACGCCGACAGCTTTCAGAAGCAGTACAACCTGATCCTCAATCGCAGCAAAGAGAGCGGGATGGTCGGGCGGCTGCGGCTGTCGAACATCAAGGTGCTCGATCATGCGCGGCGTCCGAAAGTGCCGGTGAGCCCACGGGTGCGTGTCGTGCTGGCGCTGTCGCTGGTGCTGGCGGTGCTCCTCGGCGTGATTTTGGCGCTTGCGCTCGACGCGCTCGATCGGACAGTGAAGGTTCCGCAGGACATCGAGTCAAGCCTTGGGCTGCCGCTGCTCGGGATGGTGCCGAGCTTTGCGACCGACGGGAAGGGTCGTTATCCGCCCGATTTGTATGTCGCCTATCATCCTCGGTCGACGGTTGCCGAGGCCTGCCGAGCGATTCGTACCAACCTGACGTTTGCCAGCGCGGATCGAAAGCTGAAGACGCTCCTTTTGACTTCGTCGTTGCCGAGAGAAGGAAAGACACTGTGCTGTGTGAGCCTCGGGACAGTGCTGGCAAAGTCGGGTGCCAAGACGCTGGTGATTGACTGCGATCTGCGGCGGCCAAGAATCGCTCGAGCATTTGGACTCAGTTCAACCGTTGGCCTGACCAGCGTGCTGGTGGGCGAGGCATCACTCGACGAGGCGATCCGTTCCTCCGACGTGGAAAATCTGTCGGTGCTGCCCGCTGGGCCGACGCCGCCGAATCCAGCCGAGCTGCTCAACGGCCAGCACTTTCGTCAGCTCCTCACTGAAGTGGGGAATCGCTTCGATCGCGTGCTGATTGACTCGCCGCCAGCGGTCCCGGTGACGGATCCCGCGATTCTCTCGACGCTGGTCGATGGTGTGGTGCTGATCGTCCGCCATGCACAGACGCCCAAAGAAGCGGCCACGCGGGCGGCGCAGCATGTTCGTGACGTCGGTGGTCGGATTGTCGGCGTCGTGCTCAATGCGATCGATGTCAGCGGCAAAAGCTATCGCTCGTACTATGGGCACTACACCGAATACAAATCCGATGAGCCGCACGCCAAAGCGGAATCGGATCGAAACGCGTCGGACTGAGTCTGCCACCTCTCGGCAGAGGCTGCTATCATGGCCTAACTGCAGCGCGGCTTTGGGTTTTGGTCGCGACCTGCGAAAGAACAGAAGGAGCCGTCTGTGAGCGCGAAGAAGAAGGGGACCGGCAAAGCGACGACCGCGGTGCCAAGCCCGGCTGCAGCGAGTCTATTTGGCGACGAAGGAAGTCGAGACGAGTACCTCGGCCTGGTGGCAGAGCTGCTTGAGCACGATCGTCGCTATTACGTCGACAACAACCCGAGCATTGCCGACTACGAGTACGACCAAAAGAAAAAACGGCTCGAGACGCTCGAGGCCGCGCATCCAGACTGGGTCGTTGCGCATTCGCCGTCCCGACGGGTTGGGCATACGCCGCTTTCGAGCTTTGCCAAGGTCGAGCGTTCGGTGGCCATGCTCTCACTCGACAACACGTATTCCGCCGACGATCTGCGTGATTTCTTCGGACGGGTGGTGCGCGGCCTGCAAGGTGCGGGGGACAAGCGCCAGCCCGAGCTGGTGGTCGAGCCGAAGATCGATGGCATTGGCATCGAGCTGACGTACAAAGCGGGCGTCTTCACGCTCGGGGCGACGCGTGGCGACGGGCTCATCGGCGAGGATGTGACACAGAACCTTCGCACGGTGAAGAACCTGCCGATGATGCTGAAGGAAAAAGTCGACTTGCTGGTACGCGGCGAGGTCTATATGCCGCGCGACGGGTTCGAGAAGCTCAACGTCGAGCGGCTCGCGGCGGGCGAAGAGCCCTTCAAAAATCCGCGCAATGCGACGGGTGGAACGCTCAAGCAGCTCGACTCGCGAATCGTCGCCAAGCGGCCCTTGCGCGTGCTTCTCTACGAAGTGGTCGGTGAAGTGGTGGGAATCGCGACGCATTCGGGACTGCTCGACTACCTGCGAAGGCTGGGGCTGCCGGTGTATCCCGATACTGATCTCGTCGGAAACCTGGAATCGCTGCTCGGTGTGGTGCAAAAGTGGCAAGACAAGCGAGCGAGCCTGCCGTTTGACGTCGACGGGCTGGTGTTGAAGGTCAATAGCCTTTCACAGCGCGAAGCGCTTGGTTTTACGGCACGGGCCCCACGCTGGGCGATCGCGTACAAGTTTCCGGCGCAGCAGGCGACGACGAAGCTGCTCGATGTCGAGCTAGGCGTCGGGCGAACGGGCGTGGTGACGCCAGTCGCGGTGCTTCATCCGGTTGATCTTGCCGGGACGACGGTTTCGCGCGCGTCGATGCACAACTGGGATCAGATCGGACGGCTGGGCGTGATGGTCGGGGACTTCGTTCTCGTCGAAAAGGCCGGTGAGATCATTCCGCAGATCATCGCCGTGGTGAAAGAGCGGCGCGCAGGTCGAGACGCCGAGCTGAAGCCAATACCGCCGCCAACGAAGTGTCCCGAGTGTGGCGATACCCTGGTGAAGCGGGCGGGGGAAGTCGCGCTGCGCTGTCCGAACACCAAGCCGTGTCCTCGCCAGCTCCGCGAAGCGATCACCTTCTTCTGCAACCGTGACGCGATGAACATCACGGGACTTGGCGACAAGCTCGTCGAGTCGCTTGTGGCCGCGAAGCTTCTGCGCGATCTGGCGGATCTGTTTTCGCTGACCAAGGCGCAGCTTCTTTCGCTGCCACGGCTTGGGGAAAAGAGCGCAGACAATGTGATCGCTGCGATCGCCACGGGAAAAGCCGAAGCGACGCTGTCGCGTTTTGTCACCGCGCTGGGGATTCCGGGTATCGGCTGGGTCTGGGCGCAGAAAATTGCCGAGCAGTATCCGTCTCTCGTCAAGCTGATGGGCGCGACGCCGGACGAAGTGTATCGCTCGCTGTCCTCGATTCACGGCTTTGGCGACGAGCGGGCCGGCGCAGTGCGAGACTATTTGAAAGATCCGCAGGCGCGCTCACTGCTCCAGAAGTTCATTGCGCTGGGTCTGTCGCCAATAGAGCCCATTGCCTCGTCGGGTCCGCTGCTTGGCAAGACGTTCTGCATTACCGGAACGCTGTCGAAGCCACGCGGCGACTTCCAGAAGCGCATCGAAGCGGCGGGTGGCAAGTTCACGTCATCGGTCACCAAGAAAACGAGCTACCTGGTGATGGGCGCAGAGCCTGGCGAAGACAAGCGAGTCGCGGCAGAAAAGAACGGCGTGACGATTTTGGATGAGGCCGCTCTTGAGAAGCTGCTGCGCGGAGAGTCGCCCTAGTGCTATAGCTTCCCCCACTTTCGCGGTGCGGAACTCGTGCTCATAATGATTGGAAACGA
>CAYTGC010000347.1:0-5187 GCA_964437195.1 uncultured Myxococcales bacterium | reverse complement strand
TGCTAGACTGCGCGTATGTTTGGACTCGGCCCTACCGAACTTATCGTGATCTTGGTGCTCGGACTGCTTGTCCTTGGACCAGAGCGAATTCCCGGCGTCGCGAGCAGCCTCGGAAAAGCGATTCGTAGCTTTCGGCGTGCGACCCGCGATCTGCGCGAACAAATCGATATCGATGACGACGTGCGGCGACCGTTTGAAGATCTGCGAGCCGCGCTGCGCGACGAACCACCGCCGCCCTCGTTCCAAGCTTCGCAGGTTGCTCCACCGCTCGATCCTCCGCTTTCGGTTCCAGCTGGAGCCGATACGAGCGCCTATGCTCCCTCGGACATTGCCGCTCCGATTGCCACACTTGCCCCTGCGCCGGGCGTCGCTTCCCTCGTGACCGAGTCCGCCGAACCAGCAGAGGCCGTGTCGACTCCCGGTGGCACCGCCGCGACGACATCCGTTGAACCGACGGTTCCGATTACGGCGGAGGTCGCCAAATGAGCAGCAGCGAAGACCCGACCGTGGTGCAGCCGCATCACGAAGAACATCGGATGCCGTTTTTGGAACATCTGGCCGAGCTGCGTGACAGGCTGCGCAACGCGGTGTTGGCCATCGTCATTGCTGCCGTCGGCTGTTATTTGGTTCGCGGCGTGCTGTTTCAACTGCTGGCGCGGCCCCTCCTGTCCGCTTTCCGCGTCGCCAAAGAGAAGGGCGTTGCTGGCCAGCTGATCTTTACCAGCCCCATCGAAGCCTTCTTGGTGCTGCTCAAGACCGCGCTCGTGTCATCGATTTTTGTCGCGTCGCCGGTCATTTTTCATCAGCTGTGGGCGTTTATCGCACCAGGTCTTTATCCGCATGAAAAGCGATGGGCGCTGCCATTTGTCGTCGTGGCCGTCCTGCTCTTCGTTGGTGGTGGCCTGTTTTGTTACCAGTTCGTCCTGCCGCCCGGTTACGAGTTTTTTCTGACAGCAGCGACGGACGCGAGCGTTCAGCTGATGAAGGACATCGGCAGCGACATCCAGATTCAGGATGCGGTGCAGATACGGCCCCTCATCAGCATGGAAGAGTACTTTGGTCTGACGCTGATGCTGCTGTTGGTGTTCGGCGTGGTGTTCGAGCTACCGCTCGTGCTGTCCGTGCTGGCGATGCTGGGGATTGTCTCGGCGAAGTCGCTGTGGCAGTTCAATCGCTACGCTATTTTGATCTTCGCGATCGCAGGTGCCGTGCTGACTCCGGGGGACCTGGTGATTGGGCAGCTTGCGATGGCCGGATCGCTGACGGTTCTTTACAACCTGAGCATTGCGATTGCGTGGCTGGTTGAGCGCAAGCGTTCCGCTGCGGATTCCGCCGATGGGTCGGAGGAAGCGATCACAGAATCGGACGCCAAGTAGCCGTCGCCGCACGGCGGTCTTTCCAAGAAACAATCAGCAGTGAACGTGACGTGTGCTGCGGGGGAAACCCCGCTGGGAAGAGGCTGGTTAGAAGCGGAGACCGATGCCTGCGCCGATGGTGTGCTGCGCTCCAGCGACATCCTTGGGGC
The DNA here is from genome assembly GCA_964437195.1 of uncultured Myxococcales bacterium. Taxonomy (GTDB): domain Bacteria; phylum Myxococcota_A; class Polyangia; order Palsa-1104; family JAEUJZ01; genus JAEUKA01. The sequence continues at coordinate 3,662 of CAYTGC010000347.1, read as the reverse complement.
AGACTTTCGAGCCGTCGGCTGCATCCGAGCGACATGCGGCCGCTGAGCCCGAAGGTGCGGCGCCGATTTTCGTCGGGAAGTCGCTGGGACCGAAACTCCCATCGCCGTTCTTGTCGAACCCGTTGTCAACGCCTGCACCGACAAACGAGTACGACAGCGTCACCGAGATGATCGCGTAGTGGAAGTTGATGCCACCGAAGACGCGCCAGCGGAAGATGTCGTCCTGCGTCGGGAACACAACCTTCTGCGCCAGCGTGTCGGCTGCCGATACGCTCGTCATGCCCGGCGTTTGGCCACGGTAAAGGTCGGTGTTCGGCGCGGTGTCGACGACCTGGCTACGGACGATGGACCAGATCGCGCCACCACCGATGTACGGCTCCATGGTGAAGGTGCCGCCGATGCCGAACGCTTTCGACATCAGGCCTTCCGCCGTGATGATCGTCATATCGACCTGCGGCGTGCCTGCGAGACGTGTCACCGTGGCACGAGCGGCGATCGATGGCACCGGCACGTCGTGATAGCCCTCGTGGAGCGCTATCTTGGCGTAGCCATTGAGGCCGTAGATGCCTGACTGGACCAGGTTCGAGCCGCCGAATCCAAGCTCGAAGCCGATAGGCAGCATCAGCGGCCAGATGCCTTTGCGGATCATCAGCGACGCGACAGGCAGGAAGCCTCCGCTGACGTGACGGACACCACCTTGGGTCTTGGTGCCGTCCGGCTGCGCAAAGCCGCCCCAGTACGGGGCGTTGTTCTTGACCGACGTGGCTGCGACGTCGAACGTGAAGTGGAAGCCCGAGTAGCCAACCGTGTCGGCTGGGTCAAGGGCTGGCACCGCCATGACTGCCGTCAACTCGGAGAGCAGCGACCGATACATCGACTGCTCGTAGAGCGTCGGGTCGTAGCTCTGGCCCGAGATCGGCTTCCTCGGTGCGATGAGGCACTCGACGGAGAGGTCATTGGAGACCTCGGGTGCCTGGGTGGGGCAGCTTGCCTGCGCCGAGCCGCCTTGCACCAACATTCCCAGCGCAAGTGCGCCCGCAACGAAGACCTTGGGTGAACGATAGAGGTTACGCATGCTCGCAAATGAGTGTACGACTTTCAAAATTCTTGTGTCAATCAGCGCTCTCGTCGCGACGGACGCCAGTGCCCGGCTTGCATCTGGGGGTCTGCCCAAAATACAAAGTCTCGACGAGAGTTTGCCGCCCTGGTGTATAGTTCGGCCATGAGCGAAGCACCTGAGGAGAAACCGGTCGAGACACCGTCGGCAGCTCCGGCGGCCAAGAACGTCAGCTACAGCGAGATTCTTTACGAAGTCAAAGCTGGGGTTGCTCAGATCACCCTCAACCGGCCCGAGCGCCGCAACCCGATTGGCGCATCGACGGTGGGGGAACTTTTGCACGCGCTCGATCGAGCGAAGAACGATTCGGACGTGAAGGTTGTTGTGCTGACGGGGGCGGGCAAGGTTTTTTCGGCAGGTGGGGACCTCAGCCAGATGGGCGGCGGTGGCAATCCACTCGAAGCCGGTCCTAGCGAGAACCGTCGTGCGGGCACGTTCGTCGATCTAAACCTGATGCTGACAGGCCAGGGCATCGGCAAGCCGACCATTGCCAAAGTGAACGGTCACGCAATGGCCGGTGGGCTTGGGCTCGTGGTCGCTTGTGATCTGGCGATTGCCGCTGACGATGCGCAGTTTGCGACCCCGGAAATCAACGTCGGGCTGTGGCCGATGATGATCATGTCGACGATCTTCCGCAATGTGCCGCGCAAGCGAGCCATGGAGATGATCCTGACCGGTGATCGCGTCGATGCGGCGACTGCGGAGAAAATTGGGCTGATTACGCGGGCGGTGCCTCGGGACAGGCTCGATGCCGAGGTTCAAGCGCTCTGCGACAAGATTTGCCAAAAGAGTCCGCTGGTCATGCAGCTTGGGCTCGATGCGTTCCGCAAGATGCAGGACATGGATCTGGAACCGGCGCTCCGCCTTCTCGAAGGAGAGCTTATCAAGGTGCTCGGTACGGAAGACGCAGGCGAAGGGCTCATGGCGTTCTTGCAGAAGCGTCCGGCGGTCTGGAAAGGCCGCTAGTCTTGCACTGCGTGTCCGCCCGCTAAGGCCAAGGATGGTCTGCTTTGCCGACTGCGACGGGAATTTCTTCGATCTCTGCACTTCTGGCAGCGATCTGCGCCGTGATCGGGGGGGCGGTGCTCCTGTCAGGACGCCGTCGGCCTTCGCATCGCACCTTCCTTTACTTTTGTACCAGCCTGTTCCTGTGGCACCTGTTTTCGGTGTTCCGCGGGCTGTCCGCACCGCTGGCGCTGGCTTCGCTTTTGTTTGTGCCGGTGTCGCTGCTGTTGTTTCTGCGAACGTGGCTGCGTGAGAGTGTCACGAGCGTCGATCTGCCGTGGCGCGGCGGCCCCAAGACCGTCTGGGCGCTGCTTGTCGCCGGGGAAGTCTTTCTCGCCTATTCGTATTCGGTGAGTGGCGATCCGAAGCGAGCCTGGGCCGCCCAGATTCCACCACTACTGAAGGTGCTGGTGGTGCCGAGCCTGTATCTGTCGCTGACACCTTTGTGGCAGGTGTATCGACAGACGGTGTCGCGCGTCGACAAGCGGCGGCTGCTCTATTTGATCGGTGTTGGGCTTCTGGCGATTACGGTCACGGTCTGGGAACACCTGCCATATCCCGTCGGACGCGGCGGCGCCAACCTTGGGACGATGCTGTCGATCGTCTATCTGTACTTTCTGCATCAGACGCTGTTTTTGGATCGGCTGCTCGACATAAATGAACTGCTTGGGCGTGTCGTCGTGCTGTCGGTGTTCGTGCTGCTTCTGTCGGCGGTGCACATGCTGCTCACGTCGATCCTGCACATCGAAGCCAATCAGGTGGTGACCGTCGTGGTGTTCGTGATGCTGATTCTGTACGAGCCACTGCGGCGCTTTCTCGAGGGACAAGTACAGCGGCTGACCACGCACGAGCGGATCGAGCAGATGCAGCGTCTGGCCGAGCTAAAGAACAGCCTGCCCAATGTGATCGAGCCCCGCGAGGCGGTGCGGTCGGTTCTGTCGGTGTTTGAGGAGACACGGCGGTTTACCCAAGCGGCGGTGTATCTGCTGGAGTCCGACGGAAATGGCTTTGAACTGGTCGGTCACTTTGGCTCGCGACCCGTCGACCGATTGGATGCTGCTGCGCGACGTCCGCTCCTACTGCGCCTCGTATCGACGCGGCAGCCGGTGACGCTGGAACAGCTTGAGCGCGAGCACGATCTGCTGACGGGACGACGCGGCGCAGTGGCTGACCTCGAGTCTCTCGATGCGATTGCGCGGACGCTCGTCGAGCTGCAGGCGGGCGCCGTGATCGGAATTTACCCGACTCGAAACAACGATTCATCTCGACGGGCATCAACGGTGAGCGGAGCGCTGCTGCGTGTCTCGGAAGAGTCGTCGTTCGTGCCCAGCGAACAGCTCATCGGTCTGCTCTGTATAAAGGATGATCGTTCGCACGATGCCTTTGCATCGGCAGAGCTGGACGTCGTGGCGGCGATTGCGGCGCAGCTTGGCATTACGGTGCAAAACTCGCAGCTCTACGAGCGGATGAAGGAACGCGATCGGCTGGCGGCGCTCGGGCAGATGGCGGCGGGTCTGGCGCACGAGATTCGCAATCCGCT
>CAYTGC010000346.1:0-5188 GCA_964437195.1 uncultured Myxococcales bacterium | reverse complement strand
AGCCTGTCGCCGCGCAGCAGATCATTTTGTGTGCTGATCGACACGGGCGCGGATGGGGTCGTCGGTGCGGGCGCCTTGTGACAACCGAGCTGACATGCCAGGACCAGCGCGGTCCCCAGCTTCCCGCGGAGCCTCATTGGCCTCTTTCGCCTAGACATAGGCAGCGACATGTACTGCGCGATTAGCGCCATTTCTCGCCGCTGTCAAGGCTACTTGGCTTTTTTGCCACCCGGTTTCTTCTTCGGCTCTTCTTTGTTGAGAACGTTGCAGCCCGCTGCCGAAAAGCTGGCGCGGGAGATGACGCACGCAACCTTGGCCGGAGCGCCCGCACAGCCTTTCCATGTGCTCTGGAAACCGTCGCAAACAAACGTGCCGGACAGCGTGGCGCCGCTGGTGCCGTATTGCAGTCCGCCGTCCGAGTTGATCTCGATCGTGCAGCTCGATTCGGGGTGCGGGCCGCTGGTGCCGTTCCAGTCGAGGCACATATTGCCGTCCCAGTTACACGCGGCCTGTCGCATCTTGGCGGTGCCAAAAGACAGCTTTCCGAGCGCCGACGTGTTGTAGGTGCCCGGACCTTTGAATGCCGTGACGGTCAGCTGGAAGTTGGGGCACTCCGTGCTGCTGCCATCGGTGATCGTCAGTTCCTTCTTGGCCCAGTCGAGTTCGCACTTGGTCAAGTCGGCGCTGAGCACGCCTTTGCCCTCGGCGCCTTGGCTATGGGGGACGCCGCAGTCGAACAGCATCCGGGCCATGTTGCTGCCTTGCTGCACCGCATCTGCGATGACATCACTTCGTTCACCAGCGGTCGTGCCGACCTGGCCAATCTGCGGAACCTCTTTGGGTGGCAGCTTCGGCGGCGGCGGCTTGGGACAGCCAGCGAGGAGCAAGAGCGAAAGGGCAGCGAGGGACAGGGACGCTTGCGGCATGAAGAAAGAGCGCATGCGACGATTTTACATGACAGATAAAAGTTGAGCCAGAATCCTAAGATGAGGATTTTGGTTTCCAATCATCCTAAATAGCGTTGTCCTAAAGACAGGCGCTCTGGATGGCGATGCGCGTAGGAGGCAACACACATGGCAGATCGAGACTACGACTTCCTGATCATCGGTTCCGGTTTTGGCGGCAGCGTTGCGGCCTGTCGTCTGAGCGAAAAGGGATACCGCGTCGCCGTCATCGAACAAGGCAAGCGCTTCGGCAGCGAAGACTTTGCCAAGAGCACCTGGGAGCTTCGCAAGTACCTGTGGATGCCGAGCCTGGGCTGCCACGGGATCTTCGCCATGAAGGTAATGAAGGATCTGGTGGTGTTTCACGGTGCAGGCGTCGGGGGCGGCTCGCTGGTGTATGCAAACACCCACCTCGAACCACCCGACAGCTTCTACCGCGATCCCAAGTGGGCAAGCCTTGCCGATTGGAAGTCTGAGCTGGCCCCGCACTATCGGGAAGCCAAGCGAATGCTTGGGTCCGTCGAGCCACCCGAGTTCTATGAGTCAGACAAGGTGCTTCGCGACGTGCTCGATGACATGGGGACGGGGCAGACTTTCAAGAAACACACCGTCGGGGTCTTTTTCGGGGCAGCGGGACAAAAAGTCCCCGATCCGTACTTCAACGGGCGTGGTCCCGAGCGCACGGGCTGTACCACCTGCGGCGCGTGCATGGTCGGCTGCCGGGTCGGGGCCAAAAATACGCTGGATAAGAACTATCTGTTTTTCGCGGAACAGCGCGGCGCTCAGGTCTTTGCCGAAACCAGGGTCACCGGGGTGCGGCCGCTGGGCGCGCGCGATGGCTCCGATGGATACGAGGTCGAAACCGAGTGTTCGACGAGCTTGCGGGGGCAGCCGAGGCGAAAGTTCACTGCGCGCAATGTGATCTTCTCCGCCGGTGTGCTTGGGACGGTGAAGCTCCTGTTTCAAGGTCGGCAGTCCGGGCTTCTGCCCAACATCTCGACGCAGCTTGGGCGCTACGTGCGAACCAACTCGGAATCCATAAGTGGAGCGGTGGCCTGGGGACGCGATCTTTCGCGCGGCGTGGCAATCAGCTCGGGCGGTCACACTCCTGACGGAACACACGTCGAGATTTACCGCTACGGTCAGCATGCGGATTCGATGGGCTTGCTCGGAACGGTGCATACCCAAGGCGGTCGCTTGCCGCGCCAGCTGTATTTCCTGGCGGCACTTCTGCGTCATCCTCTGATGGCGCTGCGATCGTCGCTGTGGCCGGTGGGTTGGTCCAAGGGAATGGCGGGGGTCTTGGCGATGCAGTCCGTCGACAACTCGATGGAACTACATTACAAGCGCAGCCTGCTGTCGCCGTTTTCAAAATCCCTGACGAGCGACTGGGGCGACCGTCCCAAGCCTCCGACGTTTTTGCCCGAGGCCCACGAAGTCACCACGCGGCTTGCCAATCGACTCGGGGCGCAGCCGATGTCTGTGCTTCCCGAGGTCCTGCTCGATACGACCACGACGGCACATATTCTCGGGGGCTGCGCGATGGGAAGAGGTCCACAAGACGGTGTCATCGATCGTGACTGTCGCGTCTTCGGATATCAGGGCATGTACGTTGTGGACGGATCGATGATTGGTGCGAACCTGGGGGTAAACCCCTCGCTGACCATCACGGCGATGGCCGAGCGAGCGATGGCGCAGATTCCAGCGAAGGGCTAGCTAGTAAAGCTGCGTCCAGTTGGTTCCGTCCCACGCCCACAGATCCTTGGTCTGTCCCGATGTAATCGGATCGCCGCCAAAGACCAGGACTTGCTTGCGGCCTGCATCATAGAAAGTGGCCGGATAGACTCGTCGCGACGGCGGGGTTCCGGGGTTTTTCTTGGTCCACTTGGTTCCATCAAATTCCCACGTGTCATTGACGAGCACGCCTCCGGTGATCTCGCCGCCGAACACCACGGTAACCTGGCGATTTTCGTCGTAGGCCATGCCAAACTTGACCCTTGGCGAGAGGGACGTGTCATCGGGAAGCTGGGTCCAGTTGCTTCCGTCATATGCCCAGGTCTCGCGGCTATAGGTACCCGAGACAAAGCCGCCGTGCATGAGCGTGCGCTTGCCCTTTGTGTCGTAGACCATTCGGTGATCGGCCCGCACGGCTGGAACGGTCGTCGTCGTGCGCGGCAGCCACTGCGTATTGTTCCATTCCCAAGTGTCCTGCAAGGACGTCAGCCCGACTGCTCCACCGAACAGCACAGCCACCTTGCGAAGCGAGTCAAACGCCATGGCGTGGCCGTAGCGTGCGGACGGACTTGGCGTCGGAGTCTTCTTGGTCCAAGCGGCTCCATCCCACAGCCACATCTCGTTTGTGACGGAGTTGCTGTTGTTTATCAGCGTCAGACCACCCCACAAGAGGAGTCCCTTGGCATTGTCGTCCCAGATAAAGGTCGAGTCATAACGCCCCGTCGGTGGGTTGGCGACCGCTGGGGAGTCCCAGGTCATTGGCGTTAGCTGCCACTGATCCGCGCACAGCGTGTCAATGCCGCCGTTGTCGCAGAGGCCGAAGCGTGTGATCGAACGATCGCGAAGCTTGTCGTAGGCCATGACGTGCCGGGCTCGTCCAAGTGTTGCCGTCGGCAGCGAGCAGCGCGTCTCGCCGCGCGGTCCGGGAGTCGTCAAGCAGGCCTGGTTTGCGGCGCAGCAGTACGTCGCGCCAGCGCATGCCACCGGGTGATTGGCATCGCAGGAGCAGCTTCCGGCGCTGTAGGCCTGGCCAAAGCCACACGCAGGAATGAGGTCCGGGGGCGGCGGCGTCAGATCCCCCGGATCCGTCAGATCTGGAATGGACATGGCCATGTCAGGCGCCGTCATGTCAGGTGTATCACCCGTCGGGCCTGAGTCTTTGCAGCCGACATGGGCGAGCGTGGAACACAGAAGCAGAGTCGTAAGCCAGGACTGAGTCATAGTCATCGAACGGGCTCCTTTTCGAGATAACCGGCTCGATTATCGCCAAGCAAAAAACGATCGGCCATTATTCCGCCGTTCGAACCACGGAATTTGTTGGAACTACATGTGGCTCCATCGGTGGGAATCGCTGCGGAATTGCCGGGTTGCGCCGCATTTTGGACACTGCTGGACCGGGGCGCACAATGACAAGTGATGGACTCTCTGCCGCTGCTTTTTATTGGCTGCCTGGCTGGGCTGTCGTTTCCGATGTTGTGGATTCGGCGCCGGAAGGAATCATCGTCGAAGCCGCCGGAGCTTGGCTCGGGTGACGATCTGCTGGCTCTGGCCTCGGGGGCGGTGGTGCAGCATGCGGGGAGGGACTTTGTTGTGACGACGGCTGGCCGTCTCGTTTCGGCGGGACCGTGGGAACGGCTGGTTTTTTTGGAGGCGAAGGACAGCAAGTCCCTGATGCTTGTTGCGGCCCGTGGGGTTCCGGAGCGGATTTGGCTGTTGTCGCTGACGCCGGAGCCGCTGCCCATGCCGTTGGGGGCCCATCCCGCACCAGACTACCAGCAGCTCGCTGGGATCCGGTTTCGACGGACCGCGCGCTATTTGTCTTCGGTCACGATCGTCGGTCGCGGAGAGGAATCGATCCGACTTGATGCCTACTGCGGACCGGGGGCTCGACGGCTTTTGTTGCTCCAGATGGGGGGCGCAGAGCGAGGCCAAAGCTATTGGGGCGATGTAGAGCTGGAGAGTGCGCTTCAGGTGCTCCCAGCCATCAGCGAAGGAACACCCGAAGCGCGAAGGTAGCGACGCGGCGTCTTACTTCACGGCGACAGCGCACATGAAGTTGGCGACCTTGCCCGACGGGGTCTGGTGCGGATCGGCCTTGATCCACAGACCGGACAGCGCGGTGTCGTTGTTGGCGGTGTCCTTGCATGCGACGTTCGAGGTCGGGTTGGGCACTGCGCAGTAGCAGTCCGGGTCCGCCGTACACTTGCTCACGATGTACGGATCGTTCGGGATCGGTTTCGCAGTACGGCCCGCCACATCGACGTTGTTGGGATCACCTGCGGTTGCCCAGGCCTTGCAGCAGCCCGCCGAGCACTGCGGCAGCCGTACGTCAGGCATTGCGGCCGGGGTGTTGGCGTCGACCAGACCGACGATGCAGATCGGGTTGCCGTTCTGATCCGTCTTGGGCTTGCCGCTGAGACAGTTGGCCGAGATGCGGTTCGTGATGCGGTCGGCAACGGTGTTGAGAACCGTGGCGTAGTTCATCGGATCGCAGATGCTCTGCTCGACGC
>CAYTGC010000345.1:0-5257 GCA_964437195.1 uncultured Myxococcales bacterium | reverse complement strand
GAGAAGCAGACACGCTGGAAACGCAAACGATCGAAGGGCATCAAACACCTCTCTGGTTTTGGGACTATTCCGTCTGAACACGACTCGACCTTCGGTCAAGGCCGCGGCTCTTGGCTTGCGGTTCTGGTATGAAGGACGGTTGGCACGCTTAGGCGACGAGCTTCCTCGAACACACAAAAATGAAGCAGAGAAAATACTTCATATATGTATCGGCTCCTGTGAAAAAAGTTGCCAACGAGTTTCTCCAAGGAGTTTTGTTGATCTATTGCTGCCCGTCTTCGAAGCTGCTTGCGTATCTGCCTGGTACATTGAGCGACCATCAGATGATTCCGAAGGATTGCGTATGGACGCGGGCGCGCTGGTTGAGTACATTGAACGAACTGCGATCTCTGCTGCGAGCCGGACATGGCGTGGGCAAAATGCCGCATGTTGACATCGAACGATGTAGGAGGAATTGATGCCGTTTGGAAAAGGGTCTCGCGGTAATGGTGTGGTCATGCTTCAGCAGGCGCTCAATGGTTGGATCACAAGTTGCCATGCGCTAGGTGTGGACACTGGGCTCATCGAAGTCGTTGCAGATGGCTCCTTCGGTCAAAACACCGCCGTTACGCTCGCGGCCTATCAGGAGTCTGCCGGACTTCCGCCGTCTGGTTATGCCGATCAGGATACCCTGCAAAGACTGGAGCTGGACGGAACGCTAGAGGCCAACGGGACAGCGTGGGCGGGCGGCGGCGGGGTCTAGCGCAGCGCCGAAGAAAGGAAGGAGCGTTGGCATCACGGAGGTGCCGGTGTGCTGGGCGTGGCTGTGGTGACCAATGAAGAGACGCGAATCACAGGCGCGATGAATCCCACGGATTCACACGACTCATATGGAGAGGAGTTGGAACATGGCCAATGCAACTGATAAGGCGGGACAGCGCAGCGTGATCGGACCCAAGCCCGAAGATCCCGCTCCCGCACCTCCGGGCGTCCGAAGCGTCATCGGACCCAAACCAGAAGATCCTCATTCCATAACGGAGGTGGTTGTCCCCAAAGGCAGAGCAGGGGGACCGGGCAGCAAGCACCCAACCCCTGGTGGCCCAAAGCCAGGCTAACACCTTTGGTCCTTCGCTTTAGGAGCCCACACAAGAAGGCGGCACCCCGCCTCTGCTGCCAGTGATCTCCGTGAAGTTTGGAATTGGCATGACCGCTGGTTCCAGCGACGGAATCCAGCGCTCGGTTAGGGGTCGTATCACCCGATGCACCAGGTCTTCGCCGAGGCGCTTTAGGATCGACGTACCCTTCCCTTGCAGCGCGAAGATCGACTCGGGTCGTCGCTCGGCTTCGCTCATGCGGTGCTCGACCCGCAAAAGGCCCGGCTGCTGAAGGAGCCCGGCGCGGGCCAGAAGCGCGCTTGACAGCCCGCTCGCCAGCACCACCGGAGCGGCCAGCTGCTCGGCCAACGTCTTGGGCCCAGTGACCCGCACCATGTCGCTCTCTAGCGCCTCGGCCCGTGCCACTGCGGTCGCCGAGGACAGCAGCCACGGCGCAGCCCCCAGCGTCAGCTTGACCGCACCAAGCTGCGACCTCAGTCGGCTGGCCCGCTCCCTCAGCAGCGGGTTTGGCGATTGCTGCAAGTTCTCGACGCCGCGCAGCCAGGTTTGCGCCAAGCGGTAGACGCTGGGGCCGAGGCGCCCAAAGTCCTCCCGATACAGCCGGGATTGCAGGTTCTCCAGTGCGTGCGGCTTAAAGTGAGGGTGTTTCAGGTGCAGCGAAAACCCATCCCAACGTCGAAGATCGGGGTTTTCTTGATACTGTGGGAGGAAGCGCTTGTCGCGACTTACCTGCTCGAAGAACGGCGTTCCCGGAAACGCAAAGTAGATCAGAAACTGACATAGTGCCGGCTCCAAGGACATAAGCTCTGCGAACTCTTTCCAGATCTGCGGCTCGTCCTGATAGGGAAAGCCGATGATCATCGAGCTTAGGACCGCAACGCCGTGGTTGCGGAGGTCGGAATAGAGTTCGCCGATCGGTCGCCCATGGAGCTTCTCGTAGCCGGACTCTTTGCCCTCAAACGCGGTCCAGATCAGGTCAAAGCCCATCTCCGCGATCTCTGCGGCGGTAAACTGAGACAGCCCCTTGATGCTGCCAAAGCCGAGAAGGGACAGCGCTCTGCCTCCCCGGCGTACCGATTCCAAAAATTCCTCGGCGCGCTTGCGATATAGAAAAAAATCTTCATCGATGATCGCCCACGACTTCATCTTGTAGCCGTCTCGCTCCGCCTTTCTCTGGGTCTCCAGCATTGCTTCGTAGAGCACGTGTCCATCGCTGACCAACCGGATGTGCTTGCGGCGGAAGAAGTGGGAAGTACAGCAGAAATCGCAGCCGTTGGCACAGCCTAGACCCGCGGCTACATGCCCTACCACCGTTGGCTGCTGAAAACCAAGGACAGCGGTCGAAGGAACCGGAGAGTGCGCAGAGACAATCGGCGCGGCCACATCCTCTCCCAAGATCTTGCGCATGAAAGAAACTCCTTCTTCGCGACAGATCAGGTCGCCATAGGGACGAAGGATCTCGTCGGAAAGAACGGTTCCGTAGCCCCCAAGGACGATCTTGCTACGCGGAGAGTAGTGGCGGATGAGCCGCACCATGGCACGAACCTTGTGAAAGGTCGCGACTACGAAATTTATTCCGACGTGGCTGTAGCGGTGGCGCAGAAGCTCGGCTTTGAGCTCGCGCATCGATGGATAGTGGAGAACCACGGCAGGCGCCCGAATGTTCTCGGCAATCAAATCTAGCCCCCAGACGCGAATGACTTGGCGAAGGGAAAACCCGAGTTGGGCGCGGGTAATTTGGGCGTGAAACAGCTCGGCGCCAACGGATGCGCCCTCTCCAGGACCACCAAATGGTCGTACCACGCTGGTGAGCAGAACGTGCGGCTTGTGACTCACGGGAAACCTCCTATCGGTTCCCTCAGTGTGCACCCAGAGTGTCATCAAACTATCACGGCGACATCATTTGCCGGTAATATTGTGGCACCAAGAATGCTTCTTAGTGTGCAGGAACCCTCGGGCGAAGTTGTGCGTCTCCTGCACGCGAATGACCTGTCCAGCGACCGAGTCCCTCCGGAGCCACTCGGAGCGTTGCATTGGTCAGAGCGTATGTGGACGTTTGGCCGAGAAGGCCCAGAAGGATTCGATTGGTGCGCCGACATTCCACGCGACAACATCAACCAAGCCTGCGAGCCGAAGCTGTCGACACAACTCGTCAGAGGTTGGGAGCCGACCGCAACCTTGTGTCATCGCGCCCCACAGATTCAGCAGAGCAACCCCAGGTGAACCGCCGCGGCACGCTGTACTTAGAAGCAGTGTTCCCCCAGGCCGCAGATGCTGCGCGACTTGCCGAAACAGAGCGGATCGAGCCGACTCCTCAAAGTAGTAGACGTTGTTGTGCATGGTGACGACATCGAAGGACTCTCCCACCGGGCGGGCCCGAACGTCCTGGACTTCAATCGTAGCGCGCTCCGCAACGCCCCAAGCTTGCAGGTTTCTCCGTGCCAGTTCCGCGACCTCGGGTTGAAGCTCGATTCCATGCACCCGAACTTCGGGGTTGCTCTTGAGCATGTGGCACAAATAGGTTCCACTGCCGCAGCCAATCTCAAGCACATGTACCGGGCCTGTCGTCGGAATCGCTCGCCCGATCGCCTCATGAACGAACGGCTCAAGCAGTCTAGACGATCGCGCAATGACCTCTCCGTCTTGATCCTTGAGCGTTAGCCGTTGGCCCTGCTTCAGCCGTCCGGGCGTATCGCGGAGCAGCAGGGCATGCAGTCCTGCCATCTCTTCCAGCACAGCCAGGAGCGCATCATGTTGCGGTTCGGAAAGCGCTGCCGCCAGTGATCCCGCAATGCTGTACTGTTCGCCGGACAGCGACAGCTCACCAAGCGCCACACCAACCTCGAGCCAGGCGATCAAGGGATCCAAGTCTCCTTCGGCGATGTCCAGGGCTCGACCGATTTCCCGCGCCGTATGGGGCCCCCGCGAAAGCAGCTTGAGGAGCCCGCACTGCCCCGCCGTCACGATGAAGTAGATTGTATAGAAGGGGGCACTCGCGCGAATCGTCGCATGCAGCGCGCCAAGCCGACCAGATGTTGCAACCTGCCAGACCGTCTCAAAGTTCATGGCTTCCACCTCCATGGAGAATTAAGAAACGTTCATAATACCTCTTATATGCGACTCCGCCAACACAAAGTCGTCGATGGGCTCACTGATGACGGGCTGTCTGGACTTTGAGAGTCCGTTAGAGTATTTCTTATGTGTCAACAAAGGAGTGTTTTCATGATTTCGCAGACACAGTCCGTGGCTTCTGTGGTGCTCGATCACTCAGAGTGCGCCGAGGTTTTCACCCGTCATCGCATTGACTTCTGCTGCCATGGAAGCCAGAGCATAGAGGAGGCTGCGCGGAAACGAGAGGTTCCAATCGACACTCTCTTGTCCGAGCTACGCCATGCCATGGACGCCCGAAAAAAAGTAGGAAAAGGACTCCCGGTTGCAGATCCCCGCACGCTTAGTACGCCGCGTCTTGTCGCCCACATCATCGCGCGGCATCATGAGTACCTTCGGCACGCGCTTCCGTTCGTGCAAGGGTTGGCCGTCAAGGTCGCAAGAGTACATGGGGATCACCATCCGCGCCTGTGCGAGCTAAGTAGCGCTGTCGGTACACTCACCGAGACACTGCTTGCCCATCTGGATCAGGAGGAAGAGACACTGTTTCCCCTTCTCTTGGGAAAGAGCCGCGATGACAGCGCAGTGCAGCGCCTGCTTCATGAGATGCAAGATGAGCACCTGACCGTCGCAAAAACGCTCGAAGAGATTCGTACATCCAGCGCGGACTTTGTGATCCCCGAGTGGGCTTGCAACAGCTACCGGACCTTGTTTGCTGAGCTACGCCAAATCGAGTCGGACATCTTTACCCATGTCCATCTCGAGAACCACGTTCTAGTCCCCCGGTTTGGAACGTGAATGCTAGGCGTTCGACAGGAAGGAGAAGAAAAAGTGTATTCAGAATGTTTCTATTTAGGTATGATGACCTTGAAATGAGGAGCTGCTCGCACTCATCGTTCAGAGTGGCCCGGGAACCAATCCGGAGAACTCCTGCTCGGTCGTCGAGAGCACCGCTCCCAACATCGAAGCTGGCTTCGCACGGTGATCCCAAGCCAGACCTAGCCGATTCCTACTCCATCTCGGGAGACTTCATCATGCACAGATTCCTATGGAGA
>CAYTGC010000344.1:0-5267 GCA_964437195.1 uncultured Myxococcales bacterium | reverse complement strand
GCGGAAACGTCCAATGAGACTCACGGCGTGGATGACTCACATGTCCTGTCGTTCCGTTGCGTGGTGCAAAGATCGAGCAGGCCGGCAGCTCTTTCTATCGAAAGTCCGCCCGAACTGGACTGTCACAACTCTGCACTGGCTGACATCAGTTTTTCCACCAAGCGTGCATCTTTTCCGTCGAAGGGAATGCCAAGCATCTCCGCTTGGCTGACGCGCAAAGTGATGTACTGGGTGAGCTGATCGAAGTTGCAGAGTCGATCTTCTACCGCCAAGAATTCTTGCTGTGAGCGCTCTGTGTCTCCCGCGAAGTGTGCGTATTCGCCAGCGCGCGTGCACAACTCGAAGCACAGATCAAAATGGGAAGCCCAGAGTGGTTCACTGAGGAATCGCTGGGCTGTGCTCACATATTGAAGAGCCGTGTCAGCTGCGTTGGCGGCGTCAGCCCGCTGTGCAGCCATGAGATTCAGTTCGATCAGCGGAACCTCAGAAGACGTAGTCTGTTCTGCTGAGAACGATCGATTCAGGTGATAGACGATGTCGAAGAGCGCAGCATGCGCAGACAGAGCGGCCCTACCCACACTCTTGCTAAGCAGAGGCGTGAGCGCCTGCGGAGTATCTTTCCCGAGAATCGCTGCGCATTGGGAATCCGTAGCTATCAGAGCATTGGCGATGATTCTATGTCCTTTTCGACGATCTTCTTCCGTCAGTAGCTCGTAGGTGGCCTCTCGCATGAGTGCATGGCAAAAACGATACTCTGTCTGCTCTGCAAAACGGGTCGCGCTTCCTTTCTCGATCAACTCCTCACGCAAAAGAACCTGCAACCAGCCGTCGATCTGACCGCGAGTATACTCAGCACTCGGGTCCACCAGCGCGCTCAGGACACCGTCCCAAAATACACTTCCGATCGCACTTGCAGCCTTGAGTATCCGTCGCACGCTGGGGTCAAGTCGCGCCAGCCGCGCCTGCAGCATTGCAAGGACAGTTCCAGGTGTCATACCTCCCGGTTCCCCTGTCGCGCGCAGAAGCTCTTCCAGAAAAAGGGCATTGCCATCCGCTCTCTCGACGAGCTGTGCCAGTGTCTGGGCTGGAGTATTTTTGCCAAGCACCTGCAACACCAAACGCTCGGCGGCTCTGCGTGATAGACCCTGTAACCGAATCTCACGAACACCCAAAGCTTTCCATAGCTTTGGGAATGTCTCAAAAACATCTGGCCGGGCAAGAGCAACCATCATGACGGATGCATCGCGAAGCTCGGACAGAACCTCCTCCAAGCAACGAACGGTCAGTGGATCACTCCACTGGAGATCCTCGATGATCAACAACACAGGCTGCTCGGCAGACTCTGCTCTCAAGAAATCGGACAGAGCCAGATTGATCTGTTTTGACATGAGTCGCGGATCGTTTCGCGCAGGCCTTAGCTGCGGGCAGTACTCCGCTGGGAATGAAATGCTGCACATCTCGCCCAGAAAGCCGACGATTCGGCTTGCGTCTGGTTCCGGCAGCCGCTCGCAGAGTCTCTGTCTTAGTCGCTCTCTCTGAATGGAGATCGGTTCCCCACCCCTCAGTCCGCACAGTCTACGAATTGCATCCGAGATGAGTGAGTAGGGCTGTCCGGCCCCGATGGTCGTCGCATGTCCGAGCAGCAGCGTGCCCTCGATGCCACGAGCCTTCAGGCGACGAAGGAACTCATGACGAAGTCGTGATTTTCCGATGCCTGGCGTTCCAATCACAATCGCGGAAGTGAGCTCCTGATCTTCGATGCATGACGTGAGGAGTGTTTCAAGGACACCAAGCTCTGCCTCCCGCCCGATGCATTGGGTGGGTCTTCCCAGCACGGAACGCGTTTGGTCTGCTGCAAGTTCTTCGCCCGTAAGCAGCGAGTCTCCATCTCGTGTGGTGACGATGAATCGTCGATCCAGCAAGCCCGCGCTGATTCCGTCGAGCCAAACTCCGGACCGTGACTGCGAGCGTGCTTCAGGCATACCAGTCGGTGAGGTTGCGTGCTGCAACAACTTCGCCGCACGATCTGCAACCTCACCAACCGGCGTCTGACCTTGCGTCCTCGCCCGACCTGTCGTCAGAACGACGATGGCTTCGGGCCAGTGCTCTTTTACAAGGAGGGCAATTCGAGCTGCCTTGGCCGCTTGATCTGCTGCGTCTTCGGTGTTGCTAATCGTTGCGACCAGCGAGTGATTCAGCAAGACCTCTGCATCGGCTCCGTGCTCTTTGAGCAGGGCAACAATCGGTGACAGATGCACTTCTTCATGTGCAGAGAGCGTGTCTTCCTTGTCGAGTTGTGAACCAACAGGAGCAGCAGCTACGACCATGCTGACCAGTCTCTGCTCTTCCGATGCAAACCCCATGGTCGATGGATTGAAGGCAACGGTCAGGGCTGCGGCATCCACCGCAGAGAGCTGGATTTCTCGCAAATCTGAAAGGAGTGCCATCGCGTCCGGATTGCGCTTCGTCGGTTCCTTTTCTAGCATCGCCGCGACGACGGCCTGAAGTGCATCTGGAACGTCTGCTCGTCGAGCCGAGATAGGCGATGGTGACTCGAACAGGATTTTTACCAAAACTGAAGCGACATGCTCCCCATGAAAGGGAGTCTGGCCGGCAAGGCACTCATACGCGACACATCCAAGGGAAAATACGTCGCTTGCTGGACTGAGTTCCCTTGTGCCGCGCGCCTGTTCCGGTGACATATATTCGGGCGTTCCAATGAGCGCACCCGTCGCAGTGACGGCTTGCGTGCCAAGCTGTCGTCTCGCAATGCCAAAGTCGAGCAGAACCGGATCCGTCACCTGCCCGTTGCGTAGGAAGATATTGCTGGGCTTCAGGTCGCGATGGACGATGCTCAAGCGATGAGGGACTGTTAATGCCTCACAGACTCGAATGAGCAAAGTGGTGGTATCAGCGACGCTCAGCGGCCCCCGTGACAATCGCTTCGACAGGTCCTCACCGGCAAGCCACTCCATCGCCAGATAGAGCGCTCCTTGTCGTTCCTGACCATGCGTGACATATCCAACGATGCCGCTGTGTCGTAGCTCGGAAAGGAGTCTCCCTTCACGAAGGAATCGCTCTGCTTCTTGGGCTGTTCCGCTCGACGTCAACAGCTTTAGCGCGACCTGATTGCCAGAGGCTAGATCGAGCGTTCTATAGATCGTTCCCATTCCGCCGGAGCCGATTCGTTCCTGAACCTCAAAGCGGTCCGCGAACACCGAACCGAGCGACAAACCAGGAATACTCATTGGTATCAGACTCACTGGCAAGCGAATGACTCGCCTCTTCCTATGGAGGCATATTGCGACTCACCAAGAGAGGGTGAAGATCGCACACCCATTGCCCAGATCCACATCGGACGTCACCACTTTCGCACCATCACCGGCATTCGCCGCGTCCAGTACTCCGAGAAATGCGCCACCGAGCAAAAGGACGGTTGTTCCCTTCGAGAATGTGCTGACGGGGAACCCAGACAGCCTCAGCCGCGCCGAATGCGCATCTATCTTCTCGTACACTAGCGTTCCGGAGTGCTTGACGACAGAGTCACGGCCACGAGGAATGATCTTGAGCACAGAGTGCGGTGACACCCCCAGCACCTTCAGCGCTGTCTCAACGAAAGTCTGAAAGTGCGGGTTCGAGAGCAACCTGCGTCCGACCTTGCGATACAGCTCAATGGTTCCGTCATCCCCTAGCTGCGCCCGCACTGCGTCGCTGAGCGTGTTGTAGGTCGACTCGTTCAGCCAGGCCACCTTGGGCGTACTCGCGATTTCGTCCCAGACCGCACCCATTCGCTGCCGAATGGCGGCGCTTTGATCTGGGGGTAGGGTCAAGACGATCTCTTGGACATGCTGTGCGAAACTTGCCCTGGTTTCTGGGGTCACACAGACATCATCGCACGTATTTTCTCCTCGGCAAAGATCCGTTCTGAGCGAGCCCAATTTGGCCGTACTTTCAAGAACTTCTGTGGCAAGCCAGGAATCGATTCGGCCTTTGGCCTAGGACAAGCTTCATCGCGTCTGCCAACGGAACGTCACGGAAATCGCTTGGTGGTCGGATAGTGGAACTCCGTCGATGGAGAATCGCTGTTCTTCCACCTGATAGCGCGTCGCTTGCAGACTGATGTGCGTGTTCCCCCGAAACAAGATGCGGTCGATGCGTTCCTTCCCACAGGAAAGTGATCGACAGGAATCTGTGAGTCCAAGCTGAAGAAGTCGTTCCAGGGTAGCCATGTCCCGTGGTCGGCGGTGGCTCAGGTTGGTGTCGCCACCTATGATCACAGCCTGGCCCTGCGAATGCTCAAAGATGTAGTCGATCAACTGGTCTATCTGTTTCGAGCGAGCTTCCTGATCCCCCGCGGAGTTTCCCGCATCTGCATGTAGATCGTACACGTCGATGGTTACACCGGAAGAGAGCATGTGACGTGCGAACGTGAAACCCTTGGGAGTGAGGCAGTCGCTTGCGTGCCGTAGAAAGCCGTGACAGGTCGTCCACGCTTGGTGGTCCACTTCGCTCATCGGGAATCGGGAAAAGCGCGACAGTCCATCTCCTAACAATCCGTCGTAGGAACGCGGTGCGTAGTAAGGATGGGTGGTACCTCTGCGGAGCGCCTTGACGTAATAGAAGTCCTCCTGTGTCAGCACCAAGTCGAAGTCGTTGAGTCTGCTGGAGATGATCGGCATGTTGTGGAGCGGCTGACTCTCAGAAATTCCTTGCGGCAGGCCGGCCACGTTATACGTCAGCACGGAGAATGTTCCGCTTCGCGATTCGGACGCAGCGCGTGAGTCCGCTTCTGTCGGCAGGCATTCCGCAGCGGCGATGGCTGGCAAGGCCAGGCAGAACAGCACAGCATACCTCGCAATCCGCGCGCATTGATGCACGTAGCAGGACATTCCTTTCTGCATGGACCGTTCGCGCTCTCCTATTCTTCCCGATTCCGCAGCCCTTGCTGGCA
The DNA here is from genome assembly GCA_964437195.1 of uncultured Myxococcales bacterium. Lineage (GTDB taxonomy): Bacteria > Myxococcota_A > Polyangia > Palsa-1104 > JAEUJZ01 > JAEUKA01. The sequence continues at coordinate 316 of CAYTGC010000344.1, read as the reverse complement.
GCCTTTGTAATCCTGCGCCATTCCGAAGAAATGCTGTCCGCATGGCATGGCCATCGGCCTCAACGCATAATTTCAGCATGAGAATCCATGCCAGCAGTCAGGACAAGACCAGCGAGTCGGCTCCGCGTCGGCATGCCGGCCAAGACAAACAACAGCAACGAGGTGCTCCCAGGTCCACGCCGGGCTTTCTCGGTTCCCTCTCAGGGCTCGATCTCTTGCCTCCCGACAGTCCGGCGAACCCGCCTGACGCGCCGGTGCAGTTCTTCGGCGGCGCTCGGGGGGGCGGCGGGGCCTCGTTCATCCGCCATGCCGCAAG
>CAYTGC010000343.1:0-5272 GCA_964437195.1 uncultured Myxococcales bacterium | reverse complement strand
CGCCGTTTTACTGGGATTATCAGCTTGCAGCGCACTACCACGCGAGCGAGCGTGACGACATCGACCTGTTTGTGTTCGGCGCGACCAGCAACATCACGGCCAAGGTTGAGGATCCCGATCCAAACAACCGCATCCACATCGACAGCAAGTCGTATTTTGGCCGGGCCAAGCTGCGTCTTGTGCATCGGTTCTCGAACGACTCGGTCTTTTGGGTGATGCCGTCGATCGGGGGCGATACCTTCACGGTCGAGACCGGGGACGCGGGACTCGGCGGGCAGCCCATCAACCTGCGGGTGATGCAGCTTGGCTACAACCTTCGCAGCGAGCTGCGTCAAAAGTGGGGCTCGCAGTTCGACTACGCGCTCGGGCTCGACTTTGAAGGGGTGCGCGCGCGGGTCGAGACGATGATGCCGCTGGCGCCCGGAGCCGGTGACAGCCAAGACTTGCCCGTCGGTGGTTCGGACATGGTGAAGGACGCCGGGCGTTCGGAAAATCCGTTCTTTGGCGATGGGTTCTTTTCGGACTCGTCGGGCCCGGTGCTGCGTGAGCTGCTCATCTATCACCTTGTCCAGACGTCGCCGTATCTCATCGCACGGTTTCACTTGGCCGATGATCGGGTCGAGATCTCGCCGCAGCTTCGGGTGTCGTTTGACTACCTGCGGATGCCTAGCCACGCCGACAACAGCGAAGCGACGGGCACGACGACCATTTCACGCGGGCAGGCGTTCTTTGAGCCGCGGCTCAACGTGCGAGGAGTGCTGATTCCTGATCGCTGGCTTGTGAAGTTCGGGCTGGGGCTGTACCACCAAGCGCCACAAGGGGCCGAGCTGTCCCCGCGCTTTGGCAATCCGTACCTTCAGTGGCAGGCCGGGACACACTACGTCCTTGGGACAGACATCGATCTGCGCAGCGGACTTCATATCGAACTTCAGGGGTTCTACAAAGATCTGCGTCTTTTGGTCGTGTCCGACCGCGAACAGATCTTCACAAACGACGGAATCGGACGCGTGTACGGCGGCGAGCTGATGGTCCGTCAGCCGCTGTGGCGCGGTCTGTGGGGATTTCTGGCGTACACGCTGTCGCGATCCGAAAGGCGCGATCATCCCGACGAGCCGTGGCGTGTGTTCCGCTTCGATCAGACGCATATCCTGACCGCAGTACTCACCTATGAGCTGCCGTGGGGACTTACTGCGGGCGCTCGATTCCGTTATGTGACTGGCAACCCCACCACACCGCTGGTCGGCGGGATTCGCGATACCCGCGGCCAGTACTATCAGGCGCTGGCAGGGGAAGAAAACTCGGTGCGGCTGCCCGACTTTCACCAGCTCGATCTGCGCGTCGACAAGACGTTTTTGCTCAAGAAGTTCCGCATCGGCCTCTATCTGGAAGTCCAGAACGTCTATAACCGCAAAAATGCCGAGAGCCTGATCTACGGCGGACGGCAGCTCTATCAGCAAGGTCGCGTCGTCGGCCTACCGATTTTTCCAAACCTGGGAATCCGGTTCGACTATTGATGCCGTACGGGCTCCCGTGTGGTGTATGTTGGATAGATGATCCGCAGCATCCTTCTGTGTGCCTTGCTGGTCCTTGTACAGTGGCCCACCTGGGGCCGCTGCGCGGTGGGTTCTCCTGAAACAGACAGCGAACTTTCGCAGCGCTTTTCTCTGGTCAACGTGTCCGGAGTCACGTTCGAGATCCTCGGTCCAGACTCTGTTTCGGAAGGGAATCGAAAGCCGGAAGCTGCCGCTGCGCCTTCCTGTGCAGGCCGCCAAGCCGGACTCTGTGACATCAACTGGCAGAGCGCTCCGAGTCGCTGGATCTCAACGGTAGATTCAAACGGTCAGGTTCCCAAAGAAGCCCGTGTTCTGCTTCGTACCGAAAGCGGAGCACCGCTCATTTTCACGAGTCCAGGCAAGGTCATACTGGCCGTGGATCTTCGGCATTCCGACAAGTCCCAGCCAGGCTCGCGGCTTCTCCAGTGGCCCTACTTTAACTATCTGCTGTATGTCGCTGCGTCGGATGCAGCGGCGATGCAGCCGCAGTCGTTTGCTGCATGGCCGCACAGTCCGCTGCTTGGGGTCCGCGAGCCCGTGAAGTGGGGGATGTTCTCTTTTGCGTTGTGGATCTTGTGGGCTGGGCTGTTTTTTCTTTTGCGCAAGCCGAGTTCGTGGTCAAAAAAGTGGAGCAGAGACTGGCTCACAGCGCTGCGCAATACCTCAGACTTCTCGTCGCAAAGTGGCGATTCCAAAACCGCTTCGAACTGGAACGAAGTTGGCTTCGCCAGGCCGCTGTCAGGATTCTTGACACTGCTTGGATCGATGTTCCTTTTGATCGGTCCGTACTTCGCGCTTCAGTCCTATCTGGCCGGATCGGTGCAGCCGTTTCCCGAAGCAGACGGACTGTGGAAGAACACCGGAGACACGCTGTTTATCGTCTGGCTAACCTTCGACATGGGAACCCAGACTGCTGTGGTGAAGTACTTTGCTGAGCACCGTGTCGAGCGTCCCGAAGATGCGCTAAAAGATGTGCAGTTCTACATCTTCTGGCAGATCGCCTCGCGCACTGTTGAAGCATCTCTGTTGATTGCGGTCGCACTGCGTGTCCTTCCGTTCACTTCCTACGCACTGTATGCGCCGTTTACGCTGCTGTTCGCGCTGTCGCAGCTGCCGGCGATTACGAGCATTCCCAAGCTGCTCTGCCAAGCGATGCAGCGCTTCGACTACCAGAACTTGCTCGATTTTTCTGAAGCGAGAATCCTAAGCTTTCTGGCCCCGATTCCGTTCATTTTCCTTGGGCGCAAGTGGGGTCTAGAACATCCCCAGTACGGTGAAGCGTTTGGAGCTGCTCTTGGAATGGGAATCGGGGGCCTTTTTACACAGCTCTGCGTGTTTTCGCTGGGAATTTATGCAGTGAAAAAGCTTCATATACCGATCTTGCCGATGCTGCTACCGCAGTTTGATTTTGCGACGGTGAAGCGACAGCTTTCGTTTGGTTTCAAGGTCACGCTGGGACAGGAACCGTTCCGACTCACGTCATTTTTGGAGAGCCTGATCATCATTCGTTGGCTGCAAGACTTTCCGGTGTGGCTTGGGATCCGCGACATGATCCACAACCGCTTGCAATTTCTGTTCTTCTTCGGCTGGAGCTACTACCAGAGCGCACTTCCTGTGATCTCGGAAGCGACGGCGCGGAACAAGAAAATCCTGATCCAGTACTACATTGCGCGTTACCTGCAGTTCGGATTCCTGTTTTCAGCGCTGGTGTTCTCTTTGCTTGCTGCGGTGGGCCCTCGCTACGTTTCTGTCGCGCTGGGCTCGCAGTGGCAAGGGGCTGCGGACTTTCTGCTGCTCGGCTGTCTGAGCGGACTGCTTTTGCCGCTTGCGTGGCTGTCGGATTCCCTTCAGCAAGGCGCGGGACGACCAGGTACCACCACGGTGGTCATGCTGATCGAGCAAGGACTGCGGCTGCTCTTGCTGATCTTCTTCGTGCCTCGTCTTCAGTTCGTTGGCATCTACTTCGCGCTCAATCTGGCGCTCGTCCTAAAGTGTGCGATCGGCTGGTGGTTAAACCATCGGCGCATTGTCGCGCACCCTTTTGTCGGAAGTCCGCTGCGTGTGATGGTGCTGATCCCACTTTTGTGCGGTGTGGTGAACTTTTTGTGCTGGCGCGGTCTCGTCTGGCTTGTCGCACCGACGAGCTGGCTGCCGATGATGATTCTGTTTTTTGTGGCTGGCGCAGGATCGTTTGTTGTGGGTTTTTTCTGCTTGGGATTTCTGGGTGGTCTCGATCCGCAAGCACTACGCGAGCTTACCCAAGCTGCGACCATGTCGGCGCTTGTACGTCCAATCTGCGCTGCCCTGGACCGCTGTGCTCAGCTTGGCGCGCGGCTTTCACCTTGGCCAGCGACGGATCTTCCGATCACCGAGTCAGCGCTCGCAGAAGCCCGCGACCTTGCGACAAATTCTTCCACAAAGACCACGGAAACCACTGATCCGTAGTCCGCAAGGCGCGGTATACTCGCGCTAGTGTCAAAAGCTCACCTCCTAAGGTCTAGGGTCATGAACGTATCGCCTCTGCTGTGGCTTGCTCTTGTTTTTGCGCTGGCTATGCCTTCCTCCGCACTTGCCGGTGCCAACGATGCCGACGACGGCTGCCTCCGTGATGGCGTATGTCGCGGTCACTATGAGAAAGCCATGAAGTCGTACCAGGCAGGACGCTACGAAGCTGCACTGCCAGAGTTTCAGGCGGCTTACGGGCTGCGTCAGATGCCGTGGTTGCTGGTGAACATCGGACGGACGCTGCATCGGCTCGGACGTCTGGAGGAAGCCGTGCAGTACTACAACAACTATGAAAAAGCGTCGCTTGGGTCTGACCCAGAGACGCTGAAAAAGGTTCAAGAATATCGGACGCAAGCCCAAGCGGCGCTCGATGCGATGCGTGCGAGCGGTGGCAGTACATCGAGCTTTGGGCAAGCCCCCGACCCCACGCCGCAACCAACCCCAGCGCCCGCCCCGACCGAGACGGCCACGCCGATTTACAAGAAGTGGTGGTTTTGGACGATCGTGGGCGGCGCTGCTGCAGTCACCATTTTGGGAATCGGAATCGGTGTGGGGGTGAGCCGCAGTGGCTCGTCCGATCCGATCCCTCCCACTGCTCCGATGTATATGCCGACCTTCTAACTTCATTCTTATGAGAGGCCACATGTCCAGCAAGCGACGTCTTACACAAGCTCTGGGTTTAGTCTTCGCGGCTTCCGTCGGTTCACTGGCCAGTTGCAGCGGCGGTGACTATGCAATCCTGGTTCGCGTAACGGGCAGTCCAGCGGATACAGCCAGCCTGTATGCGACAGCAAAGCTCGGTGATACCTACGCGATGAAAGGACTAGACATCGCGCCGCCTTTGCCGCTCGACATGATAGGAATCCGGCTTCCTGCCGACAAGACCGGAACGCTGACAGTCGAAGTCTCTGCGCTTGGAGCCGATCAGTGTAAGTCGGCAAGTGGAACCGTGACCGTCAATCTGGATGCAGGGCGCGGCCAAGAAGTCACCGTCAACCTCACTTCCTTGAGTCCGCGTCGTTGTTCTCTGATCCTAAACCAAAGTGGCGAAGGGAATGTCAGCGTCACCCCCGCAGGAACACCGTGCGGAACCGGCTGTTACGACTACGACCAGAATGCCAGTGTCACGTTGAACTTCAGTGCGCAGGGAAAATCCTATGGCGCACAAACGTATCTGTCTGCTGGCGGTGTCTGCGATGGCACGAGCGACTGCT
>CAYTGC010000342.1:0-5296 GCA_964437195.1 uncultured Myxococcales bacterium | reverse complement strand
GTGGGGGACAGACGGGCTCTACATAGCCAAGCAGGGCGAGCCGCAGGATCGCCGCCGCGCGCAGCAGGCTGTCGTCATCGGTAGCGAGAAACAGACAGTTGCGCTGGGTTCCGCTGCGCCTTCCGGTACGCCCCATGCGTTGTAAGAATGAAGCGACTGTCGCAGGCGCATCGATCTGGATCACACGATCCAAGTCCCCGACATCAAGACCCAGTTCCAGGGTACTCGTTGCCACGATGACGCAGTTCGTTCCTTCGGCAAATGCTTGCTCGGCTTGGCGCCGCTCCTCTAGGCTCAGCGAGCTGTGCGACACATGCGTGCTAACGCTCTGCGCCCGCAGCTTTTCCGCCAGGCTTTCCACCCGTGATCGACTGTCACAGAAGACCAGGCGTTTTTCGCCACGATGCAGACGTGAGATCACAGTCGCGGCGTTGTCCAGATTCCCGACATAATCGAGCGTGACATCGGGTGGACTCGCTTGTGCCGTGGGAGGCATGGCAATCACGGTCCGTGTCCCCTCGCAGTGACCCGCCAGCCAATCAAGCAGCTCTTGCGGATTCCCAACGGTTGCAGACAGGCCGATCCGCTGCTGCTGCCGACCCGAAATGCGGCGAATTCGCTCGAGCACTGCCAAAAGGTGCCAACCGCGATCATCACCCGCAAAGGAATGCAGCTCATCGACGACCACAGCCTGTAGTCCTGAAAAAAGCGCGGTCCGATCAACGCTCCGCGAATCGAGCAGCACCTCGAGCGACTCTGGGGTGGTCAGCAAGATGTCCGCTGGACTGCGCAGAATCCGTCTTCGCGCAGACTGCAAAATGTCGCCATGCCAGCGTGCCACCGTCCGACCGACAAATCCCGCATACATCGCAAGGCGCGGCTCGAGGTTGTTGAGCAGCGCACGGATCGGACAGACATACAGCACTGACATTCCGGACCAGCTTTCACTGGCCATCCGTGACAAGACCGGCAAAATCCCTGCTTCCGTCTTGCCTCCTGCCGTCGGAGCTAGCAGCAGCGCGTGCTGTCCTTGGGTAAGCGGACCGATCGCTGCCTCTTGCAGTGGACGCAGCCGCCGCCATCCCAGTGCATTGACCAGGTGATGTTGCAGCGCAGGGTGCAGTGATTCAAACGGCGTCACAGCGATAAGTCGATGTCGTCGGCTGAAGTGGCTGGGCGGCTGCCGCGCTCAGTGGCGGTCAGTTCCACATCTGACAGCGTTAGGGAGTAGTGCTTCCGCGGATCAAAGTCTGGAAACTGATCGATGCGGTCGAGCACTTCGGCGACCAACTTTTTGAGGAAAATCCGCGGCGCCACGCCGACCTTTCCACCTAGCTCACCAGCGACGGCCTGTGCCAGTTCCGAAAGGTAGCCGTCATCGGCCTTGGCGTAGATCCGGTCTGGCACCTTCGATTCCTGCGCGTACAGATCGCGAATCCGCTTTCCGACTTCCACGAGGCGGTCCTGTCCAAACGGAGTCAGCCGGATCTGCACGGCACGCGGGTTGTCGAAGCGCTCGTCAGGACCAAACTGGACATGCAGCCGCTGCGCCAGCGGAGGAAGCCGCTGCACCCCTTGAGGTCCGTCATAAAAAGCCGACGTACCGGTGATGACCAGATACAGACCAGGGAAACGCCCGCCATCGACTTCATCGATCCACTGCCGCAGCGCGTTTAGTCCTTTGTCCCGCACATCCGAGCGGACCCGCTGGAGCGTTTCGACCTCATCGAGTACCACCAAAAGTCCTGGCCTGCCCGAGTCGCGCAAGATGGTGAGCAGCCCTTGCAGAAATGACAGTGCGCCAAAGTGATCGATGGCCCCCGAAAGGTGCGCGCGTCGCTTGATATCTGGTCCCACGTTCGGCTGTCCAGACAGCCACGCCAAAAGTCCCTCTGCGATTTGATGCTCACCACGGGACAGTGACTCGCGATAACCGCGCAACGCAGCAGCCATCGCTGGGGCTGTGCGCGTCACGGCAGCCAGCCTTGTTTCCAGGAGTGCGCTGGTCTTTTCCACCAGCTTGTCGGCATCGGTTTCTTCGATTCCGCCTTCCGCCAAGACATCCTGTTCCAGCGCGTAAAACCAGCCATCCAAGATCGATCGCAGCGCTCCGGTGAGCGTATCGCTTGTCGACAGATGTTCGACCATGCGCCGATACACCGTTTCAAGGTGATGCAGCGGCGTTTCGGTTTCGGAAATCTGCACCTCTGCGGTGGCAAAGCCAAGCGTCCGCGCTCGTTCTTGCAGGAAGCGGACAAAGAAGGTCTTGCCGGTGCCGTATTCGCCGCGAACCGCTTTGAATACCGCACCGCCGCGCTCGACTCTGCCAAGCTCATCATCGACCGTGGACCCAAAGCGATCCAGTCCCACCGCAAACGCCGAAAGACTGCGCTGCGGCACCGTACCCCGCCTAAGTGCGTCGATGATCTCTTGTCTCCGCTGGGGACTTATGCTCACGACGCCGGGCTCCTTTCTGTGGTCGCCGGTTCTGGGGACAGCTCAAACTGTCGCTCAAGCAGCGGGCGATCGAGGCTGACGCTCAGGTCGCTTTCATCGATGGTCAAGACGGGATACGCATCCACATTCAGCAGCGTTCGCAGTGCGCCCAGGATTCCGCGGACCCGCACAAGCGGAAGACCAAGCTTCTGCGAAAGCGCCGCGAGCATCAGCTTGCCGCCACTTCCATCGAGGGCTGACAACACATCGACGATGCGCTCCTTGGGCAGCGCCAGCCGAGCAAACTGTTTGTTGCGGGAAAGCAGGATCGGCGACGCCAGAAGTCGGCTGGTCCACGGCATCAGTGAAACCGTGGGGGGACCGCTCGTTGCTTGGCCGACCAGGACGCCTTGACTACCTGACACACTGGGAACGCATGGAGGAGGCAAGAGGACCGGGGCTTTTGGCGGCGCCGGTTTCGACTTCTCCGCTAGATTCCAGAAGGAAGGCGGACGACAGGGCGCTTCCTGAAAGTGATCCGGTAGCTGCTCACTTTGCAAAAGCAGCGCGACCGGAACCACCGCTTCCTGGGGGGTCGCGCCACCATGGTAGCCACACTTTTCGCTCGCGTAGCGAACCCGCTCGCTCCACGGGACGATGATCTTGTGCTGGGGGGAAAGGACGCGCGGACCCTCCATCAGCAGCTCATCGGGCGAAACCGGACCGGTCGCCGTTCGACTGCGCGAGGGTCGTTCTTGCGAGCGCCGAAGCGTTAGACCCCTTTCGCGGATGTGACCGTGATCACTGGTGAGGACCAAGGCGCGGTGGGCCGCCCTTGCGGTGGCGAGCAGCAAACCGAGCGGTCGAATCGCGTCGACGGTCTGCGGAATCGCGATTTGATCCCCTTTGCTCAAGTGATCGTCGATGGCGTTTATCACCACGCCGACCACTTGCTGTTCTGGGTCTTCGATGGCACGCCGTACTTCGTCGTGTAGCCCGACGCTTTCCCCTGGCAGGTCGGCCTTGTGAAACAAGATTGGCGGCTTGCCACTTTGCGACACTTGGCGCAGGCCGGAATGTTCGGCGAAGCGATTTTTTTCCGTCCCCGCTTGCCCTCGCATGCGCCGCCCGGACAGAAGGCTCGCGCGGGACGCTTCGGTTTCGGTGGGAATCATCGCCACCGCGGCGCGCGGCCATGTCACGGGATTGGCCATGGCTTCGATCCAACCGAGCCGTGCCAGGTCTTCCCGCAGCGACAGGAACACCGGAACACTCATGCCATCGAGCACCAGAAAAAGCACGGGACTGCGCGCAGCGACCGGGGCAACCACTCGCTGGAGCAAAGACTCTACCCCCAGCACATCTTCTTGCTCATGGCCGCTGGCGCAGAAGTCGCAAAGCGCGGTGGCAAACTGCTGGCTATGACGCTCGCGGACCGTGACAGCCAGCGAATAGAGTCCCGTCATCCCAGCCGCGACCACTGGATTGCGATCCCCTTCGACCAAGTCCTCGCGCGCCCGATCCAGCCACGCCAGGGTGTCCGCATAGTGGTTCACAAGCTCCGCAAACCGTGGCGTTTCGAGCGGACTTTCGACAGACACCACAGCTTGAGCGACCCGACACGCTGAAAGCAGCCGCTCGCAGCGCCCCGGCTCATGATTCCACAGCCGATGCGCCCGACTGGACGCAAGCGCGGCCAGCACCGCATCAAGCAGGGTCCGCTTGGGCGCCCGCGCGAGGTGTCCCAGCGCTTCCCCAAGTCGAGTGAGCCGCTGCTCCAGACTGGACGGCAGCGCATCGGAAAGGGACGAAAGCGCATCGGCATGAAAGGAACTCAGAAGCTGTTCGGCCCGCCGAAGCTGCTGGGTGGCTCGATCCGGTGGCAGCTCGCCCAGCACTTCCTGACTGACAGTGGCCCAGGCTCGACCTTCCTCCGCGCCGAGCGTACCAATGCCGATCCAGGATTCGAGTCGTCCGGTCGATTTGAGGACCACCGAAGACAGCTCGGGATGGGTGCTAGCTTGGGAAAACAGCAGATCACAGACCAAGCCAATGGACACCAGATCTTCGCCCCGACCTGCTGACAGCGCCGAAACCAAGGCCGGTCCACAGGGCCCGGTATGCTCCACAAGATGCGCACCGATGCCCATCTTGGCGTCGTTCGGAAGCTGCGCCCACGCCACAAGCCCCTCACGGGACAGCGACCAGCGCAGCAGCGTCTTTGCACTTGGACGAGGCTCGGACAGTCGAAGAAGCTCGGTGAGCAGCTCTCGCCAGATGGTTTCTTCATCCAAAAAACCACCCGGAGCAGGCGTTAGCGACTGCTTTTCCGCCACAATCCGCAAAAGGGGCGCTTCCATCCACGGCTCTTTGGTCAGCCGCGAATCCCAGCGCCGTGCCTGGAAGCGTTCCAAAATCACCTGCCAGGGTCGGACTTCATGCAGCCGCGAAAGTGCCAACCGATACAGCACATCGCTGCCGAGTTCCTGTTCCTTTTGGTTGGTCAAAAGCACAAGCTTTTCCGTTTCCGCCTGTGCAAGCTGCTCTCGGAAGGCCAGGACCGACGGACAGTAAACCACCCGCATCGCTGCATCGCCGAGCGTTAGCTGCTCGCAGCCTCGCCACGGTGCATCCACCTTGATGCCAATGGCCATGGCCTGCGGCACCTTGCGGCGGACCTCTTCGACCTTGGCGCGAAGCAGGGACTCGCTGAGCGTGCCGCTGCTCATTCCTTGTCCTCTTCCACAGACCAGGAGACAGACAACCTGCGGCCTTTGCCCTGGCTGGCCTTTGCGATTTCTTGCAGCACCGCCCCGATGGCTTCCCCAGAAAGACCACTGCGACTGCCTTCGGCCACCAC
>CAYTGC010000341.1:0-5335 GCA_964437195.1 uncultured Myxococcales bacterium | reverse complement strand
GTCGCGATGGATCAGACCGGATGCGTGCGCGGCAGCGAGTCCAGCTGCTGCTTGCAGGTACAGACGCAGGCACTCGTCCAAGCTCGCGGCAGAGTGATGGTCCCTTTTGGACTGCCAGGCGTCCAGAGATTCACCCGCGATAAATTCCATCGCGATGAAAATGTTGCGACCCTGCGGGGTCAAATACTCGCCCACTTCATAGACGTGGGCGACGTTGGGATGGGCAACCCGTGCCATGGCCTGCGCTTCCTGTTTGATGCGATTGTGGCCAATGGTTCCCATTCCCAAGTCATCGCGCACGACCTTGAGCGCTATCTTGCGATCCAGATCCGGATCGTAGGCGGAATAGACGACACCCATTCCTCCTTGCCCAAGTTTCCGCAGCACCACGTAACGACCAATGTTTGTTGCTGCGTCCTGGGCAGGGGCCGGATGCTTGGTACTCGATCCTTCTGCGGAGCCCGCGTGGCCACCTGCATCGATTGGCGTACCGGCCAGCGTTTCATCCGTTCCGAAAGAGGATCGATGGGGGAAAGGAGTCTGCTTCTGCTGCTGGGACACACGCACTTTCGTGCCCGTTTCATCCCTATGTTCCCGACGATCCCGCACGGCAGAGATCATAGCTTGTTTCAGTTTGGCGCGCTGTATATCTCTTTGCCATCCACCAGGGTTTTTAACACGCGGATGCGATCAATGCTGTCCGGACCATCCAAAGGAGAGCGATCCAAGATGACGAGATCGGCGCGCTTGCCAGGTTCCAGGGAACCAATCAGATGTTCCTGACGGCTCTGATACGCTGCATACCTTGTCACCGCACGGAGTGAATGAAGGACAGAGATGCGCTGATCTGGCCCTAAGACAAGGCCCGACGTTGTGCGTCTGTTGACTGCGGCCCACACCATGCGCAGCGGCTCCATAGGTGTGACCGGAGTATCCGCATGAAGTGTGAAAAGGAGTCCGCGCGCGACCGCATCTTGCGCTGGACTTATCCGCGCAGCCCGCGTCGGTCCGAGGAATATCTGCTGATGACGATCGCCCCAGTAGTAGGTATGCAGGACAAAGAAGCTGGGAATGACTCCCAACTGCTTCATGCGATCGAGCTGATCGGTCCTCGCCATTTGGGAGTGTACCATCACAAATCGCGGGTCTGCTTTCGGATACGCCTTCTGGGCTGCGTCCATCGCGTCCAGCACATCATCTATCGCGGCGTCACCGTTTGCGTGGACCGCGACCTGCATCCCTTGGGCATGGTACGCGACGACTTTGTTGGTAAGCTCCTCTTTGCTCATGCGGGGGTAGCCACGGAAGTTCCGATCCGCATCGGGAGCGACGAAATAGGGAGCCGAAAGATACCCGGTGTAGCCCTGAATCGATCCATCGGCCAGGATCTTCACGGTGCCAACGCGCAGTCTGTCTTCATCAAAGGTTGTGAACCGAGCCTTTCCTTCTTTCTGGTCTTGCTCGATCGCATCGTCGGCTTCCCACATCACCATGCGCTGCGGAATGACTTTCGTGCGCACCATCCACTTGAGCGGATTTCTATGTCTACCGAGTGTCAAGCCGCTTTGCACACTCGTCACCCCTTGGGCTGCATACAGACGGCTGGCTCGACGGGCAATCATCAGTGCCTGGATCGCGCTCGGTCCGGGGATTGCTTTGATGACCAAGTCTGACGCGGTCTCTTCCAGCAGTCCGGTTGGTTCGCCATTTGCATCCCGTTGGATCTTTCCGCCCGCTGGATCTGCTGTCTCTTTGCCAATCTGAAGTCGGCGCAGAAGGACGCTGTTTGCGACGACGCGATGCCCTGAAATGTGAACAGCAACTACCGGCAGTGTGGTCGATACTTGGTCCAAGTCCTGACGGGTCGGATGTCTGTGTTCCGCAAGCAGCGTGTCGTCATAGCGCTGGCCAACCACCCAGTCGTTGCCGCTTTTTTCTTTTGCTCGGTCTTTCAATCGCGCAATCAGTTCCGTGATGTTGTGGATGTCGCCAAGTGGCGGGCACGCAACATCGACCATGATCTCATCGAGACCGGCCCCCGGAAAGTGTCCGTGTGCGTCGATGAAGCCCGGAAGCAGCGCGTGTCCGTGCAGATCCCGAATCTCGGCGTCCGGCGCTCTCTGTTGCAGCTCTTGTTCCGTTCCGACCGCCACGATGCGGCTGCCTTCCAGAAGCAGAGCCGATACCACACGATCCTGATCATCCATCGTCAGGATGGGGCCACCGCGGTAAAGGATTTTTTTTTGCGGCCTGTGTGTCCACAACAAAAATCCCAGCCCAAGCAGAGCAAGCGAAAGCACCCGTTTCAACTTCGTGCGCACACGTCACCTGTTCCTAAAGACATCATGAAAGCACAGTCCGCCACTCCATCAAAAAAGCGCCCGAACTTGCCAAAAGAACGGGGCTTTCCGGATGGTCTTCTATCCGCAGTAGCTCTTGCAGGTACTGGTCGAATTCCCTCGCGCGGTGCAGACTCGGTAACAAGCGCTGCGCGGCGTGTCGCTCGTCCCGCAGTCACTGCAAACGGTGTCACTGATTCCGCAGTAGCTTACGCATGTGCTGATGCTGTCACCGCGCTTTAGACAGACATCGTAGCAGCCAACTTGCGCGCATGCAGTGGACGTTCCGCAGTAACTTACGCAGGTACTCGTGCTGTCACCTTTCTGTCCGCAGTGGCCGTAACACGAACGCTGACCGCACGCGGTCGTCACGCCACAGTAGCTGACCGCTGTGCTTGTGCTATCGGAGTTGTTCGTAGCGACGGAATAACAGGCCCCCTGACCCAGCGCCGTTTTGAAACCGCAGTAGCTTACACAGGTGCTAAGACTCGCGCTGCGGGCAATGCACTCCCTTGCGCAGCCGTCTTCGCCGCAGTCACTGGTGATGCCGCAGTAACTTTTGGCCGTGCTCACGCTGTCGCCCAGCTTGGCGGCCAGCTGATAGCAAGCGCGCTCCGCGGCTGCGGTGGGAATTCCGCAGTAGCTCTTGCAGGTGCTAAGGCTCGTCGACAAACTCTCGCACAGCGCGTAACAACCGACTCCGCTTTGGACTCCGCAGGTGCTCACACAAGTGGAAACAGAGGTCTTGTTGGCGATGCAGTTTTGGTAACACCCTTCAATCGGAAGCGCGCAGTTTGAAGGCGGGGACACAGCAAGATCATTTGGTGGTGTCGTCGCCAAGTCTTGCGACAGGTTGCCGCCGCCATCCGCGCCGGTTGTGCAGTCTGGGTCGCAGGGGCACAGGGAATCGCAGGCGCGGGACACATTGCAGCCGCAGCTTGTGGATGCACACAGGCCATCTGCTGCGCACGCAAGACCGGGATCGCAGCCGCCGCCACTTGTGCAAGCGCAGTGAAGACTACCGATGGCACAGGACGCAGGGGCTGGGTCCGTGCAGCCAACAAAGAGTCCACCTGTGGCAAGCAAAAGCCCGAGCGACCCTGCAAAGAGAAAGACAGAGATCCATTTTGTCGACGAAGAAAGCCAAGGACGAGGCGCGTGCGTTTTCATCGCCGCATCCTAAACCGAGTCTTCGACGAAACCTACAGTTTGTGTGAAAGGCGCAGCAGCAACCCGCGGCGTAGCCAAGACAAGCAGCGAAGGGAGCGTATGTTCCGCAGTCCCAAGCGGTGGTAGGGAACTACTTGGCAGCGGCGGCGCGCAAGGCCGCATAGTACGCTGCACCGCGTCTTTCGGCGATGACATCGAAGCAGAGCAGCGTGGACAGCGCAAACAGAAACGCGAGCGCTACCTGTCCCACTGTTGCATGGTGTTTGCATGTCACAGCGACGATTGCACTGCCCGCAATCAGCGCGAGCCACACCCACTCAAGCACCACAAAATTCTGCTGAACCCGTGCCATCCGCGCCACTTCGACAGCGAGTCCGCCGCTTGCGAGGCTTGTGTGGAGCGCGCTCACCTGTGCATCGGTTTTTAGGTAGAGTCCCAGACCCAGCGCAAACAGCGACAGTGCCAGGATTCCCATCGTCGTACAGAACGCGCGAAGCTCGTAGCGAATCGGCGACAAGATCGCTGCGATGCTGATTCCACAGACTGCCACCAGCACCAAAATCAGGCCGCCGTTTTTTTCGCCGTGAAAGTAGGTCGCAATGGCCGATGAAAGATCCATGTCTTTATCCTATCGCGAACGCGATTCCCATTGGCAAGCATCGGTTGCAACCGCGCCGCGGTCCGTCTTGGCTACAGTGCCGCAAGGCGTGCAGAAACGTAGTCGACGAACGCGCGAACTGCCGCCGGTTGCATGCGCGAAGCCATCACGGCATACACCGGCCAGCCCGGCAGCGGCAGCTTGGGCAGAATCTGTTCGAGCAGTCCGCTGACAACACCAGCTTGGGCGATGTGGACCGGAAGCAGTGCGATTCCGGCGCCATGTTCCGCCAATTTTCGCATCATGCTCATGCTGTTCAGTCCGAGCGCGCCGCGGACCACGACGCTCTGTTCACCCTTGGGGCCGCCAAAACGCCAGCGAGCGCCGCGCTGGGCTGAACCGATGTGCAGACAGCGATGTTCGGAAAGCGCCGCCGGATCATGGGGTCGGCCAAAGCGGTCCAGGTATGCTGGCGCCGCATAGATCCCCTGGGCAATGATTCCCACCCGTTTTGAAACCAGCCCATCTCCGCGCACGCTGCCGAGTCTTAGCGCCACATCAAACGGCTCGGCCCGCAGATCGACAAAGCGCGGTGACAGATCCAAATCGAGTGTGATGCCGGGGTGGCGGCGCATGAACTCGGCCAGAGAGTCACCCAGATAGCTAATCCCCAGATCGACCGGCAGTGACGCGCGAACATGTCCTAATGGCTGGTCGGCGCGCTGCCGAAGTGCTTCATGGGCGACGCGCGCTTCATCGACAAGCGGCGCGCAGCGTTCAAAGTATCGCTGGGCGGCTTCTGTGGGACTGACTCGACGGGTGCTTCGTTCAAACAGACGCACCCCCAGACTGTCTTCCATCGCCGCGATGCGCCGAGACAGTGTGGCGTTCGGAATCCCCAGTCGCGCACTGGCTTTGCTGAAGTTTCCAGCCCGCACGACTTCAACGAAGAGCGCGATGTCATCAAGTGGTGGTGCCTGCATATATGTGCATTATTCCATAGCCTATGAATCGAGAGAAAACGAGACAATTGTTCCAAAATTGGAAAAGAGTTATTGGATTTTGTCACTTCACCGGCTGTGTTGTCTTCCTCAGCATCAAGAGCACACCTGGCATGAGGGGACGTGTGTTCCCCTTTTTCATTTGTGTTCCACAGGAGACATCACATGAAGTTCCGTTCGCTGCGTGTTCTGTCCGCTCTCTTTGCGCTCTCGTCCAGTCTGGCAGT
>CAYTGC010000340.1:0-5336 GCA_964437195.1 uncultured Myxococcales bacterium | reverse complement strand
AAAGCCTGCGAAAAGCGCTATGGCGTCAAGCGACTTTCCCTCGGTGGCAAGGTCCTCGGCGGTCTCGATTTCGTCGACTGCTGCCGAACGTGTATCGATCAGCGCTGCGTCGACGTCTGCGGGTACGACTCGATCAAGTTCGATCCGGAAAAAGGCGAGGTCGTCATCAGCGAAGACCTCTGCACCGGCTGCGGCATGTGCTCACTGGCGTGCCCGTACGACGCCATCGAGATGCAAGAACTCGACGAAAAACCGCTGCTGCTCCTGCGTCTGCAAAAAGAAAAGAAGCTCGACTGGGGCGACAACAAGCCGCGCAAGGCCAAGCCGCGTCGAGTCGCCAGCAAGTGTGATCACTGCGCCAGCTTTGAAGACCAGGCGTGCATCTCGGCTTGCCCGACGGACGCGATCGTCGAAATGGAGCCAGAGACGGCCTTCGTTGACCGCACGCTCGAACAGTCCGAAGCCGCCAAAGGTGGCTTCGAGCACAGCGCATTCTTTCGACCCGGCGAGCTGTTCGACCCCAAGAAGTTCTTCCAAGGACTCTCGGAGGCCGACGACAGCGCCCGCGCCACGGACAAAAAGCAAGGCGGCGCGCTGTGGACGATCGCTTGGGTGATCGGCTTTATCGGCTTCTTCATCTGCCTCGGAGAGATTCTGCTCCGGCGGTACGAAGATCTGCGCACGCTGTCGATCGACTTCTGGTACCAGCGCCGCTTTGTCTTCCCCGGTCCCGATGAAGTCGATATGGCGCTAAACCAAGTCGGCTATCGACCCTACGATCAGCTCGGACTGTGGCTTGCGTACATCGGCAGCACGCTGATGTTCTCGTCGATGTTTTACTCGGCCCGCAAGTGGGTTCCAGGCATAAAGAAGCTCGGGGCGCAGCGAGGCTGGTTTAACTATCACGTCTGGTCGGGTGCCGTTGGTCCGATGCTGGTGCTGCTCCACAGCGCAGGCCGCCTCGACAACTGGGTTTCGATAGCGATCTGGGCGATGGTGGCGGCGGTGCTTTCGGGTCTCGTCGGACGCTTTATCACCACCGTCATGCCCGAGCGAGCTTCGCGCGCCGAGCTGCGAATGGCTGACCTCGAGCGCAAGCTCAGCGAGCTGCGCAACCGACACGGCGGCGTCGCAGTCGCCGATCGCTTCTACCAGAGCCTTCGCCAGCGCTATTCACGCGTCGCCGACCCGAAGCTCCCTGGATTTATCGCAGGTGGACTCGCGCTCTACATCTATCTGCGCGATGTCCTGGTTCGTCCCTTCCGGGCGACGTTGCTCCGCGCAACGCTGAACGGCATCAAGGACGCACAGGCCCGCACCCAGGTCGCTTCCGTCGCGACAGAGATGGCCGAAATCGAGTGCCGCCGCGTTCTTTTGCCGCGCATCGAACCGCTGTTCCGCGAGTGGAAACTCATCCACATCCCGTTCGCGATCATCCTCACGATCGTTGGCGGCATCCACATCTTCATCGAAGCCAAAAAACTCCTTGGCGGCGCGATGTAGCCCGCAAAGCCGCGTAAATCCTTGGCAACACAGGGATTTGCTTGCCCCGCCCCACGATCAGGCTGCAAAATCACATACGGCATACTCTAAGCAACCCGCACGATCGAGTGCCCGGTGAAGACAGACATGGCGATGGACAAGACCCAACCCAAAAGCGCAGCGCCTTCGCAACCCAAGAGCAAGCCGATTCCCGTCGCATCCGGCAGCTTGCGTCCGTTTTTGCTACGGAAACGCAACAGCACGCAGGTGCTTCGCTGTCCAGATCTGACGACACTGCGGCAGTGGATCGTCGAAAAGCGGCTGACCCGGGACGATGAGGTGTCTCGCTCGGGGCAGAAGTGGCGCAAGATGGGCACCATCGTCGAGTTCGAGTCGCTGTTCTACGGCGTCGATCAAGAACGACTCGCCAAGCGCAAAGCGACAGCCCCAGACGGAGCCGCTGTGATCCCGATCAGTGGAGCCGCTGCCAAGCCCGGTGTCCCATCGGCCAGCCCCGCGAAAGCGGAAGCCAAGCCGGAAGTCAAAGCAGACACCAAAGCTGCTGCCAAAACGGACACGAAGCCCGAAGCCGCTGCGCCGCCGGAAAAGCCAGTGCTAGGACCGCTCAAGGTGACGCCACCCGGCCTGAATCAGGTCAGCGGCAACCTGAGCCTGATGCGCTTGGCCCGTCCTGGAAGCGGAAAGGCAAAGCCTGCGCCGACGCCGCCGGGACTCTCGGGTAGCGCCGCTGCAGCCAAGCGAGCCCACGACGGCGGAAAACCCGGCGAGGCGGTCCCAACCGCAGCGATGGCAGGCGACAGTGCTCCGCGTGAAGTCGCAAAGCCAGCAAGCAAACCGGCTCCGGCTGCTTCGTCACCAACTACTTCGGACAGCCAGACTGCGGTGTTTACACGCCGCCCCTCCGATGAGGTGCCCGATGGCGATGTCACCCGCCGGATGGAGCCATCGGATGAGACCCGGCGCATCGAACCGTCGGATGAAACCCGGCGCATCGATCGCGATCCAAAAGTCACGGCCAAGACCAAACCGGCAGATCCGATCGAAGAAGCGATCAAGAAAAACGATCCGGTGCCACGCGCTCTTCAGGAAGCTCGCGATGTGACCCAGAAGATCACCGCCAGCGAACCGGATGAGTACGAGCTTATCGAACGGCAGGCGGCACGTCGTCGCAATGGCATCCTGCTGCTGGTTGCTGGTGGTGCTGCACTCGGGCTCTACTATCTGCTCGGAAGCGATCAGCCCACGAACACTCCGCAGACGGGAAATCCACCGGTCGTCGAACAGAGGGTAGGCGATACCAGCGGCACTCAGCCCAAGCCCGTGGTGGAGCCGCTGCCGACGAACAATCCAGCGACGGCAACAGCCCCAACGGCGACGGCTCCAACGGCGACGGCTCCAACGGCGACGGCTCCAACGGCGACGGCTCCAACGGCGACTCCGTCAGCTGCGAAGCCAGTTCCTGCCGTGGCACCGACCGCAGCAACCCCGGTTGGACCCGCACCAGGACCAACGATGGCGGCCAAGCCAACACCACCGACGGCCACACCGGTTCCGACACCAGCACCGACCGCTGCACCGGCTGTCGCAGCAGCCAAGCCAACGCCCACGGTGACACCGCTTCCGCCCACGGCAGCCGCCAAGCCACCGGCTCCGGTTGCCGTCGCAGCACCGATGCCTGCAGTCAAGCCGACGCCTGCGCCGACCCCTGCGCCAGCAGCCGTGACGGCACCAGCAGCCGCTGGGGCCAAGATTACGTCCGACGAAGTGCGCCGCATTATCGACCAAGACATTCCGAAGACGTTCGACGGGCAAATCGAGCTGGCGAACAAGTTCTTCGAGCGCGGCAAATACGATCAGTCTCTCGCCATCTATCAACTGATGATGACGTACGCGCCCAACGTGCCGGCGATTCACAAAGCGCTCGGTGACATCGCGTTCGAGCGCAGCCAAGCGGACCAGGCGATTGCGCACTACAACGATGCGCTGCAAATTCGACCGCTGTATTCCGCCGCTGAGTTCGGCCTTGCAAAGACCTATCACCGTCTGAAAAACGACAAAGATCAGGCGATTGCGCACTACGTCAAGTACTTGGAAATCAATCCCAAGGGCGCGGCGGCCGGCATGTGTCGCGACGGCATCACCAAGCTGGGCGGCACGCCACCGTCACCGCCGCCGCCGGGACCGTAATTTCCCAGCACAGATCCTGCCCACCGACGCCAGCTTGTGATAGACATTGGCGCAGCGAGAGGAAAATCCATGTCACTGAACAAGCCATCTGGAGCCGAAGAAGAGTACTTCGCCCGCGAAGAAGCCGCCCGTCGGCAGCGCGAGGCGCTTGAGAATGCCAAAAAGATGGCCGACGCCGAGCGAGAGGCCGCCAAGAAGCTGCACTACATGAAGTGCCCCAAGTGCGGTCTCGACCTCAAGGAAATCAGCTTCAAGGGCGTCAGCATCGACAAGTGCTTCCACTGTGGCGGAATTTGGTTCGACGACAAAGAGTTTGAGATGCTGACCGGCCATGAAGAAACCAACATCTTCTCGTCGATCGTCAACGTCTTCCGGGCCAAGAAAGTCACCTGATCCAGCGGGCCAGTGTGTTATTGGCCCTCCATGAACCACGTTCGCATCGCTCCATCGATCCTCGCAGCCGACTTCGGTCGACTCGCCGCCGAGGTATCTGCCGTCGAGCGCGCTGGCGCTGACCTCATCCACGTCGACGTAATGGACGGGCATTTTGTGCCCAACCTGACGCTCGGCCCGCCCATCATCGAATCACTCCGTCGGACCACGAAGCTGCCGCTCGACGTGCACCTCATGATCGAGGAGCCCGAGCGCTGGATCGAGACGTACGCCAAGGCGGGCGCCGACATCCTGCACGTTCATCCCGAGGTCTGTCCGCATCTCCATCGCGTCGTCCAGCAGATTCGGCACTTGGGTAAGCAGGCCGCCGTCGTCCTCAATCCCGCCACGCCGCTGTCGGTGCTCGACTACGTTCTCGAAGACCTGTCGATGGTTCTCGTCATGAGCGTCAATCCCGGCTTCGGTGGACAGTCGTTTATCCCCAGTGCGCTTGGCAAGATTGCGGCACTCAGAAAAATGCTCGATGAGCGTGGTCTCGGCAGCGTGGTGAGCATTTCCGTCGATGGAGGCATCAAGCTCGACAACACAGCCGAAGTGGTCGCCGCCGGAGCGAGCGTCCTCGTTTCTGGCAGCGGTGTTTTTGCCACTCCCGACTATACTGCGACGATTAGCGAGATGCGCCACCGCGGCCTGTCCGCTCTGCACAACCCCACACACTAGGCCCCGCCGATCGTGATCCTCTGTTTCCGTCGAGGCGATCACGCCCGCCGCTCCCGCTGACTTCGCTTTTGACGCTTTTTTGCCTCTGCGATCGAGTCATGTATGCTCCGTCGCATGTCGCGAAGGAAGGTCTCGACGACGATCTACATCACCGAGGAACAGAACGTCGAGCTGAAGCGCCTGCACGAGATCACCAAAGTTCCCGTCGCGGAGTACATCCGCCAAGGGATCGATCTCATCCTCGAACGCCACCGCCACATCGTCAGCCCCCAGCGACAGCTCGACTTCGAGTCGCTGCTCTCCCCGAGGCCCGTCCGCGCCACCAGCCCAGATTGAGCATCTTTCTTCCGCTCAGCCGCCCGCCCGGGTTAAAGTAAAACCGAGACTCTCTGCGCACGCTCGACGCGCAGCGGGTGACTTGGGGACATGGAGCAAAGACGGTTCGGGAACTACCGTGTAGTGCGTCGGCTCGGCACCGGAGGCATGGCCTCTGTGTACGAGGCCGTCCACGAGCCGTCAGGCCAGCGCAGCGC
>CAYTGC010000339.1:0-5368 GCA_964437195.1 uncultured Myxococcales bacterium | reverse complement strand
CCCGCAGGATTTTTCGGCAAAACGCGCGTGGCAGGTTGGCTGCCCGCAGGATTTTTCGGCAAAACGTGCGCGGCAGGTTGGCTACCCGCAGGATTTTGCGCGACAAGGTGCGTGGCAGTGTGGCTTCCGGCACTTTGTGCGCGACAACATCTGGGTGGCAGCGCTGTCCGCACCGATTTGTTCCGCGCTTTCGGGTCTGGCAGCGCTCCCGCAACCGATCTGCTTTTTTTCTTGGGTCTGGTCTGCGTCCATGTCGGTCCACTGCAAACGTGCGCCCACAGGGATCGTGCTGATTGCAGACAGGACGGATTTTAGTAGGTGGGGTTCTTGCGTTGTCCGCGCAAAAACGACAGCACGTTCTCGGTGGCCGCAGAAACGGACTGGCTGAGCGCTTGCTGCTCAAGATCGTCGATCTGGTTTTTGCTGAGTCGGCCCGCTGAGTTCTTGGGGGAGAACGTGCTGGCTCCACCCGTCACAATGCCGACGACGCGCTTTCCTGGCATCAGCGAGATCACGACGTTCAAGTCGAAGGAGATCTCTAGCTCTCCGCGGGATGTGGTTCGCCGCGACATGTTGCTGACGGTGCCTTCGACGGAAAAAGCAGTCTCTTTGCCACTGGGTCGAAAGTCATCGCGGACATCCACTTCAGGGCTGCTCCGCAGCTCGCGGACAAACTGTTCACGCAGCCTTTGTGAAAGCCCTGCCGACCCTGCTTTTGCCGCGGCTTTTCCCGCTGGGGCATGGACGAGGACGATCATCTTTTCCCCTGCCTCGGACGCAAGCTTGGCGATCTTGGCCAGTGCGGCTTCGGCCTTCTGTCTTACGAGTGCGTCTTCGTCATGGGTCGCGGCGCGCAGGGCCGAAATCGCCGCCGGTGATCCGAGCGTTCCGAGCGAATCAGCGCAAGCGGCGCGAACCGCTGCACTGCGATCGGCCAGGAGTGCGGCGAGCAGTGGTTCCATCGCGGTGACGGCATCGACTTTGGAAAGCCGAGCTGCGGCTTGTCGTCGCGCTTCAGGATCTTTGCCAACCCGCAGCGTCTGAATCGTCGCAGCGTCGGTGCTCTGCGCCCAGGTGATCGGCAGCGAACAGAACAGGCCGAGTAGTAGCAGCGCAGCCATCCACCGCACAGGTTGGGGTTTCCTTCCCGAATTCGAGCGGTCTGGCGCGGTCTGTCGTCGATGCAAGTGTGGCCCCACTGCGAGGGCCGAATTAGATGCAGCACCGGGCGTTCCGTCAACCGATTTGGCAGAAAGCATGGACTGGCGATGACTTTGCGACGAATGGCCGGGTGCAGAGTCCGCCTCGATCAGTGGTGCGAATCTGGCGACAGCCAAGATCCATCGCGCACGACCGGCTGACCACCTATCCAGACCGCCTGCACCGGGTTGCCTCCGAGCTTTTGGCACACCTGCCGATAGTGATCGGCTTCCCACTGCACAAAATCGGCTGGAGCGCCCGGCTTCAGGCGGCCAAACTGCGGTCGGCCAATCGATTGCGCCGCATGTGCTGTCACGGACAGCCAGGCTTCTGCACATGACAGACCCATATACGTGCACGCCAGCGACATCATGAGCGGCTGCGACAAGCTGTACGAGCTCCCCGGGTTGCAGTCGGTTCCGAGCGCTACAGTCACTCCGGCCCCGAGGAGCGAGGCCGCGTCGGGCCATGGCAAGCGGAGCTGAAGCGCCGCCCCTGGCAGCAAGTTGGCGATCGTTCCAGGCGATCGTCGGGCTTTGCTCTCGGCCAGGGCTCGTATGCCCGCGGAATCGAGCTGCTCCAAGTGCTCAACGGACAGCGCGTCGAACTGGGCGGCAAGCTCCGCCACGCCTGTGTGGGTGAACTGTTCCGCATGACAGCGCAAGCCCAAGCCGACACCCTTGGCCGCGACAAACAGGGTGCGCGTTTCCTCCAGGGTGAATGCGCCCTGATCGCAATAGACATCGATCGCGTCCGCACCAAGACTTTGCGCAGTCGCCAAACAGTCGGCCAAGCCTTTCAGAAGCTCGGCCCGGGCGGTTCCGGTTTTGGCTTGCGGCGGTGGAACGTGACACAGAAAGGTAGGCGAAATCCGACAGATGTGCTGAGCTGCGACTTCGTGGCAAAGACGCAGCAGCCGAAGCTCTGCATCTGGCCACAAGCCATAGCCGGTCTTGACCTCGCACAGCGTCGTCCCGAGCCGGATGGCGTCGTCGAGCCTGCGCACAAGTCCGTCCCGGAGCGCTTCGTCACTCGCTTCCGTCGTCGCTCGCACTGTCGAGACGATGCCTCCGCCTTGCTCCGCGATCTGCTGATAGGTCGCGCCGAGATTTCGCAGCTCGAACTCGTGGCTTCGATCGCCTGCCCAGATCAGATGGGTATGTGGATCGCACAGACCGGGAGAAACCACTTGGCCTCGCGCTGTCTGGACAGACACCGGCTGCGGGAGCAGATGGATGGCGGGCGCGTCCTGACTCGGGCCGGCATAGTGGACCTGACCATCAACGACGATCAGCACGGCATCCTCGACTCGTCCAAGGGCCTGCTCGGCAAACTGAACTTGCTCGGCACGGATTTTAGACGACTGCGTCGGCCCGCTCATCGTCAGGAGTTCGCCAATGTCTCGCAGCACCAGGGTCGGCATATCCAGACGATGCCTTGGCCAGGCGCTCTCACGCAACCTCAAGTTGCGGGAAGCTCGACGGTGAACTTCGTACCACTGCCGCTGCCCGGGGGACTTTGGAGTAGTATTTTGCCGCCGTGGCGCGAGATGACTTCGAGGCTGAGCGCTAGACCGAGACCCGTTCCGCCTTTTTTTGTCGTGAAGAAGGGCTCGAAGATCTGACGGTGGCGTTCTTTCGGGATTCCAGGTCCATTATCGATGATGTCCACCGCGACGGTGCGAGCACTCGATGGAGAATCGACAATCAGCCGGGTGGCGATCGAGAGGTTGCGTTCCCCGGGTGGCTTTTCTGCCATGGCTTCGGACGCGTTGCGGATCAGATTGAGCAGCACTTGTCGAAGCTGGTTGTCATCGGCCATGACCTTCGGCAAGCCCTCGGCGAGCGCCAGCGAGACAGCGACGCCGCGACGTCCCAGCTCCTCCTGAAGGAAGCCATGCAGGCCAGTCACCATCGCGCTTAGCTCGATGGGCTCCAGCCGCGGTTCCGGCAGCCGCGCAAAGCGCAGGTATTGCTCGGTGATGTCGGTCAGGCGATCCACCTCTTTGACGATCGCTTGGGCGATCTTGGCTGCCTCCGCATTGCCGTCAGCAAAGTCGTCTGCAAGCAGCTCGGCATTGAGCCCGATGGAGGTGAGCGGATTGCGAATCTCGTGGGTGATTTGAGCCGCCATCTTTCCAACGGCGGCAAGCTGTTCCGACCGTCGCAGCCGCTGCTCGCGTTCCGCAAGTGCCGCCGCCATGGCGTTAAACTCCCGCCCGAGTGCGCCCACCTCATCGGGCGATTCTGCTGGTACGCGCTCGCGATAGTTGCCGCGCGCAACCTCTTTGGCGGTCTCGGCCAGCATGCGCAAGGGTCGCAGCGTCGCCTGCACGAGAAGCAGCACCACCAGGCCACAGAGCGCCGCCGAGAGTGCCAAACCAACGGTCAAAAAGCCTGCCCTCGCTTCATAGCGAGACCCGGCGTTGACCACTTCGATCACCTTGCTTGTGAGCTGACCTGACAGCTCTTGCAAAAGTCGCGACGCACGCTCTTCGCCTTGGGAAGCGGTGGAGAGCGGTAGTGCATCGGTTGCTTCATATAAGTCGGACAGCGCCGCCAGCTTGCGCTTGATCTGCTCGTCCAAAAAGATCGCATCTTCGCGCGGGAGGTTTCGACGCAGCTCATCGACGTGTTGTCGGGTCGTGACGAGTCTCAGCCGCCGAAGCTTGCGATCGGCAGCCACTTCGTCGCGCAGCCGAGAGCGGTTTTCCGCATCGAGAAGCCGCCGCAGCAAGTTCGCCTGAATCGTCTGCTGATCTTGCAGTTCGAGTCGCAAGTTCGAATACCCGAGCGCGACCAAGCGTAGCTGCTGTCCGAGTGTGTGGACCGCCCACGCGCCATACACCGTGGCAGCGCCAAACGTCAAAAGCACCACCACAAAGCCGAGCAAAATCTTGCTGCGAATCGACAGGCGAAGCACTCACTGCCCCTTCCACGGGAAAAATTGCGAAGGACTCAGGATATAATCCAGCGGGAGATAAAATTGCGAACCGAGTCGATGCCTTTGCGGAGCAGGCGCAACCGCTCCTCTAGGTTTTCTGTTGCCTGGCTGCTTGGGGCTTGGCTGTTTGGCGCTTGGGCAGTTGCGGAGGCAGCGCCAACGACGGTGGGCCTGCTCGGTGTGGATGGTTCTGCAGTCGAGCCTGGGCTGAGCGCGATCCTGACCGACGCGCTTCGCCGCAATCTTCCGCAGCTTACCGGCATGCGCATTGAGACACGCAGCCAGGATCTCGCCGAAGTGAAGATGGTCTTCGGATGCACGGAGGAAAAGGCCGACTGTATGGCCAAGGTCGGTCGCAACCTCGAGGTCAGTCGGCTGATCTACGGGTCGATACACAAGCAGGGCGGATCGTATGTGGTGCTGATTCGGCAGCTCAATGTCGCAGATGGCACGGTCGAAAAGACCCTGAGCGAGACTGTTCCCAAGCAGATCCTGATGCAGCCGAGCGCTCGCCTCGACGAGCTAACCCAGACCTGGCTGCGGCAACTTCTTATCGAAGGTCTGCGCGGCGGTCTCACGATCAGTACCGATCCTCCCGGCGCGTTGGTATTTGTCGATGGAGATCCGGTCGGCCGTACCCCATATAGCTCGCCTGGCTTGGAGGTCGGCAAGCACGCGGTTCGGATCGAGCTGACTGGATACGATCCGGTGGCAAAGACCGTGCAGATTCGCGGCAATCTTAGCGAGACGATCGACGAACAGCTCCGAGCCAGAGAGTCCTCATCAACCGCTCCGGTCAGCCCCCAGCCGACCAAAAGGGTGAACTGGAGTCCGATCCTTCGCTACACCTCGTACGCACTGTATGGATTGGCAGGCATCTCGGCGATCGCCGCGCTTGGTACCTGGGCGTCGAAAAACAAGGCCGAAGCGCAGGCCAACGAACAGATCGACAAGCTGATCGCCGACCTGGGACCAAGGGCCAGCGATTATGGAAGCTTCTTCAACAGCCGCGGCGCTCTGTCCCGTTGCCAAGGGCCCGGCGCGCTTCTGGGAATGCCTGCGTACGACGCCTATCTCTCCGAGTGTCAGAGCGGCAATCGGCTCGCAGGTGCGGCCACGGGGCTGTGGGTCGCTGCCGGAACGCTGGGCGTGATCGGTGTCGCCACGATGCTCGGCTCGTACTTTCTCAAGAAGGATGCGGAGGCCACGACGCCGAGCGCTGGCA
>CAYTGC010000338.1:0-5383 GCA_964437195.1 uncultured Myxococcales bacterium | reverse complement strand
TGCAGAGCAGCGACGAACGCATTCGCTTGCGGGCAGCGCTGCTGCTGGTCGAAAGCGGTGGTGATGCCGTGGCCGCACGACCAGTCCTGCGTGAGTCCGTGGACAAGCCAGGTCTTCCCGAGGACGTTCAGCTCCGGGTTCTGTCCCGACTGGCGCAGACTGGCGATGCTCAGTCAGTGGCTCGACTCCGCGAAGCGCTTGCGGGCGACGAGTTTAGTCTGCGGCGGGTCTCTGCGGCGGCGGGCCTGGCCAGGGTGGGTGAGCCAAGCGGCAAAGAACTGCTTCGCCAAGCCACACAAAAGGAAGGTCCGACCCAGCTACTCGCAGCGCTAATGCTCGCAACCGTCGGGGACTCGATGGGGTTTGTCCGCATGGTCCAGGTCGCGACGTCACCGTCATATCCAGAGGCATCCCGACTGGTCGCCATGGATGGTCTGGCCGCATGCGGCAGACGGCAAGGCGCACAGCTACTGCTCAAGGTGTTGGATGAAGCCAAAGCATCCCAGCTTCTTCGACAGGCCGCGGCTGGCGCGATTGTCCAAATTGCCGGCGGCGATCCAGATCAAATTGCCAAGCAGAGCCTGGGCTGGGCACAGGCCGCCCTGGGCCATGACGACTGGCTGGTCCGTGAGTCGGCCACGCTGGTCTTGGGTGACATTGAAAATTCCGATTCGGTGCCGCTGCTGACCAAAGCGCTGAGTGATCCGCAGCAGTCCGTCCGCAAAGGCGCTGCCCAAGCACTGGGTCGCAAGCGGGTTCGTTCGGCACTGCTCGCACTGCGGCAAGCGTTGGGCGATGCCGAGCCTGAGGTCCGCCGGGCTGGCATGATGAGCGTTTCCCGCGTAGCTACACATCTGCTCGCTCGCGGCACCAATGCGCACGACGATGAGCTGATCTTGCGGTTGCGTCAGCTCGTCGAGACGGGGAACACCGAAGATCAGCTCACCGCAGCGGGGACGCTTCTCCAACTCGGAGAGCAAGTCCACCGCGACCGTCTGCGCGAGGGGCTGCAGGCACCCGACCCGCTCATCCGCAAGCTCGTCGTTGAGATGCTGCCACCTGGGGATGACCTCTTGCGCAATGCGCTGGCCGACCAAGCACTGTCGGTTCGGTTTGCCGCAGCGCGTCGTCTCGTGACGCACAAGGTCGCGGAGTCGCTGCCGGTGCTGCATGAAGTCCTGGCGAGCGGTGGCGTCGACAGCTTGGTTGCCTACGGCTTGCTCAAGAAGGCCGGAGAAAAGGTCTCGCCCCCGGCGTCGTTTAGTGAGCTGCTTGGCCGGGGCGACATTCCGACCAGCCTTGCGGTGCTCGATATCATCGCTGATCTGCCGCAACCGGAAGCGTTGCCACTTTTGCAGAAGGCCCGTCTGGATTCGTCTGCGGAAGTTCGTCGTCGAGTCGGTGAGGTTAGCTACGACTTCTACAAGGCAAGTCCGAGTGAACCACTGCTCATGCTGATGATTGGGCTGCTTAGCGATCCAGACATGGGCGTGCGGACCCGCGTGTCCGGGCTTCTGTCGCAGAGTCGTGAGGCGCAAGACGAGTCCAGCGCCGATATGGCAGTCGAAGCAGATCTTGCGGTGATTGATGCCGGCTCAGCGGTCCAAACCGGTCTTCTGCGGGTCGAAGGTGAAGAAAAGGTCCGTTTCCAAGTGGACGATCAAGCATCCCAAGCGATTGGTCTTGGCATGGCGGCGGTGACGCTCCCGGTCGGCAGGCACAAGGTTCGCTATCCCGGCGGAGCCATCGATGTTGACATTGTCGCTTCTGGAACCGCTTCGGTGAGAATCCCGATTACCCTCGGGGACCAGCTTGTCTTCGATGCAGGCGAGGCCGTCGGGCGCCATGAGACGACCGCGGCCCAGAAGCTCATCGATCGCGCTCGCGCACTGCACAGCCGCGGCAAGATGAGTCGCGCGACCTTTGCCGAGCTGACCTACACGCAGGCGCGGATTCACGAGGAAAACGGCAGTCACCTCGAGGCGATGACCGAGTATGACGCGCTTGGCAGGCTGCCCGAGCGCAGACCCGAACACACAACGGCGGCGCTTGGTGCGTCATCGCGACTGCAGCCGTACCTTGGGCGGCTCATCATCAGCAAAGATGTCGATGGCCAGTGCACAACCGTGATGCAGTGGGTGCGTCCCGGCGAGCATGTCATTGACGAAGGTCGGCCTGTACGGGTTCGCGCCGGTGGACAAGTCCGCGTCGAGCTGTGCGTCGGCGGTCGGAGTGAACCACCGCAATGACCGTGCTGTATCGCCCGCATAACCGGATCCAGTCAGGGACAAACAAGATGTGGCGTTTTCTTGTCGGGATGGCTGTTCTGCTTGCCTCTCAGCTCGCGTGGGCTGACCTGCCGGTACTACGAGGTCTGGGCGGTGATCGAAAGTTCACGTCGCTGGTCGATCAAGGTCGACAGGCCCTGGAGCAGAATGAACCGGCGCGAGCGATTCCCGCGCTGGAAGATGCCTACCGATACATGGCCCGCCCCGGCGTGCTGTTCCTGCTCGGGCGCGCGGCGCTCATGGAAGGCCGACAGCGTGCTGCGATCGATCTGTACCGTCGCTACATCGAGCAAATGGGTGACGATGCCGAGCCGGAGATCAAAGCCGAGCTGCTTCAGGTTGCGCAGCAGCCGCTCGAAGTGGGGGCCGATCTGACGGTGGTCGGCGCGACTGGCGGTCTGGTCACGGTGGACGATCGGATCGTCGGCGTGTTGCCTCTGGGCACTCCAGTCCAGCTGTCGGCGGGCAAGCACCAAGTCTCGTTTGCGAAAGATGGACGCAAGGTCGATGCCACCGTGTCGCTGCTTCCCCGGCGAGCCGCAGAAGTGCGCTTTACCCTCAAGCCGCCACTGGCCGTGACGACGCTGACGCCGGGTGTGCTGATGCTCATCGAGCCACAGAACCTGGATCCAGGCTTTTTGACCAACCTGCGCAAGACGATAAGCGAGGCGGTCGGTCGGCAGCGTGCAGTGCTGGTGTCTCCAGACGCGCAGGCCGCGGTGATGTCACAAAATCAAGAGCTGTACACCTGCCTTGATCAAGCAAGCTGCCAGGAGAAGCTCGCGACGCAGTCGAACGCGACCTATGCGCTGCGGATCGAGTTTCAGCTCGGCGCGGCTGCGCTCAGCGTACCGGAGCTACAGACCAGTGGCTCGCAGAAGCCGATCACTGCCTATCGATACTCTGCGTCGGTGCTAGATGCTGACGTTGGCGCGATTGCAGCAACGGCGACGGACAGCTGCGTGGGTTCGCAGTGCAACAAGGTGATGACGCGCATCGGCGACATGGTCGGCGACTTGCTCAAGACGGCTGCCAACAAGCCACGCGGCACGCTGGTCGTGTCATCTGAGCCGCCTGGTGCCACCGTAAAGCTGGGTCCGCGCACAATTGGCACCACACCGCTGCGACGAGATGCCTTCATCGGCCCCTACGATCTGGTGCTGGACAAAACGGGATACTATCCGCTCGTTTCTCAGGTACTCGTCGAAGACAACCGCGAGCTGAAAGTTGAGCGGCCCTTGGTCCCACTTCCGGTTGCTACTCCGTCGCGGACGCGCGCGATTCTCAAGTGGACGACGCTCGGCCTGGGCCTTGTATCGACAGCCGCAGGCGCGGCGTTGCTTGGGCTCCACGGGCGACCGACGACGTGCAGCACCGGCACGAGCATGACCTGTACATTTGACGGGCGAGCGGGCGGCGCAGCGTTTCTCACGATTGGCATCGTATCGCTCGGCGGTTCGCTGGCGCTGTTTCTGCTGGATGCCCAAAAGCCAGCCCAGACTGCGGCGCTGCCCAGCGGCCCGGCTGCGATTTCGCTCGTCGGCGAGTTCTAGGCTTCCCAAGGTCCGGCCCTGCATGGTTGTCTTGCGGCCATGAGCCGACGCTTCCCCTCCATTTTCATCGCCTGCTTGTGGCTGATGTTGGTTGGGCTGGCGCTTTGGCTCAGGCTATCTCTGGTCACCGAATTCCACTCCGCAGCGGGGGACAGCGTGCAGTATCACCAGCTGGCCCAAGAGCTTCGACACGCGGGTCGGTTCGCGTATGGGCCCGAGCCAGAACCGCTGACGTGGACTCGGTCGCCTGGCTATCCGGCATTTTTGGCGCTGCTGTCACCGGCAAGACCACTGTCGCTGCCGGAACAGATGGTGGTGGCGACGCGTGCCAACGCGGTGCTCGATGTTGGCACGGCGCTGCTGGTCGCGGCGATGTCTCGTCTCCTTGGGCTGCGGCTGCTGGCCCAGCTTTTCGGGTTTGGTGCAGTGGTTCTGATGCCACCAATGTTCATGTTGGCATCGGTTGGGCTCAGTGAATCACTGGTGACGTTTTTGCTGGCGCTGGCGACGGCGCTGACCATGGCCGCCAGGCAGAGTGATCGGCCCAAGTTCTGGACCGTGGCGGCGTCGATGGTGCTTGGGCTTGCGCTGTATGTGCGACTCGACGCGGTGTTGACGCTGCCGGCCTTGCTGCTGCTGCTCTGGGTTTCATCGCGACCCCGGTCGCAACGAGTGGCCTTGGTCCTTTTGTGTCTGGGCATCACGACCCTGACTTATGCACCGTGGCCGCTCCGAAGCTGGCGAGCCTTTGGCGTTGTGCATGTCGGCTCATCGCCATGGATTGACGCACAGGGAGTGCCACTCCCGATGGGAATGATGCGCTGGACGCAGACTTGGGCAACCGGACGAGTGGACGGGGAGGGCTATTGTTTCTTGGCGGCCGCGCTCCACAGGCCACTGCCGCCATCGCGTCCCAACATCATCCTGCCGACGATGTATGACGACGAAGCCGAACGCCAGCGGCTTGTCGCGCTGTACAACCAGTACAGCCAAGAAGGGCTGAGCCCTGCTGTCGACAGTGCCTTCTACGCGCTCGCTGCAGAGCGCCTACGGCGTCATCCGCTTCGCACGCTGGTCGTCTTGCCGCTGTATCGGATTCGCACACAGTGGTCGCCGATGCCGAGCTATGAGCTGGCGATGCGCTCCAAGCTGCTTGGTCTTCCCACCCGGCGCGCCGACTGGAACCGCTTTGGGTCACTCCTTTTGCTCTTGTCGCTTCTTGGCGCCAGCATGTCGATGGTCGATAGGCAGAGACGCGGCACCACGCTGGCGCTGCTGGCCATCCCGTTCGTTCGTTCGGTTGTTTTTGCGTATCTGCACCCGATCCCGCTCCAGCGCTACTTCGTCGAAGCGATCCCGGTGTTGCTGGTGTTTTCTGGATATGCCCTGGCCTGGCCGCTGCTGAGGCTGTATGAGCTGCTGCGGATTCCGCTTTCGCGTCTTTTGCCTCGGCAGGTGCTATCGGCTATGGACCCGGCTTCTTCTGCCGAAAGCGCTCCACGTAGCGAGTTAGATGCATCTTGACCGTGCTGCCGTCTGCAA
>CAYTGC010000337.1:0-5389 GCA_964437195.1 uncultured Myxococcales bacterium | reverse complement strand
TCCGCTCGAACATGCGCGCAAGCTACCGAATTTTCAGCGTTTTTTCACGCCTTGGTGCCTACGGGCTGGCTTTCAGCGCCGCTTCCGTCATGCGCAGAAGCGGAGCCGTCGATAGCGGGGCCGACGTTGCGTTCTTGAGCCACAGATCCGGTGTCACCGCGCCCATCTTCGCCATGCGCTCAAACTCTCGGCCCAAGCTCGAAGGCGGCTGCTTGGCCAAGTGCTCCTCGATCTGCGCCGCGATCAGGTGCCCGATCGGATAGTCGGGCAGATACAGCGTGTTTTGGATCATGTGCGAGTAGATCCCGAGCAGCGCCACGTCTTTTTCGCCCAGCACATCGGCGTAGTAGCGATTCCAGGTCTCTTTGGCGAGCCGCACCACCTCGGCGCGCAGCTCCTGCGGCGTCGCTTGCGGGTGGTCGTACATGTAATGCCATGTCGCAATCTCGACGAGCGCCACACCGGCAATTTCCCAGGTATCCCAGAAGTCCGAAAAAATGCGACGGCGCAGAGACTCTGCGTCGGGCCTCGCCAGTCCGAGCAGCGCAATGTCTCGCTGCTGGAACACAAACGCCAGCGCCTCGGTAAAGGCGTTGTTGGGGACTCCGGCGAGCAGCGTGTCGCCGACTTCGTACAGCGAGAACACCTGCTCGACGTTGTGGCCTAGCTCGTGAACCGCGATGTTGTAGCCCTTGTAGTCCATCCCGCTCGGACCGACGCGAGTCCGAAGCCGCGGAAAGTCGCCCCGTCGCATCGCCTGCATCGCGTGCCCTGCCCCGCGCGACGCATCGACCCGAATGTGCTCGGCGACAAACTTCGCCCGGTCGGGCGCAAACGACAGCTTGCGCAGAATGTTTGGCAGATCGGACTCAAACGACGCCGCCGTCGGATAGCGCTTGCGGGTCAGCGTGTCGAGCTGCTCCTCGGTAAACTGCCCACGCGGTCGAAAGCCCGCGTACCACAGGTCGTGCGGCTGAAGTTTCCGTCCAAGCTGCTTTTCGGCCTTCTCGGCGAGCTTTTTCGCCAGCGGTGAGCTGCAGATCTCGACCAGCATGCGAACCGCGTCGGCCTCGGGAATCTCTCGCGAGGTCTGAAAGCTCCGCTCAATCAGCGTTTTTTCCGACGGAGAATATGGATCGACGAGCCGCTGCGCTTTGGCCTGACCGAGCAGCAGTGCGTAGCGTTTGTCTGGCTCGCGATCGGTCAGTTTGTCGACGGGTGGAAGTGGCGCCGTGTTTTCGCTCGGCTCGATGTCCTCGGGCGGCGACAGCGTCACTTGATTGGTGTACGGATTCCAGTCGACGCGCGGGTTGTCGATCACGGCTTGGGGAATGCTCTGCTCGACGATGCGCTCCATTGCCTTGGCAATCAGCCGCTGCTTGGGAATTCCGTCGGGCTCGGCATAGCTGGCGCGAATTTCGTCGCGCAGGTTCCAGTGACTGATCAGCCGCTTGCCTTTGGGCCAGCGCCTCTGCCCTTTGTCGTCGAGAAGATGGTGCAGATACAGGTTGTAACCGGCAACATAGCGCTCGCCCGCCACCACCGACTCAGTCACTCGTTGCTGCACGTCGGCGGGGATGCGACGAGCGAAACGCTGCGCAAGACGAACCTCGACCCACTTGCGCCGCGACCACTTGTCTCCGTCAGACAATCTCTCGGAAAGCGTCGTCAGCGGCAAGTTCAACAGCACGACGAAGCCGACTTTGCTGCGAAACAGATCCTCGATGACATGAGACGAAGGATCCACCGCACTGAGCAGCGTATCGACACGCCCAAGCGGCCCGCTGTCGGTGTCGAGCGGACGCCGCAGCTCGCGCTGGATTTCGTTATTGTGACCGTCGATCTGCTCGAAAACTTCCTGCAGCCGCGAAACCAGCGACGCAACCTGCTTGTCATCGGCCAGGAAGTGTTCACGCACAAAGGTGGCCAGATCGCCGTCTTCTTTGCTCCACAGCGCCGACACTTGCTTTACGCCCCGCTCGATGCGCGGACGCTGAGCGGCACCAAACCTTTGGACCAAGTCCAAGATCAGTGCGGCATGTTGCCCGTCGCTCGCAGGCTCCGGCTGGGTTTTCACAAAGACCGGCCCGGCCTGATCAACACTGTTTGACGACGGAGCGCGCACCGGCCCTTTCGGAACCGGTGTCTCTTCACAGCCTGCGACAAAAAGGGACTGGAGCAGGGCAAGCGCCAGCGGCCTGCCCATGCGAGAGAGGGAGAATGTCATGGCTTAGCGGAGCGCTTTGCGGAGAATGCTGCCACCCACACCAGTGATGAAGACCTGGCTGGTGGTTCCAGTGACGCTGACGAGGTTGTTCTCGGTGCCA
Organism: uncultured Myxococcales bacterium; assembly: GCA_964437195.1. GTDB lineage: Bacteria > Myxococcota_A > Polyangia > Palsa-1104 > JAEUJZ01 > JAEUKA01. The sequence continues at coordinate 3,062 of CAYTGC010000337.1, read as the reverse complement.
CTTTGCTCGAAGTGCCAGGTCGTGCCGTTAAAGTGCAGGACCATGCCGTCCTTGCCGACCGCGTAGACATCCGTCGGGCTGCGTCCCCAGACGCCAAGCAGGGCCTGCGACGTCACCTGCGACGTGATCGGGTTGAAGTCGGTCCACTTCTGCGCCACCTGATCCCACTTGAGCATCGGCGTACCGACGGTGCCGTAGTCGCTTCCGACGATGAACACGTTGCTCTGATCAGACGCCCAGACACTGCGGAAAATGCCGCTGGCGCCGGTGTACCTGCCGTTGGCCGGAATCACCAGCACCGCGCTGCCGTTGTAGAACAGCGCCTGCGGTCCGAGGTTGATCTCTGTCTTGTCACCACCACCGACGAGCCAGACGTGCGTTGAGTCGAGCGCCGCAATGTCACGCAAGGTCGTCTGCTCTAGGAGCGGCACCGACACCTGCTTCCAGGTTCCACCCGAGCGAACAAGGAAGGCGCGGTTGTCACCAACGGCATAGGCGTTGGTTCCGTCGGAAGCGATCTTCACCAAGCGATCCGTCGTCGGTACCGGCTCGGGCATCCAGGCCGAGCCGTTCCACTTGAGCGCGACACCCTTGCCTTGCGCAAAGTCAAACCCGACGCCGAGCGTCTCGCTGCCGAGCTGCGTCACCGAGTAGATGCGCAGTCCGATTGCACCGGGGCTCGGGGTCCAGCTACCGCTCTTGTTGACCAGCGTTCCACCGGAATCACCGACGGCAATCATGTCACCCTGGCTGCCAATCGACAGACCGTAGACGGCACCGTTGTTGCCCGTCAGTTCCTCGATGCTGCTGGTGGTCAGGAAGCTGCTGCCGTCGAAGCTTCCCATGGTACCGGCGGCACCGGAAAAGAAGACGCTGCCCGTGCCAGTGCCCCACAGCCCGTAGATGTGGACCTTCGGGGTGTTGGTGATGCGAACAAACGACGAGGTGCCGTCCCACTTGAGCAGCATGCCTTCGCGCTTGGTCGGATCACCAGGCGTCGGGTAGCGAATGTCGCCGGCCGCAAACACCGTCGTGCCATCGCTCCACATCGTGTTAAACGAGGTGCCCGGCGCCGGCGAGACGTTGGACATTGTCGTGCCGTTCCAGCGGTAGATCAGACGATCGCGGCTGGCGAGGAAGATGTTGTTGTCCCCGGTGCCAGTGATCGCGCTCCACGAGGCGGACATGACGGGACCGAACTTGCTCCACATCGTGCCGTCCCAGCGAAGGAGCGTGCCGCTCTCGCCGGCGACGTAGACACTGTCCTTCTTGGCACCCCAGATGCTGCGCAGACCGCTCGACACACCCGCCGGAGCGTTCACTCGCGTCACCGCGGTGCCGTTCCACTTGAGGATTGCACTGCCGGCGGTCAGGTGGTTGCCGATGAACCACACTTCCGAGCTGTCGGCACCCCAGACTCCATAAAGCTGAGCAACCTGAGTCCCGTCTGTGCCAAGCGATAGCTGGCTCCACGTCGAGCCGTCCCAGCGAAGCACCGTGCCTCGGTCGCCAACAGCAAAGACATTGTTCGCAGACGATCCCCAGACCGCGTAAAGCGCATTGTTCGTCGGCGAGCGAACCATCGACCACTTGCTGCCGTTGTAGTGAACAATCGTGCCCGCACCCCCGACGGCCCAGACATCCTGCGCGCTCGCACCCCAAGTTGCGAGCAGCGCATTGCCTTGCGGCGACGGAAACTGCCAGCACCATGCGTCAATGCTGCAACCCACCGGCTGAATCGTCGGTCCACCGTCTGTGGGTTTCGCCATGTCGACGACAGAGCCCGCGAAGTCTTTGGTGATGCCACCGTCCGTCGTCGTGCCCGGATCGGGGCAGCCAGGATAAAGGGCCAAACAAGCCACCGCTGCGGCACCCAGTCCCAGCCGGGCAGAGAGTTTCGTTTTGCTGCGTTCTACGTCGGTCATTCCGGCTTCCTCACGATGTGATTGCTAGGAGGCAGTTGAGAACCAGTAAGCGCGATTGAGGTTCTATCTTATCGTGTGGGAATGGGTGCGGTGCCAATTTTTGCGAAACGGGCCCGAGCGAACTCAAGCGAAGCTGCGACGACACCAATGTACAAACTCGTGATCTTTGACCTGGATGGAACGCTGGCGGATTCGGTGCCGGACTTGACCACTGCGCTCGGGCTGCTGCTCGATTCTTTCAACCTGGCGCGACTTGACGAAGCGACCGTCCGCGCGATTGTCGGAGAAGGACAGCGCAGCCTGGTCGAAAGGGCGCTGCGGAGAGCCGGTCATCCCGAAGCCCAAGGCGATGTCGTGCAAGCGCACCTCCTCGACAACGCGGTGCGTCTGTTTCGTGGTCACTACACCGCCAATCTGTGCGTGAAGACGCGGCTCTACGACGGAGTGTCGGACACGCTGGCCCAGCTTGCTGAGCAGACGACGCTCGCCGTCGCAACGAACAAGCCCGGACGCTGGGCCCGAGCCCTGTGTGAGACGCTCGGAATTTCGCCGCTGTTTCGCTGGATTTTGGGTGAAGACGACGTGGGTGCGCGAAAGCCAGATCCACGGCTCTTGTACGAACTTTGTGATCGAGCCCAAGTTCCCAATGCACAGTCGCTCTTCGTGGGAGACAGCCGGATTGACTGGCTGGCAGCCGAAGCGGCGGGAACCGACCTGGCGCTCTGCACCTACGGCTACGCCGACGAGGCCACTATCGACAAGGCAATGGCGCTCGCCGAAAGTCAGGAACTCTCCTGTCGCGTGGGATCGCCGCAGCGCCCCTTTCTGTGCCGACGGTTCTCCGACCTGCTGGACATCACTCGCCGCCAAAATGCGTAGCTAGCTTTCCAGTGTCGGCAAACAGCCACACTTTAACCTGCGGATTCCGCGCAATATCTTGACCCGACGTACCTGCGGTCAGCGAAAGCCTCTAGGCTCGCGTCGCATCCGCACAGTGCTTTCACGCAAGGGTCAGACCATGGTATTTTTTTAGCTTAGACTCGCGACGATAAGTGCCGCCTAGCCAAGGTCGCGTCTGGTTGTTCGATGACCGAGAAGATGCCCAAACCTGATGACGTCGTCTTCGGCTACCGCATC
>CAYTGC010000336.1:0-5389 GCA_964437195.1 uncultured Myxococcales bacterium | reverse complement strand
GTCCAGTACTTGTTCATGTTGACGACCAAGCGGTACACGGCGCGAGTCTGATCGTCGGCCTGCTCTAGCGCCATCTGGTCCGACAAGGCAATCAGCGCGAAGGTTCCCGCCACGGCCAACCGCCGCTCGCGAGAAATCCGTGACAGCGTCCGCTTCACCAGCGGGAACTGATCGATCGTGTGACCAAACGCCTCGCGGTGCGCAGCATAGGTGGTCGCTTCAATTTCCGCCCGACGCATCATCCCGCACGCGGCAATTGCGTTGTAGACGCGGCTGGTGTTTAGGACAATCTCGACCACTGACTTGAAACCGCCAACCGGATCGCCGACGGCCCAAGCGAGCGCATCCACAAAGTCGGCTTCCCCCGACGCCATGCTGCGCGTTCCCAGCTTGTACTTGAGCCGCCTTACAAACACTCCGTTTGGCGTTCCATCCGGAAGGAGCCGCGGAACCACAAAAGCCGAAAGACCCGCCGTGCCGCTTGGAGCACCGTCGAGCCGTGCCGTGAGCAGATACAGATCGGCGTCGATCACCGAACAGAACCACTTTTCGCCAGTGACGCGGAAGACCTCGCCGTCCCGCCGTGCACGCACCGCATTCTGCCCGACATCCGATCCACCTTGCAGCTCGGTCAGAAACTGCGCGCCGTGGTAGTGCGCAGGGTCCAGCCGGTCGTGGTGCAGAAGGCCGGGCAAAAGATGCGCTTTCAGTGCTTCATTTCCGCGCGCCTGGATGATCTTGATAAGTCCTGCCGTGCACGCAAATGGACATAGATGCCCGCCTTCCCCGTGGTGGGCCAGCAAGTAGCTGTAGGCAAGCTGGACTCGTTCCTCGCCCAGACGAGCGTATCGAGCAATCGCTCCGGTGCGATACGCCCGACGTCCGATCTCGAAGTAGCTTGGATGAAAGCTGACTTCTTCGATCCGCTGCCCAATGCCGTCCCAGCGTCGAAGCTGTGGCAGGTGCTCATCGCGGTTGTTTTCCCGGATGAGATCATCTAGAACCGTCGCCGATTCGGCACCGAAGGAAGAAAGCCCGGGCGCCTCGCGCGAAAAGGTCTCTTGCCCCAAGTGGTGATGCAAGATGGCTTGCAGGTCGTGATCGTGGTCGAAGTAGTTTTGCCGCTTGCTCTTCTGCCAAGCCAATAGGGCAGCCCGCGCCCGCTGTGGCTGCTCGACGACTTCTGACGGACTCGGAAGCTCGGAGTGACTCATGCCCCCACGGTAGCATAAGGGAGGAGCCCAAAGCCCGATCAGCGCGTCTGTGGATTTACAAAGTGGCCGCTGCGCCCGCCCAGCTTTTCGTCCAGTTGGATGTCCGAGATGCGCATTCCCCGATCGATCGCCTTGCACATGTCGTAGATCGTGAGTCCCGCCACAGACACGGCCGTCAGCGCTTCCATCTCGACCCCCGTGCGGTCCATCGCAGACACCGTGGCCGAGATTCCCAGCGCAGCTTCCGTCGCATCTGCTGGTGCTTCTTCCGGCGAAAGTTCAACTTTCACAGACGTAATGCGCAGTGGGTGACAAAGTGGAATGAGATCTGCAGTCCGCTTCACCGCCGAAATCGCAGCGATGCGCGCGACTTGAATCACATCTCCTTTGGGAAGTGCCCCGGCCATGATCTTGTCGAGCGTACCTTTCTGCATGAAGACCCGACCAGAAGCGCGCGCGGTCCGCAAAGTTTCCGGCTTTTCTGAAACAGAAACCATGTGAGCACGCCCGTGCTCGTCGAGATGACTGAGAGATCCAGGTGTGTCTGCTGCTTTGGGCGGAGAGGACATGGGCGCGCATGCTAGCATCCGGCGTATGCAGAAGGGAAAATCCTTACGAAGCCTGGACCTTGGGCCTGCCCGCTTGTGGGTGTGCGCCCTGATCGGTCTTCTGCCCCTTCTTTCTGGGTGTCTGTCTCTGCGCAGTGTGTCGGCAACCGGAGCCGTGGGAACCTGGATTGCCGCCCGCGCATCTGCGACCAAGGATTTGGTCCTGTACTGTGACGCAGAAAACATCCTGGCGGGCGTCTCTGCTGCGACGTGTCCACGGCCACAAACAGAGGCCGCGATTGAGGACATCATCAAGTACTCCCAAGTCCTCAGTGACTACGCAACACAGCTCAAGAACCTGGCAGACAGTAGTGATGTGCGAACTGCTGACCCCGTGCGGACACTGGTCTGGAACCTCCAGCGCGTCTCAAGCCAGGGCGCTGTGGCGATTGATCCGACCTCCATTGCCATGCAGCAGGGAGCGGCAACGATCTTGGCCATCCTGACCGAGGAGGCCCGCCGTTTGAAGTTGGAGCGTGTCATCAAAGAAACACATCCGCACGTCATTGCGGTCTGCGATGGACTGCTTGCTCGGGTGAACTTGCTTGGGGAACCGGCGCGACAGATGGTGCAGTCAGGACTCCCGTTCCGCATCCGAAACCTCATCGAGCTAGAGCGCAGCATCAAGGTAAGTGACCCGGCGAGCAAGCAGCAGCGGCAAGCCCAGCTCCTCGCACTGCTCCACTTTCAGCATGGTCTTTCGCACAGCTATGAAGGACTCCTTTCCTACAAAAAAGCGGTGCTGGCATTTTCGCGCGGACATCAAATCCTGTTTGACAGTGTGACCAAAAATCGCAGCCTGCGCAGCCATGACAAGGAGATCTTCGAGAACCTCCGCAAGGAGCTTCCCGAGCTGCTCCGGTAATGGCTGTGCCTCGGCAGCAAGCGAGGCAGTTGTTTCGATGAAGAGCTTTCAGTTTCACTTTGATCCAGATGGCGAGTGGCAGTCTTTCTGTGATTCTGCTTCCTTCCGGAAAGTCGAATCCGTTGCAAAGTCGATTCTCATCCAAGTCTTCACCAGCCAGTTTGATCGTGGTCACTACGAAGACGTAGGCCGTGCGCTTCGGCAGCGATTCCCGACGGCGTGTCTTATCGGAACGACCTCTGGCGGAGAGATCCTGAAGGGTCAGGTATCGTTTGGGAAGACTGTCGTTTCGGTGTCCTTCTTTGCGCGAACAGAGGTACACCAAACGTTCCTCGAAAAAGAGGAATCCACAGACAATGGCGCCGCTCCTCCCGTTCCAAGCGATGATCACAAGCTCGGACAGCGATTGGCAGAGCAGCTTGCGCGTCCGAGCACCAAAGCCATGATCCTGATCGGCTGTCCGGGGCCTATCGACATCGGACAGATGCTCGACGGTGTGTTCGCCTCCCGACCTGATCTTTTGGTGTCGGGCGGAAGCGCAGCCTGCACAATGACCGGCGGAACGCCCATGGTTTTTGACGGGGAGCACGTAAGTGATCACGGTCTCTGTGGCGTCGGTCTGTCTGGCGATGATCTGGAGGTCAACCACTACTGGCACTTGTCGTGGCACAGCATCGGCAAAGTGATGACCGTAACGAGGGCGGACGGACTGCGACTCTATGAGCTGGACGGCATCCCGGCGCAGGACATGTATCGGCGCTATTTTGGCGAAGACATCGTCGACAACTTCTATCAGCGGGTGCAGGGGTTTCCGCTCATTGCAAGCCGTGACGACATCATGGTCGCACGCGTCCCGCACACCCGCTTGTCCGATGGTTCCCTTTTGTTTGGAGCCGAGCTGCGAAACGGGGACAGAGTCCGCTTTGGTTTTGGCCACGTTCCGATGATCGTGAACAGCAACGAAGCGATTCTCCGTCAGATCGTCGCCCGTCCGGTCGAGAGCATCTTTGTCTATTCCTGTGCAATTCGCCGCGCGTTCATGCAAGACGCCGCCGAGATCGAAACGAAGCCGCTGCAAGCGTTCGCTCCCACCGCAGGCTTCTTCACGTTCGGGGAGTACTTCTACACACCGCAACGGATTGAACACCTGAATGCCACGATGGTCGTGCTGGCACTTTCGGAGCGCTGCAGCGGCGACGATCCGCCTGAAATCCATGAGCCGTGTCAGCGAAGAAGTGACGACGTAACGAGGCTGGCTCCTCACATCACCGACCCGGCATCCCGAATGTATATGACGACCCTTTCCTCGCTGACCAACTTGGTGAATGCGGTGACGGGCGAGCTAGAAGACAGCAATCGTCAGCTCACCGCTACGCTGAAGCTCGTCGAGGAAGAGCGCGCCAAGTCCGACCGGCTGCTGCGCAACATTCTGCCCGCCGATGTCGCCACCGAGCTAAAGGAACAGGGGTACACAAGGCCGCGCCTTTATGATCGTGTCACGGTGCTGTTCACCGATATCAAGGGCTTTACTCACCTGGCCGAGCGGCTCACTCCCGAGGAAATCATCGCCGAGCTGGACCGCTGCTTCCTGCGCTTTGACGAAATCTGCGAGCAGTTTGGCCTCGAGCGTATCAAGACCATTGGCGATGCATACATGGCGGCAGGCGGAGTCCCAAACGCAAACCAGAGCAATCCCTTCGATGTGGTCAGTGCCGCCATCGAGATGCAGCGTTTTATGGCCAGTCTCAATGCGGAAAAGACCCGCGCTGGCATTCCCAACTGGGCGATTCGGATTGGCGTACATACCGGCCCTGTCGTCGCTGGTGTGGTTGGGAAGCGAAAGTTTGCGTACGACATTTGGGGTGACGCGGTCAACATCGCAGCCCGGATGGAACAACACGGCGAAATAGAGCGTGTGAACATCTCGGGAGAGACCTACCGCCTGATCCGCGAAGACCCCCGCTTCCGCTTCGACTACCGCGGTCGCATCCACGCCAAAAACAAAGGCGAAGTGGACATGTACTTTGTCGATAAGGACTAGGAACCGCTCGCCCGGTCCGCTCCTCAAGCTTCAGCAATCGTTCAGACTGCGCCCCAAACAAACGTCCTGAGACGGAGATGGCATCGGCGGTCCGGCAGCGGCACTTGCTGGGCTATGATGTATGCCTGCAAAAGGGGGGCGTGTCACGGATGGAGTACAACACCGCAGACGACTGGTACCAAACAGCCGATCCGGAAGCAAAAGAGCCAGATAGTCAGCTGTGGGTGGAATCCCCAAGCCCCAGAGCATCGCTTCTGGCTCGTCGCTACGAGATCAAGGGTCTGCTGGGAGCAGGGGGCGCAGGCAGTGTCTTCCGTGCCAGAGATCTGGTTCTTGGCGAAGACCTTGCGCTCAAGGTGCTCAAGCGAATCCAGCCCCATCCGGCTGAAGCACTCGAGGACCTTCGCAACGAGGTACGACTCGCGCGTCGGGTGACCCATCGGTCGATCGCGCGCGTCTACGACATCGTGGAGCACGAAGGTGTTTTCTTCCTCACGATGGAGTTTATCGACGGACTGTCCTTGGCCAAGCGACTCGGACGTGGACGCCGCAAACAGACCGCCTTGCCGCTCCATGAGGTTGTGACCCTCGCTTCACAGATTGCCGAAGGACTGTACGCCGCCCACTGCGCCGACGTCGTCCACTGCGACCTCAAGCCTGA
>CAYTGC010000335.1:0-5402 GCA_964437195.1 uncultured Myxococcales bacterium | reverse complement strand
AGCGAGTAGTACCGCTCCTTCCCGGCTTCTGTCAAGAAACTTTTTTGTTTTTGCTTGTTTAGGTGCGGGTCTTCCGTCGGGACCAGCGCTTTCGCATTCGGGACACTCATACCGTCTGAGCGCGGCGTTTTTGTGCGCCGACGTCTCGACACCGACCTATCAACAATGTTGGAAATTTCGCTCAATTTGCCTGTGGAGGCAAGCGGTCTTTTCTTAGATATCCAACGCCATGGATACCGCACGGCCACAGAAACGCTGATATTCCGACGAGCCTTGAACATCGGGCGGAAGCGACTCGCGTGGGACCGGGCGAAATCCGAACTTTTCGGCGAAGAAATCCGTTGCATGCTCGGTGAGCAGACACACCCGAAGCAGGCCTCGCTGCCTGACCCGCAACAGTGCCATTTCCGCCAACATCCAACCGAGCCCCTCGCCCCGACGTTCTGGGTGAACCGCTAGCGAACGCAGCAGTGCCGTGTCGCCGTAGTTCTCGAGCGCAACGCAGCCCATGACATCCCCTTGCCCATCCTTGAGCACCCACAGCTCGGACAGATCCGCGGGAACACCGACCGTCGGTAGCTTCACCTGATCGAGCAACGCCGTGACCTTCGGAATGTCGGCAGCACTCGCAGGAAGCACCGCATCCCCAAGCCGCTGGAGCAGGCGATCGTGCAGGTTGTCGAAGCTACCAGAAGACATGATGACGACGGTGTCGCCCGCCGAAGCACGCTGCACCAGATGGCCGATGATCTGCTCTGTGCTGGCGAGGGCTCGCGCCGGAACACCTCGCTTGCGAATGTCAGCAGCCAGCTTCTCGACATCCAGTCGATTCCCCTGCGGAGCTTTTTCAGGCATATGGACCGCGCCGACAAGAATCTCGTCTGCTGCGGTCAGTGCCTCCGCAAACTCCGTCTGGAAAACAGCCGTACGACTCGTCGCTGAGCGTGGCTCAAACACCGCGATCAGCCGACCGGTTCCATACCGACCACGAAGGCCCCGAAGCGTCTCGCGAATCGCCGTCGGATGATGGGCAAAGTCGTCCACGACCGTCACGCCCTGGGCGACGCCGCGAAGCTCTTGGCGCCGCTTCACACCAACGAAGCGTCGAATCCCCGAAGCAATGTCCGACGAGGACAGGCCCAAGCTGGCAAGGGCAGCGATGACGCCAACGGCGTTTTCGAGGTTGTAGCTCCCCGGAAGTCCCAACTCGAAGTTGCCGTAGAGCTGCCCACGGTGATGCACGCGAAAAGCCGTGCGTCCGCCCGCCTTGATGGTCGTAACTTCGGCCTTCCACTCGATGTCATCAGGGCAAGTTCCCACGATTCCATAGCGCTCGACCCGACAACGGGCCGCCCGGGCGCAGTCGAGGGCATGCGGCGAGCTGGCGCAGACGACAAGAATGCCCGTCTCCGGTATCAGGCCAACGAACTCGCGGAATGCTTGTTTGATGTGTTCGAGGCCGGTGAAGATGTCGACGTGATCCAGCTCGACGCTGGTCAGGATCGCCACCTGCGGCATGTAGTGAAGGAACTTGCTCTTCTTGTCGAAGAACGCGCAGTCGTACTCATCGCCCTCGAGCACAAAGTGCGGGCCTTTTCCGATCGCCGCGTTGTGCCCCATGTTGAGCGGCACGCCGCCGATCATGTACGACGGATCCCGACCGGCATTGAGGAGAGTCCAGGCAGCCAGAGACGATGTCGTGGTCTTGCCATGCGTCCCACACACCACCAGCGGGGTCTTGCCCGGGAGTAGAAGTTCCTCGACGATCGCCGGAAACGAGGTCAAGCGGATGCCGCGCTGCTGCGCAGCCAACACTTCCACATGATCGCGACGGCAGATGTTCCCGACGACAACGACGTCCGGCAGCCATTCGAGGTTGCGATCAGAAAAACCCTCCATCAGGCAGATGCCAGCGCTTTCGAGCTGCGTCGACATCGGAGGGTACACATGCTCGTCAGAGCCGCGGACTTCGTGACCTTCCGCCTTGAGCAGCTCGGCCACAGCGCCCATCCCGGTACCGCAGATGCCAATAAAGTGAATCTTCACGTTTTTCCTCTTCGGCGTCGCAAGCATGCGCTGCCGGGCCAGGCTGATTCGCGTTTGGGCCAGTATATCGGAAGCGCACCGTCGGTGGGACTGGCTTAGCTCTGCGTCGAGCCGGTGAGAGCGGCAAGGACCGCGTCCCCACATTCGGACGTTGAAGCGGCACCGCCCAGATCACGGGTGACCCGCCCAGATCGCACGACCTTCTCGACGGCAGCCCGCAACCGATCGCCACAGCTACCTTCACCTAGGTGGTCGTACAGCATCGCCAGCGTCAAAAACGCAGCGAGCGGATTGGCCAGTCCCTTGCCGGCAATATCGGGGGCAGACCCATGGACGGGCTCGAACAGCGAGCAGCGCCCTGGATGAATGTTCCCCGACGCTGCAACCCCAAGGCCGCCACAAATCGCCGCGCCTAAATCGGTCAGGATGTCGCCAAAAAGATTCGACGTGACGACAACATCAAAGCGCTCCGGCGTGCGGACAAACTCCATCGCTGCAACATCGACGAATAGATGGCTCGACTGGACGGACGCGTTCTCTTGGGCGACGGCTTTCCACGTCCGCTGCCACAGACCATGCGCGTGCGGAAGCGCGTTCGCCTTGTCGACCATGCAGACCCGCGGCGTACTGTGCGAAGAGCCATGTGGGACTTTTGCCAGGTCGTACGCCGCCCGGACAATCCGCTCGACGCCTTTCCTGGTGTTGAGATCCTCGCTTATCGCGACCTCGTCGGGCGTGTCTCGCTTAAACGATCCGCCCATCTGCACATACGGTCCCTCGGTGTTTTCGCGCAGAACCCAGAAGTTCACGTCCCGACGACTCTTGCCCTTGATCGGGCAGAGCCTATCGTCAAGAAGCTGCACGGGCCGCAGGTTGATGTAGAGATCGAGGCCAAAGCGAAGACCTAGCAGCACATCCCGAGCAACGACCCCATCGGGGACCCGAGGATCGCCCAGGGCACCAAAAAAGATCGCATCGAAGCGGTCGCGCAGGTTGGCTAGCGCGCCCGTCGGAAGCGTCTCGCGCGTCCTGAGGTAATGGTCCGCAGACCACGGGAAGTGCTCGATATCGAGAGGAACGCCCAGTGGCTCGACGGCACGAAGCGCCTGAGCAACCACCTCGGGTCCGATTCCATCCCCGGCAATGACTGCAACCCGACGCGTCCGACCCGGCGCACTCGCCAGACCAAACGGATAGACACACTGCGTGGTCGACATTGCCGGAGCCTAGCGCTGAGCTGCCGCCGCGAAGCCCGCGCCCCGCGACTTGCTCGTGTCCTGCGGACTGAACTTGAGCGCTCGAATGCCCACCGCACCATCGGTGTAGATCCGCTCGCCTTTGTGCGTCTCGATGAGTAGTGATTCGGCACCCAGTGTCACCTTCTTCACCCTGGGCACCGCCAGCGCCTCTTGTCCACCGACATCGAGGATCACCGTGAGTTCAACTTCATCGCTCACGGTGAAGACGCCCTTGCCCTCGGACTTGACGGCGGACTCACCTTCGAGAACTTTCTGGATCAGTTCCTTCTTCATCTTGTTCCCTTGGCCATGCAGGCCAGCGCGGCGTAAGTAACTCAATTTGCCTCTCCTGGCAAACTCCGCGCTCGGGTCAACCAGCCAAGCAAGTGCCCACTCTTTCGTCAGATCTCAGACGCGAAGGCCCCAGTGCAGCTTGTTGCGAAGCAAATCGAAAAATGAACGTCGCAGTGGTCGATAAATGGTCAGTGGCCGGTCAGAGCATGTCACCTGAACCACATCGCGAGGCCCCAGCATATAGCTCCACTGCCCATCCACGGTCAGGAGCGCTTGCTCGGCATCTCGACCTGGGCGCACTTCGACGAGAGAGCGCAAGTGAACAACCAGCGGTCGCGCCGTCAACGTATGCGGACAGATCGGCGAGATCACGAGCGCTTCCATGTTCGGCATCAGAATCGGACCACCAGCCGCAAGGTTGTAAGCGGTGGAGCCCGTCGGTGTGCAGATGATAAGTCCATCGGCCCGATAGCTCGTGACGGCGTCTCCATCGACAAAGGTATCAAGCTCAAAGAGCCGCGCCATCTTTGGCTGATTCACCACGACGTCGTTTAGCGCCGTTCTCTCGACGACCAGATGTTCTGGGCGCGGCGTTGTCTCACTGCCGTCGGTCGGCAAGCGGTAAACCCGGCAGCGCAGTCGATGTCGTTTTTCGAGTGGAAGTGTCCCGTCGAGTGCCGCCAGAAGTGTCTCGGTCGCTTCGTGCGGTGTGCTACAGGTCAAAAAGCCCAAGCGCCCAAGGTTCACCCCGAGGAGAGGGACATCCCGATTGCCCAAAAGACCAGCGCCATAGAGCATCGTTCCGTCGCCACCGAGTGCAACCAGCATCGCCAGCTCCGTCGGCAGATCTGTCTCGCTGGTGGTTGCAAGCCAGTCGGGCAGTTGGATGTGATCGCGAAGCACCAGCTCGGTCTGTCCTCGGCTTCGCAAAAGATGTGTGAGCTGCTCGCACAGCTGCACCGACTGCGGCTGGTCTCGTTTGAGGATGAAACCGACGGGTGGCAACTAGACTAGACTCCTGTGCTGCCGTTCTTGGGTCGCCCCGACGGCGGACGCGGACGAGACAAATCACCCGTCCCCCGATCCTTGAGAAACTCGAGGAAGGCAATCGCAGCAGGAAGCTCTGCCGCCGGCAGCTGCTCCAAAACGTCTCGCGCTTGTCGCCGATAGCCATCACCTGGAGCTTCGGTCGTCGGTGTCAGCCGAGGCAACTGCACTTCTGTCTCGACCGGCTGCGCCACAACGCCCCAAGGCGGCGGCTCCGGCGTCGTGAGAGAGTCGCGCTTGAACCACTCTTGGATGTGCCAGTGAAGTAGCTCGCCTCGATAGGCGAACCAGCGCTCTCTTTCGACAGGATAGTTGAGAAGCGCGTCCTTAAAGCGCCGAAAAGCGCCTTTGCCGTCAATGCTAATGATGAGTCGCTCGCGAAGCACCGGCTCGGTCACACCGGCGACGAATCGCTCCATCCACTTGTACTGCTCTCGCGAGGAGGCTGGCTCGACGCGCAGATAGGCATCGCCGCCACTCATCACTTTGGCCCGCAGCTCTTCGACATTCGGTGCAGACTCGACGAGGGTAATTACCTCACCCGTGCGGGTATCGAGGAAACTCTCGGTGTCGGGCGCATTGCGCTCGACTGCCGTCTCTAACTCCGCCCAACGCACCGCTATCACTCGCATAACCAACGAACCCCATTCGGTAAGAGATACTGCATATGTGGGCCGCGTCTACACAGACGGAGTTTCGATTCTCCGACGAAAACCCAGCTCGGCCAAGTCCCTAATGTGATCTTAAAGGCTATGGAACTGCCCGGTCATTTGCAAG
>CAYTGC010000334.1:0-5436 GCA_964437195.1 uncultured Myxococcales bacterium | reverse complement strand
AGATCACGCGCGCGGAAGGAAAGTCCGAAAAGATCCGCTCTAGGTTCTGGGTATCAAGAGGATTTTTGTCACCAAAGCGGCGTTTTCCACGCTGCATGGCTTTCGCTTTCAAGATCTCGCGATACGCGATGTACGCGTCACGGAGCGACAGCCCAGGCGGCAGCGAAGCAAACACCTCCCGCGGGTCGAGCCGCATCCACGCAAAAGAGAACGTATCGAAATAACGCAGCAGAAAATCATCCAGCGGAATGAGCTTGGGAGTCAGTCGAAGCTGACTGTAGAACGTGGACTCATGCGCGATGTAAATGTCTGGGTGCGCGTTGAGCATCTGCCGCAAGAGCGTCGTCCCAGAACGCCCAGTCCCAATCACAAAGATCGGTGACTCGTCAGCACTGTCAATTGGTCGGAAAACAGAGGCAGAACAACGCATGGCGGCGCACTATGCCGCGTCTGCTTCTCGGTGGCAATGGGGACAGAACCCCCAGCCACTCCGGTTCGCAGTACATTACGCCCGCACAAGTCAACAGAGTCCGCTACACTCTCGATGCAAGCAGCAGAGTGAAGGTGGTTCCCTGCGGACCGGTTGCAAAGGAAACCTCGCCCCCATTCCGTTCCGCAACCGCACGCACAATCGCCAGGCCAAGGCCGGTTCCGCCACTGTCGCGCTGGGTCGTAAAAAAGCGCTGAAACAGCCTTGGCTGGTTGGCTGGGCTTATCCCGGGACCGTGATCCTCGACATCGATTCGCAGACGGTCACGCTCTGCCGAAACGCGCACGGTCACCGGCATTCCTTCGCCATGGCGCAGCGCATTTTCGATCAGGTTCACCACCGCCGAGCGCAGATGTTCTCCGCTGATGAGAATCCGATTGGGAGGACTGGCAAGCACGAAATCGACCGCGGGATAGCGATTCCGAAGTGCCGCAAAAAAGTCGGAAACTGCGATGCTCTCCGTCGGATCCGGCGCGTTTTCGATCTGCGCAAGCTGCAAGAGTCGCATCACCAGCAGCTGCATCCTCTCTGCATCGGAGTCGATGTTGTCGGCAAACTGGCGACGCTGCGCTTCGGTCATTCCTTGCCACTCATCCCGCAAAAGCTCTGCCGCCCCCCGAATGGCAGTGATCGGAGTCTTTAGCTCGTGGCTTACGTTGGCGGCAAGCTGCGCGATGTAGTCCGCGCGTTCCCGAAGCTTGCGCGTCATCGTCTCGAGTGCCGCACTCAGCTTCTGAATTTCACTTGGGGTAAACAGATTCATCGGCAAGGGCGGAGCAGCACCACCTTGGGCCACAACCTCGGCGGCACTGGTGATTTTTCGGAGTGGGCGAACAATCAAGGCTGCAAACAGAAGACTGACCAGTACAGCCGCACAAACCGTGGCAGAGACGGCCAGAAGGAGTCCGCGACGGTTGTGCCACAGCGACGTCCGAGCATCCAGACTGGTGCGAGAAGAACGAACGACTGCGACGACTTTTCCATCGGAAAACAGCGGCAGCGCGGTAAACAGCCGCACCGATCCGCGACTCCGAACATCGGACAGAGGTGGCAGCGGCTCATCGCTGATTCGCTCGCGGATTACGGATGCATAGCGCCCGGAAATCGCACTCTGGACTTCGGGAAGATTGTCAAGACATAGTCCCGATTCCCCTCGCGTCGTCGCCACAACGCAGCCTTGGGAATCGAGCACACGCACCGCGCTCAGGTTGTAGACCTGCATCCGCGCCAGCAGGGCTTCCAGCTTCTTTCCGGCCCGCAACTCAGGCGAGTCTTGCGGGGGCGCAACGCGCAGCGGCTCGGGCTGGGGAGGCATCACACCTCTGCGCAAGTTGCTCGTGGGTTCGATGGGAATGAATGGCTCGGACTCCTTTCCGGGATGACGAAAGGGTGGAGTCCCAAGCGCAGGATCGATTCCCTGTTCACGCAGCCACAGCTCCCGCCACATCTCTCCAACGGCAATCGACTGTGCGATGAGCTGCCGCTCGGTCTGCCTTACCAGATAGTTTTCGTAAAAACGCAGCGCGACGATCGACAGAAGCGGCACCAGCAGCACAAATGCATTCGCCCCCAGGAGCAGCGCCGAAATTCGCAGCCCGTGTCCTTTCAGCTTCACAGCGACTCCTTGAGCCGATATCCAAGCCCGTAGACTGTTTCAATCGGGTCGACACCGTGGGCAGACAGCTTCTGGCGAATCCTGCGCACATGCGAGTCCACCGTTCGCTCTGTGATCACATGGCCGTGACCGTACGCGCGATCGACCAGCTCACCGCGCGAAAACACCCGCCCCGGGGATGCCAGCAGCGACTGCAGGAGCGCAAACTCTGTAACCGTCAAGATCACTTCCTTTTGCATCCACAGACAGCGGTGTCGCCCCAGATCCATCTCCAAAGATCCGAGCTTCTGGATGTCGCGCTTTTCTGACGGTGGACCGGACTCTGGAAGGAGTCTCCTTAGCACCGCTTTGACGCGGGCCAAAAGCTCACGCGGACTAAACGGCTTGACCAGATAATCGTCGGCGCCAAGCTCCAGGCCAAGCACGCGATCCAGCTCCTCATCTCGGCTGCTCACAAAGATGATCGGAGTCCGACTCTTGGCACGAATCCGCCGACACACCTCGAGTCCATCGGATTCCGGCATCACGATGTCGAGCACCACCAGATCGATTCCTCCCCCGTCGAATCGCAGAAGTGCTTCCGCACCGTCTTTTGCCTCGATGACGTGGAATCCACCTTGCTGAAGCGTAAAGCGCATCACGTCGCGGATGTGTCCATCGTCATCGACCACCAAGATTCGGCTCATGGACTTACCTTACTCTGACCGTAGCATGGTGGGATCGGCTGCTTTTTCGGTTTCTTTTCCGGCGCGATAGTAGCTGCCAGTCAGATCCACCGTGTAGGCGATTCGTGCCGTCGCAGCGCTCGACAAAAGCTGCTGGTGCAGGTGGATGCTCTTGCCTGGTGTCGGAATCTTCTGGGTAAACTCCGCGTCACTTGCGCTCTCGACGGTGGCCAGACTTCCCCCTTCCCAGTGGTAGTTGAACACCTGCGGCAGACTCAAGGTCACAAACAGATCGCTGATGTTCCACGATGCCGCTGGGAAGCTGTAGTCGAGCTTTCCTGAGAGGGCATATCCGCCCTGCTGCTCGACGAGAAGCAGCTCGACCTTGGCGGATTCATCACCGGCCCGGGCCGGTTGAACCGGAAGCGAGAGTGTCCGCCCCGTCGTCTTAAAGGGAACGCTTGCGCCGTTGACAAACACCTTTTCGAGCTTCTGTTTGTCAGGAATCGCAAAGTCGATCGTGCGCGCGCCTTCGAACTGAAGTGCATACAGCGCTCGAATGATCCGCCTGCCTTCCAGAGTCGAGACCACCGACGCGTAGGCACGGTTTATCACCGGCTCAATCGGGGGACGGGTGGCGGTCTGCTTGGCTACTTGGCTGGCCTTGGTGCTGCGGTCCCAGCTTACCTCGAAGCGATTGTTTTGCGGATAGAGCACAAAGCCGTCTCCCTCTTCGATTCGATCGGTGTTGCCAAGTGCAAACAGGTTCTCATCGAACCGAAGCTTGAGAGCCGCGAGCGCCGCAGAGGCGTAGGTGATCTCGGCGGTACGTCTCGCTCCTTTGACCTGGGCAGAGGCAAGCAGACCCAGATCAAACGAGTATGTTCCGGGTTTGTCGGTCAAAAACGTCAACATCCCATCCACGACGGTGAGCACGCCATTTTGGATCTGCGGAAGCTTGGTGATGCGCAGTCCTGCGTCTTTGCGCAACAGGCGAACAGACACCCAGCCCTCCGCTTCCAGAACGGACAGCTCGACGTGAGCAGAGACATCGACTGCACTGTCCAGAAGCCTGCCCGACAGCTCGATTTTGCTGACGCTGGCGCGAATCGGGGGCCTGGCATCGGGACTTTCGTGTTTCACTTCGCTCGCTTTGTAGAGCCGTAGCACTTCGGACAGAGGCAGCGTGGCACTCGGGGATCCCGATGGATTTTCGGCGTGTGCCACCGATTCTGTTGAAAGTGCAGACGCAAAACAGAGAGCAAGAAAGCAAACGGTCAGGCCACTCGATTGGGAATTACGCAGCATGGGACTCTCCTTCCGCAGCCGCGGGACTGAGCAGCCGCTCGATCAGTTCACGAACCGCAGGACGCGTGGTCAGCACCATCATCGTGGCGAGGAGCGCCAAGATCTCCAGCGTGTAGACAAGCCCGGTGTAGCCCTGCAAGAACACCGCTGCAGTTGGAATACACAGCGACGAGACAATGAGTCCGAAGACGTACCTTTGGGCCGTAGACGGAAGCACTCGACGTAGGTAGAGCACGAGCATTCCGCCGGAGACGAGGAGTGACAGACCCCACGCTGGGTAGAAGCTCATGAAGGCGGCAAAGTAGGCAAGCAGGACAAAGAACAGTCCGTAGCTGGCAGCGATCAGGTAGCTCTCGTAGATCTTCAGCGGTCGCGCAAAGTAGATGCAGAGCGCGGTCAGACCGAAGAAGAACAACAGGAACGGAGCCCAGCCACGTCGCACCATGGTTGCGATCAGATGGTCATACGATTTTTCCGACGGAAGGATCACTCCGACCGGAATGCCTGATTGAAGGGATTGATAGTTCCAGGTCAGCCACACTTCATCCCCTTTGACGCGACTTTCGGTGGCAGGAACGACCCCATCGGCATAGTCAAAGTGGTCCCCGCCCTGAATGTGGATTCCCAACCGAAAGTTGCGAACAGGAGCCGCCGGATCGAGGCTGTAGGTGAACGCATCCAGACCACGACCGCGAAACTCCACCCGGAAGGAGACCTTTTCGCCGGCCTTCAGGCGGCCCGTCCATAGAAGTCGATCACTGCCGTTGTCCAGCTCTGTTTTTTTCTGTTCTCCGTCGACGGAAAACAGCAAATTGGATAAGAGGACTTTGTTCTTCTCCATATTGATCGGAAAGACAAAGGCGATGTCGATGTCGCGCCCCTCTGTATTTGTCGCGGAGTAGTCGCCACGAAAGGAAAAGTCAAAGCCGGAAAAGTAGACCAGTCCGCGCTTGCGGTAGTTCATCGCTGCGGACACCGTGACCTCTTGGGAATCGAGTGGCAGCGCCGCCAAGCTGTTGAACACAGCGCCACTTGGTACGAAGCGCACCGACGGTCCAGGCTGCACAATCGGAGCGCCCCAGCGATCCATCACATCGCGGTGCAGCTCGCTGCTCGCGAAGTTTCGACGATCGGTCATCTGCGTTGA
Organism: uncultured Myxococcales bacterium; assembly: GCA_964437195.1. Classification (GTDB taxonomy): domain Bacteria; phylum Myxococcota_A; class Polyangia; order Palsa-1104; family JAEUJZ01; genus JAEUKA01. The sequence continues at coordinate 211 of CAYTGC010000334.1, read as the reverse complement.
TATCGCAGAGCTGACCACCATCACGATAAGGAGGCTCCCGAGGAAGTGATAGCGGGAGGGAAGTGCAAGCAGGGCCCAAAGTCGTTTCATCGCGTTCTCCTTCGTCACGCCCACTTGTTCGACGTGATGAAAGGAAGACTAGCGAGTGAACTTGCAGTGGCTTTGGCGAGACAAAGGAAAGCTCGTGGAGAGATTGTGCAAAACTTGTGGC
>CAYTGC010000333.1:0-5450 GCA_964437195.1 uncultured Myxococcales bacterium | reverse complement strand
CAGCGTGTGCAACTACTGCGCCCTCGATCGTGCAGACCAACACCTTGCACGCAGCCGTAGAGCGCAGAAGCCGGTCACAGAGACCGTCCAGCGATGCGGACGAACCGACTTGCATGAGATCATTTTCGCACATCTTGCGCGCCGCTTGCCAGCCTTTTGCGCGGTGGTGATTTGGTATGGAAGGACACTGAATCGGGGTCCTTTCCTTCGCGATGCCAGCCAGCGGCTTGCCGGAAGGTTTCGTCACGAACGGTGCATTCTCCACGCGAAAGCCATGTGAAGACATGCACAGATGTTGCGAGTCCAGCCGCGCTGGCTACCATCGTAGGTAGATTTCCTACCTGAATCGACTTGGACCCATATCCTTCATGCGGAGCCTGAATGCCCAATCCGCTCTCTCGTAACTCTGAACTCGAGCAGCGGCGTGACCGTGTCGGCCAGCCGGAACAGCTTGAGTTGCCGCTTTTGCCGACGCGCGATCTGGTCCTGTTTCCGTTTATGCAGGCGCCTCTGCTCGTCGGACGAGAGCTGTCGATGCAGGCCGTGCATCAGGCCGAGGCGACCGAGGACAAGCTGCTGTTTGTCTGCTTGCAGCGGCGATCTGACGATGACAGCCCGGATCAGGTGGAGTCGCTGTGGGATGTTGGCACCGTGGCGACGATCGTTCGCAGCGCAAAAGTGCAGGACGGTCGACTGAAGGTCTGGGTGCAGGGACTCACGCGGGCCCAGGTGATGGCGGTTGTTCCCTCGAAGGACGCGATTTTGGCGACGGTGTCGATTCGACACGATGAGGAGGACACGGTCGTGGAGCCTCGTCTCCAGATCGCGGGTCATCTGCTGGCGACGCAGGCCGAGACGGCCGCGCTCCAACGTCAAGCGAGAGAAGATGTCGAGCGGCTGCTCCGAGAAGGCAAGCTGCGCAGCCAGGAACTTCTGCCTCTGCTTGCGGAGTGCGACGAAACCGAGCCGGGTCGCTTCGCCGATCTGCTCGCTGCCAGCATGAGCTTGCCTGTCGCCGAAGGGCAAGTCCTGCTCGGACTTCGAAGTGGGCGTGAGAGACTGCAAAAGCTGGCTGCGCAACTTCGTCGAGAAATCGAGCTGCACAAGCTGCAAGAGGGCATTCGCGCCAAGACCCGCGACTCGCTCAGCCGGGCCCAGCGTGAGCACTTTCTGCGCGAACAGCTTCGGCAGATTCACTCGGAACTCGACGGCGAAGGCGATGATCTGGGCGAGCTGCGACGCCAGCTTCAGCAGGCGCTCTTGCCTGCCGACGTGCAAGCCGAAGCCGATGTACAGCTTCGGCGCCTTTCGTCGATGGCTCCGCACAGCGCCGAGGGTCAGGTGATTCGCGGGCTGCTTGAGTGGCTCTGTGAGCTGCCCTGGCAGACTCTGACGCAAGACCGTCTCGATTTGGCAGAGGTGGCTCGTCTTTTGGATGAAGAGCACTTCGGTCTTCATGCGGTCAAAGAGCGCCTGCTCGAGTTTGTGAGCGTGCTGAAGCTTCGGAAGAACGCGGTCGGCCAGCCACGTCGGTTGGGAACGGTGCTGTGCCTGTGCGGTCCACCTGGGGTTGGCAAGACGACGCTGGCGAAAGCCCTGGCCCGCGCGCTGGGACGACGTTTTGTCCGTGTGGCGCTCGGCGGGATTCGCGACGAGGCCGAGATTCGCGGCCACCGGCGAACGTACGTCGGTGCAATGCCGGGCCGACTGGTGGCCGGTATCCGCCAGGCTGGGGCGCGCAATCCGGTCATGCTTCTCGACGAACTGGACAAGCTGTGTGTCGATGCCCACGGTGACCCATCGGCGGCGCTGCTGGAAGCGCTCGACACGGAGCAGAACGCCTCATTTCGCGATCACTACCTTGGTGTTTCGTTCGATTTGTCTGAGGTGCTCTTTATTGCGACGGCAAACAACCCCGAACGGATTCCAGATGCGCTCCGCGATCGACTCGAGCTGATCCAGCTTTCAGGATACAGCGACGATGAAAAGCTCGGCATCTTGGGGCGACACATCATTCCGCGTGCGCTGGCCGATACTGGGCTGTTGCCGACGTATGACGTTCGCTTTTCGGAACCCGCGCTGCGTGCGCTGGCGACGGAATATACCCGCGAAGCCGGCGTGCGCGATTTGACTCGGCAGATCGAGACGATATGTCGTCGACTGGCCAAGCAGATCGTCGAGCAAGAAGATGCTGACGAGCCTCACCTGCCATTCGATCCTCAGATTGCGGTGCATCAGCGGGAAGCTCCGCAGCTTGCGCTCCGTGGGGTGAAAAAAACATCCGGACCACATAGGCTTCTCATCTCACGGCGTGAAGTTCTGCGCTTTTTGGGGACCCCGCCGCTTCCGCCGCTGCGGTCGTTGCCGCGCGGACGGGTCGGGGCTGCGCTCGGGCTGGCGTGGACACCGGTTGGGGGCGAAATCCTCACGGTGGAAACGCAGCGGCTGTCGGGATCGGCGGGTTTGCATCTCACCGGCCAGCTCGGTGAGGTCATGCGTGAATCGGCCCAGACGGCTCTGAGCTTCGCGCGTGCTTGGCTGCGTGATCGTGGCGTCGAAGCCAGCCCGTGTGAGATCCACGTACACGTACCCCAAGGTGCGATTCCCAAAGATGGTCCGTCGGCGGGCGTTACAGTGGCTGTCGCTTTGACCAGTCTTCTATCGGGGATTGCGGTCAAGCCAGGGGTTGCGATGACCGGCGAGCTGACGCTGCACGGACGGATTTTGCCGGTCAGTGGCATTGAGGAAAAACTGCTGGCAGCGCGCCGAGCGGGTCTAAAGACCGTCATCTTGCCGCGTGACTGCGAGCCAGCCGTACGACTTCTCCCCTCTGCACTTCGGCGACGGCTGGAGATCGTTTTGGTTTCTGACATGGACGAACTTCTTACGTTCGCCCTTTTGACCTTGCCGAGTAGGGCACATACTAGTGATTACGGTGTTCCGCCCGAATCCGTAGCGAAGTCCACGACGTTCCGCCATGGCGCCACCTAATCGAAACCATATCGTCCAGATCGTCTACTGCGGCCCTCTAGGATCAGGCAAAACGACCAACCTGCGTCGTCTTGCCTCGCGGCTACCCGACCGTTTTCGCAGTCGGCTCCTTTTGGTTGATAGTCCGACGGGCAATGACGACTGTGCGCCGGAAAAGTCGAGCTACAAAACCAGTCACTTTTTTGACCTGCTCCCGATCGTTCTCGACGGTGAACATGGACGACTGAAGCTGCGCATTATCGCCACCCCGGGCCACTTCATGTATGAGCCGACCCGGCGGTTGCTCTTGAGGAGCGCCGACGGGGTTGTTTTTGTCGCTGATAGTACGTTGTCAGTGGAGGAAAACGCCGCCAGCTTTGCCGAACTCCGCAGCAGTCTTCGGGAAAACGGCCGCGCGCCTGACTCGATGCCAATGGTGATGCAGCTCAACAAAACCGACGGCCGTTGCGCGACCACGGATCTTTCTGCCGCCCAAAGGCTTCCGATGGGACGCAGCGACGTTGCAGTCATCCCGGCCTGCGCCGAGCGGGGAGTCGGGGTCGTCGATACGCTGATCCATCTGATGCGCCTTTTGTGGCCGACGGTGATGCACGAAAGGGAGTCGCTGGCGCTGTTGGGGCTCGATTTGTCGCAACTTCTCGACGTGCTGCGGCAGCGGCTGCAGTTCCGCGAGCCGGGACGGGAAGGAGCGACGCCATGAACGCCAGCGGAGTGCTGCCTAGCGATGGTTGTCAGCTGATCTCCGTGTCGCTGGGGTCGCTTCTGTCCGACGAAGAATTGTCTCTCCTGCGGGCTGCATCTGACGTCGGTTGTGCCCTGGCTCTCGTCGATCTCGACGGGACGGCCGTGGTGGGCGAGCCTCCGCCGAAAGGTGTGCTGTCCGCGCTGACTTCTGGGGCCCCGCAGCTTGGAGTAAGCGACGGGCAAGAGTATCTCGGTGCGGTGTTCTTTCACGATGGTGAGGAGCTGGGCTACATCGTCTGCACGCTGCCAACGGGGAGTGAGTCTCGAGCGAAGTCGCTTCGCGCAGCGCACTACCTAATTCGGATGAGTGAGACGCTGCTTTCGTCGGCAGTTCGACGGACGCTGATGACGCGGCTGCATCACCTGCAAGTCGAGGAAGCGTATCTCGAACTTCAGCTCAAGTCGCAGCGGCTCGAGCAAGCGGTGGCTCGGATGAAAGACTCCGAGCGAATCAAGGCGTCGTTTCTGGCGACCGTTTCCCACGAGCTGCGCACGCCGCTCACGTCCGTGATTGGCTACACCGAAATGGTGATTGAGGGCATGGCCGGGCCGATCAGCGACGAGCAGCGTGAGTATCTGGACACCATCTTGGCCAAGAGCGATCAGCTTCATCAGCTGATTTCGAAGCTGCTTGACGTCTCGCGCCTGGAGGTGTCGAGCGTGCAGCTTGTGCGCACGCCGGTCGACCTCCGCGGGCTACTGTCCGATGTGGTGCGGGCGCTGGGTCCGCAGCTTCGCCGCAAACGGACGCGGCTGTCGCTGATGGTGTCCGACGAATTGCCGACGATGCAGGCCGACCGCGACAAGCTGCGCCAAGTGCTGCAGAACCTCGTCGGGAACGCGATCAAGTTCACGCGCGATGAGGGTGAGGTCGAAATTCGCGCCGAGGTTACGACGACCGACAGCGGCGAGCCGCGCATCCTGTTGGCGGTGTGCGACAACGGCATTGGCATACCCGTTCACCTCCACGACAAGGTGTTCGATGCGTTCTACCAAGTCGACAACTCAGCGACGAGACAGCACGAGGGATCGGGACTTGGGCTCCTTCTCGTCCGACGCTACATCGCGGCACATGGTGGCAGGGTCTGGATTGAAGATCGTCCCTCGGGCGGAACGATTTTCCGCATTTCTCTGCCGCTCGGCGGTTAGCTGGCTGGCTGTAGCCTAGGGGCGATACAGCGCGTCGAAGTTGGTGAGAATGAAGTCGTCTACCATCGCGGTATCAGGAATGTGCATCAGCATTCCGTACATCGCCGCGGTGCCTTGCGACGAAAGCTCTGGGTGTTCGGCGACGTACGCCGTCGTCTCGCGCAGATCGGACAAATAGCGCTCGACGATGGGGGCGTGTGCTGGGGTGACCGTTAGGTGGACCGCCGTCGGAAGCTGTTGTCGATCCATGTGCCAGCCGCGGTCTTCCATTTGGTCGGCGATGGCCATCAGATCCGGTCCATCCGACGCAAAGGCCAGGACGCCGCAGTCCGGTTTGCCCAGCACTTTGAGACCCGCAATCGCGTTGATTCCGTCGATAAACGTGCGAGTGGTCTGCATGATCGTCCGCGCGATCCGCAGGTACCCTTCCTCTCCGAGTGCGTTGAGGCTCGCCCAGGCCGCTGCGATGGCTCCGCCTGGTCTGGTTCCGAGAACCGTGGCCGAGCCAAACAGTCCGCCTGGCCAGCCAGAGTAGACATAGAACTGGTGTCGTCGCAGCTCCGGCG
>CAYTGC010000332.1:0-5452 GCA_964437195.1 uncultured Myxococcales bacterium | reverse complement strand
TGCCGGATACGGTCGCGCCGCTCGGTGAGCGGGTGAAGCTGCTCGACTTCGGCATCGCGAAGTTTCTCGACGGGCCGGTGCGCAAGACCACCGTCGGAATGATCCTCGGAACACCGCTCTACATGTCCCCAGAGCAGTGTGAAGGCCGGGAAGATCTCAGCGCCAAGGTCGACGTCTACGCGCTGGGCGCGATGCTGTTCGAGATGGTGACGGGACGACTTCCTTTCCAGGCCGATACCGCGGCAGCGCTGATGCGCCAGCACATGTTCAAGGCGGCCCCGCGGCTTCACGACCTCGCGCCCAATGCACCCGCCGATCTGGACCGATTGATCGCCGAGATGCTCAGCAAAGACCCAGCCGAGCGCCCGCCGATGTCGGAGATTGCCCGCCGACTCGAGGCAATGCTTCCAGAAGTCAGCGGCAAGGCCGCTCCGCTCGTCGAAGGAATCCACGTTCCCAAGGTTGCGCGCAAGACGGGCATCGCCGAAGCGGCTCAGGCCGACCCACTCGCAGCGACGCTCGGGGATGGCAGTCGTCACAGCGGCCCACACTCACAGCCTCGCACCGGGAGCGGTCCGCAGTCTGTACCGCGTTTCGGCAGCGGCGGACAGTCACAGTATCCCGCGGCACAGAGCCATACGCTGCAAGATCCGTCACGAAGCAAGCTGAGCGTCCCGATTCTGATCGGTACCATCGGCGTGCTGCTCATCGGACTGCTCATCGCGATCTTCGCCGTGCCAACCAAGAAGCCGCCCAAGCCGAGCACGGATGTAACGATTTCGACGCCGCCGGTACGAGTCGAACCTCCGACCAAGTCGACAGACGTCCGCGAGAAGCCCCCGGACGTCCCCGAAGTGGCCGCCAAAGTGGACCTCACCAAGAAGAAGGCAGGCCCAGACCCAGCCGAGCCCACCCAGGCGGACCCGGCAGCGAAGGCCCAGAAGAAGAAGCCGGGCAAGGTCGTAAAAGGCGGCAAACCGCAAGCGCCAGACGGCTCGACAGCAACCGCTGCTGCACCCGTTGAAAAGCCCGCCAAGCCAACGCCCAAGCCGGACAAGGCGTCCGCCGACATTGGCGTGTGGAGAGATCCGTAGCCTATTGCCTTGAGGCCGTTCCATGACGAATCGATCCCTCTGCTGGATCCGTTTCCTCTGTCTCACCGTGGCGCTGTTTCTGGCGGCAACCTCACTCGCTGCGGGTGACCCGCCGAGCGACCCGGTCAGCCCCCCCACGTTGGCAGACCAGCACATCGCCCAAGCCAAACAGCTATTTCAGGCGCAGAAGTACTCGGAGGCCGGTGACCATCTGATGGCCGCACATCAAGAAAGGCCGCAGCCAGTCCTGCTGTTTAATGCGGGCCAGGCTTATCGCAAAGCCCTTCGGCCCGTCGAAGCCCGCAACGCCTACCAAAAACTCATCGAAACCTATCCCGATCATGCGCTGGTCCCCGAATCCAAAGGCTATGTGCAGACCCTCGACGCGCTGATTGCCCAGGTCAAAGAGAAGCAGCAGATCGAGCTGGCGCTCACCGAGCAAAACGCCAAGACCGAAAAGGAACTCGCGGAAGAGCGCGCCCGTCGCGAAGAAGTTCAGAAGGAGCTCAGCAAGTACAAAAAGCCCTTCTACAAAACAGCGTGGTTTTGGCTGCTGATCTCAGGTGCAGCAGTGGGTGGCGGCATCATCGCCGCCGGCGTCCTGATTGACCGCGCGCGGACCAAAACAGCTGGTGATACCCACGAGATTTCCTTCTCCCTCACGTTCTAGGAGACACGCATGCCGCTCTCCCACCGGACCGCGCCACTCGTTCTTATTGGGTTGCTCCTCGGCTCGTGTACTCGCCCGCAGTTCACCATCACGATTGCTGGGCTCAACGACACGGTTGACACCCTGTACGTCAACGCAGCCCTGGAGTCTCCAACCCAGAGCAACTCCAACACCGACGAGCTCACGCTCGACTTAAAGCCCTACACTGCCAGCGGTAGCTTCGATTTTGGACTTGTTCTGAACCCGCCGAAGACTGAGTCTGGCGGCTACAATGTCGGCTTTGTCGATCTCGCGTTCACCAGCGGCTCGTGCATAAAGCAGATTCGCCGCATCCACATCGATGGCAATCCCCCGCTGCTGACCCCGCCCGTCTCGGTCACCGTCAAGTTTACCCCCGAGACCTTCCAAGATCAGAACACCGTCGTGCCAATCGACACCCGCAGCGGCTGCATCACGATGAAGCGACCGCTTATCACATCGGTCCAGCGGGAGATCGTCGGAATCTACGGCACCCCGGAGACACGGCTCGTGCTGTCGGGCTGGGGTCTCACCAAAGGAACCAAGGTCAAGGCGAAGCTGGCACTGCCCAACAAAGGCTGCGGGGAGTTTTGCTCGGCCTGGGAACCGGCTGACCTGACTTTCGACGAAAAGTCATCGTTTAGCACGACCCGGATGGCCTTTGGCGCCGCCCCGCTCACCGCCAAGGTGTCGCCACTGCTCGAAGCGCTGACCCAGTCCCCACCGATCCCGCTCGAACAGACGCTGGTCCAAGTGAACAACGCCAAGACCAAGGCCATGACCACTGCGGTGTTTTCGTTTTCGGTCACGGCAACCAGCCCAGACGGCCTGGTCAGCGACACCTTCTCTGAGTGGCCCTAGCCCCCCGAAAAACCCCAGGTCCCGGCCCCGCTCGACTCACATCTTGGCGATGCAGGCCCCTTGGGTGGTGTCGCACGTCACCGTGCCCATAGGTGGCGTCGGACAGTCCGCAGTCGTCGTGCAGGTCGGCACGCAGCCTTTGCTCATCCGCATGGGCAAGGTGGCGCACATGCAGCCCTTGGACCCAATCGGGCAAGCCATCTTGCAATCGGCATCCAGCATGCAGCCCGGCGGCCCGATCATCCCATCGGCAGGAGGCGAGTTCCCATCGGCAGGCGGCGGCATCCCGTCGATTGGACCTGTCATCCCAAAGTCCGCTTTGCAGGCGGTCGGCCCGGTTTGCGTACAAGCGAGCGCGAGGTCTGGCTGCTCAATCGCCTGGCCCAAGCAGCTTGTCGAAGCCACCGTGAGCCAGCCAAGCCAAAGCCCCAGCGCCAAGTGCGAAAGATCCCGCAAGCCCCGCTTCATGCTGTCTCTCTCCTTGCCTGCTTTTGATGCGTGAGCGCCCAAGTTGGGCAAGACGAAGGAATGGGCAAGCCCCACGCTTCCGTTTCCCTGTGGACCCGGTTTTTTGTATTGTCCCGCCATGAGCAAGGGCGATCCCAATCTCCCCAGTGTAGCCTCGTTGGTGTCCAGCCCGGCTGACGATTCCTCGGCCACGGCATCACTGACGGAGGTGTCTCGGCGAAGCTTTCTTCTGCACACGGGCGGTGCCGCATCTGCCGCAGCGCTCATGTCCATCCCAGCTCCCAGCCCGGCGGCCAAAGCAGCCCCCCAGGCGGCAGCAGGACCAGCCCAGGTGCTGGGCCCCGGCGCCGTCCCAGTGACATTCCAAGTCAACGGCAAGCCGCAGAAGCTGATGGTAGAGCCCCGTGAAACGCTGGCCGAAGTCCTGCGCGACAAGCTCGGTCTGACGGGAACCAAGATTGGCTGCGATCGCGGCGGCTGTGGCGCCTGCACGGTGCTGGTCGGCGGCAGTCCGCAGCTTGCATGCATGACGCTCGCGCTTGACGTCGCCGGGCTGCCCGGCAAAGAAGCCCCGGCGATTACGACCGTGGAAGGGCTCAGCAAGGGGACGCAGCTTCATCCCCTCCAGCAGGAGTTTGTCGCCAAGGACGCCCTGCAGTGCGGCTACTGCACGTCCGGCATGCTGATGAGCTGCGCGGCGCTGCACGAAAAAGCCAAGGCCGAGGGCAAGCTCGCCGGGATCACCGAAACGGAGGTTCGTGGCGCGATTGCCGGCAACCTCTGCCGCTGCGGTGCCTATCCCCACATCGTTTCCGCAGCGCTGGCCGCCGCCAAAGGAGCCGCCAAGTGAGCCGACTCGATCTTTCCGTTGGTATCGTCGGTGTGGGTCTGGGCAGCGAGTCGCGTGAGGTGCCCGATGGGTCGCCGCCCGCATGGCCCGAAAACCAGAAGCTCCAGCAGGTCGGCAAGGCCACCGCACGCATTGATGGCCAGGACAAAGTCAGCGGTCGCGCCCACTACACCAGCGATGTTAGTCGGCCAGGACTGCTGCACGGACGGATTCTGCGTTCGCCGCATCCCAGTGCGCGGGTCCATCGAATCGACCCGAGCGCCGCGCTGCAGATGCCAGGCGTCAAAGCCGCCGTCGTGCTCCCGAATCTGGCCGGGGTTGCGGACGACGGAAGCCCCAAGGGGACCCAGGTCGCCCGCGTGCTGTACTACGGTCAGCCGCTTGCTGCGATAGCCGCACAGACCAAAGAGCAGGCCGAAGCCGCCCTCGCCCAGATCAAAGTCGACTACGACGTACTGCCCTTTGTCATCGACCCAGTCGAAGCCCGCAAGCCAGGGGCACCCAAGGTGTTCGAGCAGCCAGTTACCTCCCGTGGATCAGCAGGTGGCGGGGGCAGCAAGGACAAGCTCCCGCAGACCGGCAATGTCCGAGGCCCCAAGCGCAGCACCGCCCGTGGTCGTGACACAGACAAGCAGGCCGGCCAGGTGACCCAAGCGCTGCTCGCCGGCCCCCAGGGCATCCGCGCGACCTATCGAACCCAGGTCCAGACCCACTCGGCGCTCGAAACACACGGTCTGGTTGCCGAATGGAATGCCGCGCAGGACGAGCTGACCGTCTGGGCATCGACACAGGGGATTTTTTCAGTCCGCGATGACCTGGCCGAATCCCTGAACCTGCCCCCAGCCAAAGTGCGGGTGATCACCGACTACACGGGCGGCGGCTTTGGTGCCAAGTTCGGGGCTGGCAACTATGGGGTGCTCGCCGCGCTGTTGGCCAAGTCAGCGAAGGCCCCGGTGCGCGTCATGCTCGATCGACGCGAAGAACACCTCGCCGTGGGCAATCGACCAGGCTCAGAGCAAACTGTGGCGCTGGCAGCAACGGCAGACGGCAAGCTCACAGCCATCGAGGTCAAGGGCTTTGGCCACGGTGGCGCCGGGGCGGGTGCTGGCTTTGCGGGCCCGGCACTGTCCATCTATGACTGCCCCGCCATCTACGTCGAGGAATACGACGTCTTTACGCACAGCGGTCCGCTCGCCGCTTTCCGAGCCCCCGGACATCCCCAAGGCGTCTTTGCACTTGAGCAGGCCATGGACGAATTGGCCGAGCGCTTGCGCATCGATCCGCTGACCCTGCGCGACAAAAACGACACCCATGCAGCCCGCCGCGAGGAGCGCAAGCGGGTGGCCGCCGCCTTCGGCTGGGGCAGTCGCGCCGCAGCAGGACAGGGTCCGCGCCAAGGGAAGCTCGGCGAGCTTCGTCGTGGCATCGGCATGGCGCAGGGCTGCTGGTATCACCTGGTCAACCTCGAATCGAGTGCCGAGGTCCGCATCC
>CAYTGC010000331.1:0-5456 GCA_964437195.1 uncultured Myxococcales bacterium | reverse complement strand
GCGAACTCGACGCTACCACTGTCGGTGCCGTCGGCGAAGCCCGCTGGACCTACGCAGTGTCGAAGCTGGCCACCGAGCACTTGGCCATGACCTACCACCGCCAGTACGGCTTTCCAGCGGTCAGCGTGCGTCCGTTCAACATCTACGGCCCACGGCAGGTCGGCGAAGGCGCAGTCCATCACTTCATCGTTCGCGCGCTCAAGGGCGAGCCGCTGCTCATCCACAACGACGGCGCGCAGATCCGGGCCTGGTGTTTCATTGACGACATCATCGATGCGACGCTGCTGACGCTGGGCATCCCCGAGGCGCGGGGCCAAGCGTTCAACATCGGCAACCCACGCTCGACGGTGACGGTGTATCACTTGGCCAAGCTGATCAAAGAGCTGTGCAAGTCGTCGTCACCGATTGAGTTTGTGCGCTGGGACCATCCCGACGTCGAGCTGCGCGTTCCCTCTATCACCAAGGCCCGTGAGCTGCTCCGGTGGGAACCGCGCTTTGACCTCGAGGAAGGGCTCTTTGCAACCATTGCGTGGTATCGGCATAAGCTCGGGATCGCAGGCTGATGCCGCAGCGTCTTATACCGCGTGCTCGACCTGGGCGGGCTGGACTTGTGTCGGCGATGTTTCTGGTCGCTTGTCTGGAGCAGCCAGCTGATTTGAAGCCCAGCATCGAGCTGCTCGCGACCGCCAGCGGAGATGTCCAAGAACAAGCGCTGCGGACGATCGCAAGCCATGGCCGAGCTGCGCTGCCAGCCATCGAGGCCGTAATGCACCGCAAAGAGCCCAAAGCGCGCCACGCTGGAGTCCTCGCGCTCCGCCGACTGGGGTTTGCGGAAACAGCGCCGCTGCTGGGCCACATTGCCCAGTTTGATGCCGATCGAAACATCCGTCAGGAAGCCCGGACCGTTCTTACGCACTGGGCTTCCGAAAAAAACCCGCGCGGTCAAGCGGCACAAAAAGCGCTGTTCGCTGCCGCGTCGGGCGATCTCGCCGAGTAGAAGCCGCCTAGCTCAGCGGTCAGATCGGCTCGTTGAGTTCACTGCGGGCTGGCCACAGAAGGCCATGGCCTCGCTGGCAGCCCAGCTTGTGCACCAGCCGCCGCTCGGCCTGGGTTCGCAAGCCGCCTGCGCTGACGATGTATCCGAGCCGATCCGCCAGCGCCACCAGACCTTCACAGGCCGATAAGGTCCGCGAATCCTCGAGGCATCGCCGCCACAGTGGCTCCGGCAGCGCAACCGAAGACAGCGGGAGCTGGGATAGCTGGAGCAGTGGCACCGTCGTACTGGGCGATGCCGACATGCCGATGCGAACCCCGAGTCGATGAAGCTGCCACAGCGACTCCCCGACCAGCGTCCAGTCTACGCTCGACCCCGGCGCGAGCACGTCTAGCTCGATCAGCTGCGCCGCGATGCCCGTCTTTTCCAGCACCGACGCGACAGTCTTGAGCGCCGTATTGCCGACCAGATGACGTCCGTCGAGACGCACCACCAGCGGTGGAATCGGCTTGCGGGAGCCAAGCTTCAGAAGATCTTGGCACGCGCGCTCCAAGATGACCTGTAGGACAAGCGGCGCCGTTTCATCGCTCACCGCCACCTGGCTCGGCCTGTCTTCAGAGGAGACGTTGGCGCCAGGTCGGAACAGCTCCACGGCCCACGCAACGACTTGTTCGCTTGCCAGATCCATCAGGGGCCGGTAACGCAGCTTTAAGGCCCCCTGGGCCAGCTCTTGATGAAGCGACTCTTCGCGCGTCGGCGTCCGTATCAGATTGACGTTCATCTCGGGACGGAAGAACTGGCAGCCGTTGCGCCCACTCGACTTGACCCGGTACATCGCTTGGTCGGCATTGCGAAGCAGGGCAGCCGACTCTTGCCCATCGTGTGGATACAAGCTGATGCCAAGACTGGCTGCCGCCTTCAGGGTGTGGCCCGCAAGCAGCATCGGTCGCTGCAGCTCTTCAAGCACACGCTCCGCGACCCGCAGCGCATCATCGGTCGTCACGATCGACGGCAAAAGGATGGTGAACTCATCGCCGCCAAAGCGAGCCACCGTATCGCCATCTCGCAGCGACTGGGACAGCCGATGCGCCACGCCTTGCAGAAAACGGTCCCCAACGTCGTGTCCATGCACGTCGTTGATTACCTTGAAGCCATCGAGGTCCAAGAAAAACACGGCCACCAGCTCCCCGGTTCGACGTGCCTGCCGAATCGCCGTATCGAGCCGGTCGATAAACAAGCTGCGGTTGGGCAGCGACGTCAGTGGATCGTGAAACGCCCGATGCAGGAGCTCTGCCTCAAGCTGTTTCCGCAGGCTGATGTCGAAGAAGGAAACGACGACCGAATAGGGCTCGCTCTCACCCGCGCGCCACAGCGGCCTGCTGTTGACCGCCAGCCACACCACGTCACCGGATGGAAACTTGATGCCCATCGCTTCCGCCTGTCGCGGCTGCCCACTGCCCATCGTCACAAACACCGGCCAGCGTTCTTTGGGCAAGGGCTGAAGGTCTTCCCCGAGAACCTCAAAGGGCAGCTCTTCATCGAGACGCAGCTTGGACAGCTCCGCCACACTGGTGCGAAAGATCTGCGCTGCGGCCTCATTGGCGGCCAGGATCTGACCTTCGCGCGAAGCAAAGATAACGCCCTCGCTCAGCGCATCGAACAGCGTGCGGTAGCGCGAGTCCATCTCATGCAGCAGCGCAATGGTCTGCCGCTGGTCCGCCGACAGCGATTCCACCTTGAGCGCCAGCGTGCGTTCGAGATGCGAGTCCTTTATGGCAATGGAATACGAGTTATGGTGATGTCGTGAAATTACTGTTTTGAGGAGCAAAACCCCTTTGACTTCATCGAGCGTGTGTTGAACGATCTGGGGGTGACCGGTATGCCGACATATCGCCAGGCTCTGCAAAAGGGAATCGGCCAGCTGTGGGAGAATCAGCGCGAGCGGCTTACCTGGGGTGATTTCCTCGATCCCCAGGCGCTTTTGCAGGCTCCCATAGCTGACTCCGTCCAGCAAAGTCCCGGTTGCGTCGACGAGCAAGAAGACCGCCTGGGCAACCTCGGCGATTGAACGAAGCCAACTCCGATAGCGCTCGGATTGGGTCCGCTCGCCCGGTTCGGAGTCAAGCTTCATAAGCCTTCTCCTCGCTCATGCGATATCTATTATACGGATGCGGCGGGCCCTGGCCTGTCGCAAAAATCTCTAAATCTGTTTCTTTTTTCTGTGTGGGTGAAACGGACCAAGTCCTCACATCACACAGTGCCGATCATGGAGATATCAGCAAGGGGTGCGAGCTGCGGGGGCTGACCTCGCCAATGCAAGCCGCAAAGACGCCGTCGTCGGCAAGCGCCGCGAGCGCAGAGTCTGCGCAATCCGCAGGCAGCGCCACGAGCAGGCCCCCCGAAGTCTGTGGGTCAAAGACCAGCTCGCGCTGCGCTGCCAACACCGCGGCATCGATCTGCACCTGCGACAAAAACGCCGCCTGGTTGTTCTGCGCCCCCCCACAGGTCACCCCAAGCTCCGCCAGACGCAGCGCTCCCGCATAGGTTGGCAGCGCCTGGCAGCGAAGATGAAACGATACGTCCCCTCGTCCGGTCATCCCCAGTGCGTGCCCACACAGACCAAAGCCGGTGACATCCGTCGCTGCCGACACCGGATAGCGCAGAAGAACCTCGGTCGCCCGACGATTCAGCGTCGAAAGCCCAGCCAGCCATGGCGCAAGCTCCTCGGGAAGGACCAGGCCCCGCCGATACGCCGTCGCCAAGAGCCCGGCCCCCAGTGGCTTGGTGAGCAGCAGCCGGTCCCCCGGTCTGGCACCGACGTTGCGCCAGATCCGCCCAGGATCCACAAGCCCCGTCACTGAAAGACCAAAGAGCAGCTCGGGACCACGCACGGTGTGACCCCCAAGCAGGGCCGCACCGGCCTCCGCAATCTTCTGACTCGCACCGGCCAGGATGCCTTGCGCTGCAGTCGGCGCTAGCTCTTTGGGAAACACGCAGATGTTGAGCGCCGAGATCGGTCTCCCACCCATCGCGAACACATCGGACAGCGAGTTGGCCGCCGCAATCTGGCCATACACAAACGGGTCATCACAGAGCGGCGTGATGAAGTCCACCGTCTGAACCAGCCCAATGCCGCGCTCGCCCGCATCGCGGACAAGGATCACCCCGGCATCGTCGCCTGTCTCGGTTCCGACCAGCACGGACTGCTCGGCGGCTTGGGGAAGACGGCTCGATGAAAAGGAGTCTAGGAGTGCGTGCAGGTCACCCGGACCTACTTTGGCCGCTCAACCACCCGACGAAGCAAAGCGCGTGAGGCGGAGAGCGGGGGGGACGGCATCGTCTGTGCCCGGGGCTTTTAACTTGTCCATTTTGGCGGCAAGCTAGCACATGATATAGCGACACGTAGCGGCGAAGATCCTGACCTGGCAGGACAAGCAAAATGGCCTGCGTCAGACCGCCCTGCGGCCCTTACAACGCCCAATACAGCAAGGAGCACACGCCGATGCCCAAGGTTGAGATCACCCACAAGCACACTGTCACCGCCGCCGAAGCGAAGCAGAAGCTGGATCAGCTCAGCAAGGATCTATCGGACAAGTACGGGCTGACCTCGAAGTGGGTTTCTGACACTGAAGCCAAGGTCGAGCGCTCTGGCGCAAGTGGCACCATCCGCATCGAGCCGAACCTCATCAAGGTCGCCCTCGACCTGTCGTTCGCCCTGACCCCCATCAAGGGGACAGTCGAAGAGAAGATCAAGAAAGAGCTTGGCAAGCTGTTCGGCTAGCGCCGCCCATACTCTGCGCGAGGTGCCTTGATGCAGTTCCGCTTCGTTCACGACTTTGACGTAGAGCCTGCTGGCTTCTGGGCAATGTTCTTCTCAGAAGCCTTTGAGAATGAGCTGTTCCGGGGTCTCAAGATGAAGACCTGGAAGGTGCTCGAGCGCCGCGAAGACGGCGGCAAGCTGCATCGGACCGTGAAGCTCGAGCCCGATATGGCCGTTCCGTCTTGGGCAACCTCGGTCGTCAAAGAGACTGGCTACACCGAGATCGACGTCTTTTACCGGGCCGAGTCCAAGATGGACGTCAAGATCGACCCAGCCGTGATGCGCGATCGCTTCCAGCTACAAGGAGTGTTCGCGGTGACACCGCTCGGACCAGGCCGCTGCCGTCGCGAGTTTGCCGGCGAGATCAAGGTATCGGTCCCGCTTCTCGGTGGCAGGATCGAAAAGTTCATGGTCGATCAGATCCGCGACGGCTACGACCAAGCCGCCCGCATCACCCGCGACTACCTCGCCAAACAGAAGAGCCAGTCCTAAGCCGCCAAACCAAGCCCCCGCTGACTAGGGGCTTGGGAAGACGTATCCGACCCCGCCTTCGCTCTGGTAGCCGTAGCTTGCAACCGCGTTGTCGCGCTCGGCAGCGCTGGTCGTGTAGAAGTGATCCCCCGACGACGACGAATACAGCCG
>CAYTGC010000330.1:0-5479 GCA_964437195.1 uncultured Myxococcales bacterium | reverse complement strand
CCGCCAAAGGATCATTCTATTTGATGACAAACTCATCCACTAGCCAATAAATATTTTTACTTTGCAGGTTTGGGGCACCTACATCGAGATAGTTGCAAAGAATGTAGGGGCCGAACGGTTCAGTCGAGATTGCTAGCATGTAGCGATATTTACCAGGCAAAAAGCGCGCTGGAGTATCGAGAAAAGATCCCTCGCTACTTACTGTTTGGGAATGTGGATTTAGATTTGGCCCTCCTAAATCAGTGCCACAGAGGCCACCACGGTGATACGGACGCCATGACTGTTTGTCGAAGACTTCAATGCGACCATAAAAGTGTCCTAGATTCGCTACTCCGTGCCAAGTTTGCTTTCCAGCGTTCTTGATATAATACAACGGTGTCCCGTCTGCCTTTGGTTCCCATATGCGTTCCAAAACCAAGTCTGGGGGAGCCCATCTGACGACTTCTATGCTGAATAGCTCCAGGGACGATGCGATGTGACCATATTTGCTGCTACTCATGCATGGTTGATTAATTGAGAAATTCGATATGACCTTTATTTCAATTTCATCACCTTTTAGAGAAACGGTCTGTCCAAGCACTATGGGTTGAGGGTCTCGATTTCTCCATATGTGGAGAAAAAAGGAGTAAAGATCAGGCGTTTTAGCTTTTAATCTAGAAATGGTGTTGCATAATGGAAGCTTCGAATTTGCTTTGTTGTGTTTGTGTATTTGACAGCGAAAGTTCTCTTTGCCATTGTGACCGCTCAGTTCGACTCTGTCAATGCCATGAAATGATGCACCTTCAAGGATTATAGAAAGCCGTGGACTCGCATCATGTCCTTCCTGTGGGTTTGCGATAGCACAACACTCAAACAGTCCTGTGTTGACATAGATAAATATCGCAATGGCATATAGGATGGGAAATGAGCTTGGCATGTTGAATGGCATTATACACCACCGCGTCCCAGTTCGCCCCCGTCTGCGGACAGAGACAAGCAACCCTCGCCGAGCTGGATGTACAAGCGGCTGCATTCCTACTGCAAGAGTCTGTCCGCGCTCCCTTCGCGGTCTGCACTCCTCGCTGGCGCTTTTAGCGGGGGCTACATCAATCGTAGGCTTCCCCGTCCGCGTGTGGCGGTGATACGGTGCGCCACGTAGGAGCCACCGTGACTGACGCTGCGTCATTCTGCCTTGTTGCCACTGTCTCATTTGCACTGGAGCCGCAACCATGATTCCCGCCACGGGCGACATCGTGCGGGTGCGGTCCCGGCAGTATCTGGTCGAAGGCGTCGATCTGCCACCGAAGTCGGGCGACAGCACGCGCGTCCGGCTTTCCTGCATCGAAGACGACGCGCAAGGTGAGCCGCTGGAAGTGCTGTGGGAACGCGAAGTCGATGCGCAACTGCTGCGACAGACCGACTGGGATCGCATCGCCAGCCGAGGCTTTGATGATCCTCGCCAGTTTTCCGCCTATCTGCACACCCTGCGCTGGTCGTGCGTCACGGCGACCGATCCCAAGCTGTTTCAGGCTCCGTATCGCGCTGGTATCGAGGTCAAGGCGTATCAGCTTCAGCCGCTGCGGATGGCGATAGCGATGCCGCGCGTGAACCTGTTTATTGCCGACGATGTGGGCCTGGGCAAGACCATTGAAGCGGGCCTGATCCTGCGGGAGCTGTCCCTTCGGCAGAAGGTTCGCCGCGTCGTCATCTGCGTTCCGCCTTCCGTCGTTCGCCAGTGGCGCGATGAAATGGAGGAGCGCTTCGGACTCAGCTTCGTGATCTACGACCGCGACTTTGTTGCAAAGGTCCGCCGCGAGCGTGGCTACGCGGTCAATCCGTGGAAGACCCACTCTCGCTTCATCCTGTCGCACGCGCTGGTTCGTGATGAGCTGTACGCAGCGCCTCTGCGCGACTGGCTCGGAGAGTTTTCCGCCGGTTCGCTGCTGATCCTTGATGAAGCGCACAACGTCGCGCCGGCCAGCGGGGGTCGCTATGCCGTGGACTCGAAGCTGACCCGTGCGATGCGCGACCTGGCCCCGCGCTTTGAGCACAAGCTGTTTCTGTCTGCGACGCCGCACAACGGACACTCGAACAGCTTTTCCGCCCTGTTGGAGCTGCTCGACCCGCAGCGCTTTGTGCGTGGAGTGCCTGTCGATGCCAAGCTGCGCGATGCCGTGCTGGTGCGACGCCTGAAGTCGGATCTCCGCGCGCTCGGTGAGTCCTTTCCCAATCGTCAGATCCTTCGCATCGAGATCGACGACCTTCCCGCTGACCATCCAGCGCTGACCCTGTCGCAGCTCCTTCAGCAGTATCGCCGCGCCCGAGAAGAGCGCCTGTCTTCCGCGAAGAAGACCCAGCAAGCCGCCGCGATGCTGGTCGTTTTGTCGCTGCAAAAGCGCCTTCTGTCATCGATTGAAGCCTTTGCGCGAACCCTCGACATCCATCGCGCAGCGGTCGGCAAAGCGTCCCATCCGCAGCCGCACCTGCCACCTGCGCACGCGCTCGATCTGCTGGCCCTGTCCCCCGATGGCGATGATGATCGAGCCGATCTGCCTGAAGACGATGTCGAAGCCGAAGCCGATGCCCAGATGCAGGCCGCCAGCGTGGTCAGCGCCATCACCGAAGCGGAGCGCGCGCTGCTTGATCAGATGGCGGACATCGCCACAAAGAGCCGCTACGACCGAGATCCTCGCGTCGCCTACCTTTTGAGCTGGATTCGCCAACACCAGTGCCCCACGCTCGGCCAGCCCAATGCCAAGTGGCTGCCTCGCCGCGTCATCATCTTTACGGAGTACGCCGACACCAAGCGCTACCTAGAGCAGGTGCTGGGCGACGCCATCTCTGAATCGGACCGCGCAAGTGAGCGCATCGCCACCTTCCACGGCGGCATTGGCGAAGATCGCCGCGAAGCCATCAAGGCCGCTTGGAACGCCGATCCCCAGCGTCATCCGATCCGCATCTTGATTGCCACCGATGCGGCCCGCGAAGGCGTCAACCTTCAGAACAACTGCGCCGACCTGTTTCACTTCGACATTCCCTGGAACCCCAGCCGCATCGAGCAGCGCAATGGCCGCATTGACCGCAAGCTCCAGCAGTCCCCGGTCGTGCGCTGCATGTACTTTGTGCTGCCGCAGCGCGCCGAAGATCGCGTGCTGGATGTCATCGTCAGCAAGACCCGCACGATCCAGGAAGAGCTGGGCAGCCTGGCACCGATTGTCGGGCGGCGCATTGATGAAGCCCTGGCCCTGGGCATTGCGCACGAGCGCATCGAAGAGCTGACCCATGCCATTCATCAGGTAGACACCACCTCGGCGGAATCGATCGATCCGGGAAGCGACCCGAGCGAGCCGAGCCAGGCCAGCGAGCCCGCGCTTTCCATCGACACCGAGCCAGGCAGCCCTGGACGCGTGCGCACCCTGCTGTGGGAAATGGGTCACGCGCAGGCCAGCGCTCGGCGCGAGCGACTGGATCGTCAGCTTCGTGACCTGCGCGAGCAGCTAGAGCGGTCCCGCCAGTGGATCGGCCTGGATGACCGCCACTTTCGCGATGCCTTGTCTGCCTCGCTGCAAGCGATTGGAGCCGACGAGCTACAGCCCAGCGATCCCAGCCAAGCCGCCGCCGATCCCGCCCGGGCAAGCTGGCAGCTTCCGCAGCTCCAGCTACGCAAAGGGGCCGATCCCACCTGGGCGACCACGCTCGACTCCCTGCGCCTGCCCCGGAAAAAAGGTCAGAGCCCCGCAGACTGGCGGCGAGAGTCGCCGATTCGTCCCGTCGTGTTCCGCGATCCCGGCAACTTAAATGGCGATGTCGTTCACCTGCACCTAGAGCACCGCCTGGTTCAGCGACTGCTGGGCCGCTTTCTGTCCCAGGGCTTTCGGGACGATGATCTGCGCCGCGCCTGTGTCCTGCGCAGTGTCGAAGCCATTCCGCATGTCGTCCTGCTCGGTCGCCTGTCCTTGTTTGGCGAAGGCGGGGCCCGCCTTCACGATGAAGTGCTTGCCACCGCTGCCGCATGGCTTCCCCCAGAGCAGCGCACCGACAAGTCCGCCCTTTCGCCCCTGCGCGAAGAAGGCAAGGCCGAAGTCCTGCGGCAGATCGAAGAGGCCCTGGCCCAGCCCCGCCTGCGTGAAGTGGAGCCAGCCCTTGCGAGTCGCCTGCGTCAGCATGCCAGCCTGGATGTCGCCACCCTGACCCCCAGCCTGGACGCCCGCGCCAAGACCCTGGCCGACCGCGCCACCCGTGAGCTAGGCAAGCGAGCCGCCGCCGAAGCCGCTGACATGGCCAAGATCCTGGAGTCCCAGCGCGACCGCATCCAAAAGCGCCAGCAGCAGCTAGAAGAAGAGTCGCGCCAAGGTCGCCTTGCCTTCGATGCCGACGAAGCCCGCCAGCTTGGCGAAGACAGCCGCTACTGGAAGGTCCGCCTGTCCGCCATCGAACGCGAGCTAGCCGACGAGCCCGATCGAATCCGTCGCAGCTACAACGTCCGCGCCACCCGCATCGAAGCGGTCGGCGTCGTCTACCTCTGGCCGCTGTCGAGCTAAGCCATGGCCCAACAATCGTTTGATCCGCAGCGAGAAGCGCACAAGTCCTGGCTGGGCCTGGTTCAGCCGGTCGGTCTGGTCGTATCCGCCCCCGCTCTGTGCAAAGCCCAGCTTGTCCTAGACAAGCACATCCTGCCGGTGCAGCAGGCCCTGCAAGCCGTGCTGGCGCCCCGAACCACCTTGCGCGGCGATGGCGACCTGCGGCTTACCGACTTTCCGCGCTTTGCCCAAGAGGTGCTCGGCTGGTCGGCTTCTGATCTGGCGGGCTCGCCCGCTGGTCCCCCGCTGCCCGACTCCCTGTCCGTCACCTTGTCGTCCTATGCCGAGACGCTGCGTCCCACCTATGCCGTCTACGATCCGATGGGCACCGGGACAGCCGACGCGCAGCCGATCCTTCTCATCCAAGTGGTCGATGCCGGCACGCCGCTCGATCAGGTGCCGGCGGAGCCCGGCGACCACCGCGCCGACCGCTGGTCCGCCAGTCCCCACGCTCGCTTCGAGCGACTGCTGCGCGGCACCCAGGTTGCGGCGGGCCTTCTGTGTAACGGCGATGAGCTGCGCCTCGTCTACGCCCCGCAGAACGAGACGAGCGGCTACCTTGGCTTTCCGATTGCCGCACTCGGGACGGTCCCCGGTCGTCCGCTGCTTTCTGCGCTGCACATGCTGCTGTGCGAGCACCGCGTCTTTTCCGCTCCCGATGGCTCGCGGCTGCTCGACGTGCTCGCTGAAAGTCGCAAGTACCAGAGCGAGGTATCCACCCGCCTGTCCGGGCAAGTCCTTGGCGCGCTGTGGGAGCTGCTGCGCGGCCTGCAAGCCGCCGATGAAGCGACGCGCGGATGCCTGCTCGCCCACTTGATCGGCAGCGAGGACGGCCATCAGCACATCTACGGCGGACTGCTCACCGTCATCATGCGCCTGGTGTTCTTGCTGTACGCCGAAGATCAGGGCCTGCTGCCCGA